>NZ_JAFCUQ010000003.1:0-393808 GCF_049896625.1 Pseudomonas sp. TWP3-1
CACCCGAAACCGCGCATCCTCGGCAGCCAGAGCGCCGTGGTCACCGGCCCCAAAGGTGAAGAAATCCACTGCGATCAATACGGCCGCGTCAAAGTGCAATTCCACTGGGACCGCGAAGGTCAGGCCGACGACAAAACCAGCTGCTGGCTGCGGGTTTCCTCAGCGTGGGCCGGCGCGCAATACGGCGGCATCGCTATCCCGCGCATCGGCATGGAAGTCCTCGTCACCTTCCTCGAAGGCGACCCCGACCAACCGCTGATCAGCGGCTGCCTGTACCACAAGGAAAACACCGTCCCCTACGCCCTGCCGGCGAACAAGACGCGCAGCACCTTCAAGACCTTGAGTTCGATGGGCGGCGGCGGCTTCAACGAACTGCGTATCGAAGACAAAAAAGGCCAGGAACAAATCTTCCTGCACGCCCAGCGCGACTGGGACGAAAACATCGAGCACGACCAGAAGATTCGCGTCGGCAACGAGCGCCACGACACCGTCGAAAAGAACAGCTACACGGAATTCAAAGCCGAAGAACATCACACGGTTTATGCAGATCGCAAGGTCGAGGCGCAGGCCAGTGATCACCTGACGGTGGGTGTGAATCAGCACATCAAGATCGGCACCGGACAGTTCATCGACGCGGGTCAGGAAATCCACCTGAGCAGCGGCATGAAAGTGGTGATGGAGGCTGGCGCGGAGCTGACGCTGATTGGTGGTGGGAGCTTCATCAAGATCGACAGCGGCGGCGTGACCATGAGCGGGCCGGTGATCAACATCAACTCTGGGGGTGGACCGGGTAGCGGGACTGGCGCGGCACCGTTGTTGCCGGGGCCGTTGAAGCAGGCGGATGCGGATAAGGCTGGGCAGGTATTGGTGCCGGCGCAACGGCAGGCGTTGATGCGAGGAACTCCGCGTTGTGAAATTTGTGAAAAAGCCGCCGCTGAAACTGCGAAGGAAGCCGCAAAGTGAGTAATGCATCCAACGCCAACTTCCTGTTGATCGACGGCGTATTGCGCCCCGACGCAATCGCCAGTCTGTATCAGCTCGGCGAACCGTTAGAAATTGAACCTTTGTACATCGGAACGCGGTGGACGGATCTGAAAGACTTGGGGCCGATATTGGTGAAGCCTTCAGGCTCAACCAGCATGATTAACCAGACGTATCAGAACACTTCCAATCAGATGGACGCGACCCTTATATCCAGCCGCGCCACCATGAGTGTCGTCGCGGATCACCTCAGACGGTTCATCGCGCCTCCCGATGTATTGGGAGGCAGCGCGATGCTCCGCTTTGCTGACCCGTTAGTAACACGGCATTGGCTAGGTAGTTATCAAGGTGAGCACCTCAATGCGGTACTCGGCCCGGTCGAATCGTGGTCAGTGCCCAGAAAATCGCACTCATGGGAGTCATCCACGCCGACTCAATGGATTAATTTTCTCCGCTCCTCCCGACCAGCGGACTGGCAGGACAAATACGCCCATTTGGGACCAGCTCAACTGGATTCACTTGGTCGGGCCGCGCGCTGGCAGTTCATGGAGCGCCTGCACGAAAACCTTGAGCAATATCATCCTCGACCTCTTTCGAGTCTGGAAGTTAGCGAGCGCACCCTGTGGTTTGATGAACGACTGGATGAAGCCGAAGCTTGGGGACTATCAAGCGAACGCAGCCTCGCTATCTGGGTCGAATACAGCCTGCGCTGGGGTGCAGGATTTACCGAGCGCCCCAGTGGGCCTTATCAGGATTGGTTGGCGCGCACCCCTGACGCCCCCCGACTAGCGCCAGAAATACGTATCCAGCAGATGGACGACGACTGCCTGGACATCGAAATCGACAAGGAAGTGTGATGACTCAGCCCGCGACTGACGCCCAACTGAAACAGGCCAACCGCAACCAGAAGTTCACCAATGCCCCGATGGGGTCGGGACAGTGCTCACTGATGGCCGGTGAAGTCGCCATATTCCCGGTGCGCTACGCGGTGGATGAATCGCCAGCAAAAGGTAGCAGCCAAGGCCCAAATCCACTTCCGCAAAAATGGTCAGGCAAGCCGTCCGAACTCAAGACCCGCAGTTATACCCTTCGCCAACTTCGTGATGGTTGGCTGTATGTGTGGGACAGTGCCGACAAGACCTTCCACGAGTACGAGGTCAAAGGGAATCAGTTCACGCGGCACAAATGGACCGACGGACAACTGAATCAGGATGCGCGGAACAACCCGGGCGAAACACATCCGTACCTGCTCTATCCCCGCCGTAATCAATTACGCATCGCTTATTCGCCCGTCCAATGGACTTGGCGCATGTGCGAACTGATGCGAAATAGCAAGACGGAACAGAACCAATGGATGCGGAAAGTCGATCTGGCGGGCTTCTGCACGAGTGGCAACGTCGGCCATGGCGGCCCGATAACCGAACTCGGTAAAAGCGTGTCGGACATCCTCGCCGCTGGCGAAAGTGCCCCCACCTTCGCAACCACCCTTCTGCCCACCAAAGCCCCGGAAAAGGGTGGCCCGTTTAAGCCAGCATTCGAAGAAGCACTTGTACGTGGCAAAGTCCCTGAACAGGACACAGCGTTATTCGTGGCACTGGACGACCCGCTGGCGATTATTGATGACTTGACCATGAACTTGGCCGGCAGACTCATGGAGCAGAGTCAGTTCGAAAGTCTCAATCAACACAAGCTGCAAAGTGCGATCGCGGTACAAAATCTGTGTGGTTTTGATACCGATGCCTTTACACCTTCTTCCATCAAGGATCCGATCAAGCGGCAAGCCTACGCCGATGATCTCTATGGTCTCCTCCGCACAAATGATGAAATGGAGCGCGGTAAGGATCTGGTAGGCGGAGATCAAGCCGCAATGGTGGAGATGGGTTCGGCGTCAGCGACCACAGCTGCCCAGATCTCATTCAAAACCAAGTGGGGACACTTACCCGATCAAAAAAAGTGGCAAACAGCTCTCGATGAATGGAACTCCAAACGCTACTGGCGTGAGGATGTGCGCTTTGACGAGGTACAGAAGTACCTGAGTCAGACCACTACCGAAGCACAACGGCTTCAAGAACATTGCAAACGTAGCGAACAGGACCTGATCACTTGGCTGGACCAACTTAGCCCCAGCGCCGAGGCGGTTTACCACGACACCGTCAATGAGGAACAATCCTGCCAACTTTTGGAAAGCGCCCATGCGCTTTACACCGTGCTGGGCAATGGAGAAAAAGGCCAGGAATGGTTGTGCAAACAGGCAAAGCAACCGAGCACACTGTTCGGCATGGCATTATTCAACTTCACTCCTGAATTGGCCAAGCTGATCAAGCAGGTGACGCACAACTTCAGTACCACCGGCAATCTGGATGACCAAGGCCGCCAAGGCGACGGTAGCGCTGCCACGTTGACGCTGGCTTCGTCCGGTGATGCCACAAGCATCGCCACACGAGTCGCTGAAATCAAAGCGGTTCTGGATCTTGAGGCGATCAAAAACAGCAAGCTCTACAAGGCCATGAGCACTGGCGCCAAGCAATCCATGACCACGCTGATCAAGGTTGCGAACAATAAGGCCAAAGACGCATGGCACGGATTGAGCATCTCGCTATTGCCAGCAATGAAACAAGATGTCGCGCTGACACTCGCAGTGCCGCAAGTGCTGATTTCCACCGAAATATCCAGCGCAACCCAGCTCGCCTTCAACTCGACCTACCAACGTGATTATCAAGCCTGGCAGTTGAAGCTCGTAACCTTGAACAAAAAAATCACGGGCGCCAAAGGTGTACTGTCCCGCCCTGGCTCAGCGTACGATCAGCGTTCGGCACGCATCTCTATTCAAGCCTTTGAAGAAGAACTGAAAGCCCTGTTCTTGACGCGCCCCAATCAAATCGTGGCAAAAGCATCGGGTAGCACTCGTCTGGATGCAGGCATTCCGAAAATCAACAACTGGCTCGCCGACCTTGGGCAATCAGAGTTGGTGGGACAGCTCAAAATTGCAGGGACACACGAGTATTTGGTGCGCACCAAAAGCTGGATGGGGCAAAACTTGGGTAATGCTTTGCCAGCGTTGCTGGTTGGTCTAAATGTGTGGAATGTTTACAACACTATCAAACAGGCACAAAACGACGGTCAATTTTCTGCCGATGATGCGCGGTTAATGGGGTCAAGCGCCGCATACGCGGCCAATGCGATTGCTGCATTATGGGTTGGGCCAGCTTGGAGCCGAGCAGGACTTATGACGGCTGAATTAGGTCAAAAAACTCGGAGTGTGGCTCAAGCATCCTATAACACTTGGTTATCAGCAGCTAAAAAAGCAGCGGCTTCCGGTGATAGTGCCAAAGCAGCGATAGCAAACGAGTTTGCAGCGACCTCGAAAGGTCTGATGTTCCGTACCATGACATGGGCCGTTTTTGGAGTTATTGCGACTGGGCTCGAGGCTTGGCAGATATCCAAAGACGTAGCAGGCGCCACTAGTGGCGAAGAAAAAACACTACTTTGGGCGAAATTTGGTGTGACTTTCGGAATGTCTTTAGTTGCAACGGCTCAATTGGCTGGTATGGCGCTCGGCCCTTTGTTCGGCTTCGCGTGGGTAATGTCCAGTCCTGTAACGATCATTTTGGCGATCCTCGGAATCGCTTATTTGATGATTACAATGGCGGCCAATCGCTACAAGCGCGATGGATTGCGGCTATGGCTATACCGTTGTAATTGGGGACACGGCGCGGAACTGGAGTGGTCAGGTGACGAGGGCCATCAAAAACAGACGCAAGCATTGTTAGAAACCTTACAGCGCCCCAGCGTATTGGGTAGAGCTTTGTATTATGGTGGCGGCAGCACGCCGCGAAAATGGCTGGGCTTCTGGGTCCAGATTCAATTGCCGTCTACATTGCAGGGACAAGAAGTGACCCTGCAACCAGCAATGGTCGAAATCAACTATTTCTCGCCAAATGAGCTCCAGATCACGAAAGAAAGCTTTTACGAACAGTTTCTCAACGGAAATTGGGTGGACCCAAAGCAGCTAGGTAAATTACCCGATGGCCCAAGCATCCAACCCAGCCCAGCGGACTTCTCTAGCTCCGACACTGACCCCCATCGTCTGTGGCAAGTGTGGATCAACTCGTCGACAGAAAGCCCTGTTCTTGAGATAGAGGTCAAATACCCGCCAGGAGTACTCCAACGCAAAGATAAACGCGGCTACATGTTTCGAGTAGCGCTCGAGTGGTCTCCAAATGACGCCGACCGAGCCAACAACGCCTTCAGCGGCGAGTTAAAGGACGACATCGTGCTAAGTAAAAAAAACACCGCCCTTTTGAAATTAGCCGTGCCTAATGGAATAGAAAAATGATTTGTACGATATTTAACAAAGCACCTGATTTGCCGCCGCAACTTCAATGGAAGTATCTTGCTGAACCTGAACTTTTGGAGTGGGCTATTCGCGCACGAAACTACAACACATTCGCGGCTAATTGCATGCTTGCGTTTATGGCCGCGCTCACTCTCGGTGGCTCATTCATTATGTATTCGGTCTATGAAGGGATGAGCCAACCATGGCGAACCCTATCTTGTGTATTTTTCTTCACTTTCATAATGTTTACGATTTCGTGCATGACCCACCAACGAGTGAATTTTGCTTATCGCTTTACCAAGTCCGGAGTTGAGTATTGCGAGTGGAAGTCCCCCGCTAAATGGACATTGACGCTCGTAAAGTGGTTTTCCGGTATCACTGCGATTATTTTCATCTTCTTGGCAACGATTGATCCAGCTTTTTTAATCGGAGCGATGATAGGCCCTGGGGGAATGGGTTTGATGTATCTAGCGATGGGGAACTCCAAAAGCTATCAGGAGTTACACACGGAATATCATCACCATTTTCTACTATGGAAAGAACTAAAAAAATTAATAATATCAACAAACAGAAACATGATCGAACTCGAATATGGTGTACCGAAGAAAAACTCCGAACATCTGGCATTAGGTAGCCTCTATATTTTCTTTGGTTCACAAAAAAAAGAAGCGATCGCTATCATTAAATCCAATTTATCACCACACGCCACTTGCACAACAGAAAAAATCGATGTTTTAAATTAGAAAATTAGATTGCCCCCCCCAAACAAGAATAACGCCACTCTTTTTCTACCCCGTATTATAGAAGGCCATTTAGATTAAAGGGGACCAGATTAAAGGTGACGAATTTATTTTTATTCACACCTATTTCTGCAGACAAATAGACCCATTCCTTTTGCTAGTTGAGCTAGCAGTTAAATATCCCGCAGGAACATTTCAGCAGAAAGGTAAAACCAGTTACCCGCTTAGGATAGCGCTGGAGTGGAGCACAAGTGAAGCTAACCGAACCGATGGGGCGTTAAGCGGTGAGTTGAAAGAAAATGACGATATCATTTCGATCAAAAACGGCATTCCAACTCTAAAACTGCCAATCCCAAATTAGATCGCGAGTCACACAATGCTCAAATTTTACAAATCGCCGCCCCTACCTCCAAGACTTCAATGGACGTATTCCGACGAACCAGAACTATTGGGCTGGACAATTCGAGCACGCAACTACAATACATTCGTCGCGAATTGCATGTTCTTCTTTATGGTGACAATCACCCTGGGCGCCTCTTTCATCATGTACTCGGTCTATGAAGGAATGAGTCAACCTTGGCGCACTTTATCCTGCATATTATTTTTCAACTTCATCGTATTTACGATTTCCTGCATGACTCACCAAAAGATGAATTTCGCATATCGCTTTACTCAATCCGGTATCGAATGCTGCGAATGGAAGGATCTCTCAAAGTGGCCCATAACCCTTTTGACATGGCTGATCGTGACCACAGGTATCACTTTCATTTTTCTCGCAACAACTGATCCAACTTATTTGATCGGAGCAATAATAGGCCCCGGGGGCATGGGATTAATATATCTAGCAATGGCCAACTCAAAAAGCTACCGAGACATGCACACTCAGCACCACCATCTTATATACGAATGGCAGGATTTCACGCAACTAGCCATTGCAATAAATCGCGAGTTAGTCGACTTGAAATTCACGCACTTCAATCAGCGCCTCGGCCGCAAAATAAGCTTTAGCATCAATATTTTTTGCGAATCGAAACAGAAAGAGATAGTTGCCAATTTCATCAAGCCTTATCTTTCACCAGGCGTGCCTTTCATCAACGCTAAGGTCAACGTCCCAATGAGCACTGACTGATTATCGACAGTCCAATCCTTGAATTAGAGGTCAAGTACCCGATAGGTACACTTCAGCGTAATGATGGACGTGGCTATCTATTTCGGTTGAAACTTGAATGGACGGCGAGTGAGGCCGACCGGGCGAGCAACGCTTTTAGTGGTGAGTTGAAGGAAAAGGACGGCGTTGTGTTGAGAACGAAGAGCACGCAATTCCTAAAGTTAGCGATCCCAAAGCGAAATATTCAATGAGCAATACAATTTTCACAGCCAGCAGAGATCCTAGCCTACCACCTAAATTGCATTGGAAACATGCCAACGAACCGGCTCAATTGGAGTGGACGGTCAGAGCACGCAATTACAACACGGTCGTGGCTAACTGTATTTTTTATTTTATGGCAGCACTCATATCCGGGGTCACTGCCATTATGTATGGCGTATACGAAGGTATGAACCAACCTTGGCGCACGCTATCCTGCGCCTTCTTCTTCATAGTTATGTTATTTATAATTTCATGCATGACCCATCAGCAAGTAAATTTCGCCTGCCGGATTTCAGAGTCTGGATTAGAGTATTGCAAATGGAAAGATTTTCCTAACTGGACTTTAACCTCATTGAAATGGCTTTCCATTGCTACAGCCATTATTTTCATTTTCCTAGCCACTATAGACCCTTCATTTTTATTCGGCGCTCTGCTTGGACCAGGAGGCATGGGATTGACGTACTTTTTTATGATAAACTCAAAAAATTATCGAGAGATGCATTCCCAATATAATTACTATGCATTTAAGTGGAGCGACTTTACACAACTTGCTATCGCGACAAACAGGGAAGTTGTCGACCTACAATACAGCGTAATACAAGATGGGCATGATCACAAAACAGAGTGGAACCTTAATATCTTCTGCAAAAAAAACCAGAAAAACCTAGTAGCAAACGTCATGAAAATCTATCTTCCCTCGGAAGTTCCATTCATTAATGCGAAGGTCAACGTACCGCTAAGCACAGAGTGAGCCCAAGATTCGCTCATTACAGATGCGCCAACACAAAACCACATCAAAAAAAGGTAATTTATTTATGCTCGTATTTTTCCAGGTAGACAAAACCGTAGCCATGGATGAATGCGGGCAAGTTAAAACGGGTGAGCTCGCTACGTTACGTTTCAAATGAGTAATTTTGATACTGGGGGGCTCCTACTGCATCGACAACGCACTCAAACACTGAACCTTGCAATACCGATTTTAGTAGTATCATGAAAAAAAACCTATTCAACTTCCATACTAAATTTGCTCTCCCCTCGCGACTCCAATGGAAATATTCAAATGAAAACGAATTACTAGCCTGGACTATTCGCGCTAGAAACTACAACATTCTCGTAGCCAATATAATGTTCTGGTCGTGCTTGACTGCAATTACGATTGGATCAGCATTAATATATAAAAGCATGGACGATGATCCTCTTTTCAGCGGAACGCTGACATTATTATTCTTCACAACAGTTAACATCGCCCTAGCATCCATGACCCATCAAAGAATGAACTTCTCTTATCGCTTCACCGAATCAGGACTGGAGTGCTGCGAGTGGAAAGACTTTCCTAAATGGATGCTGACCTTCCTAAAATGGCTAACAGCAATAACGGCTATCATGTTCATTATTCTGGCAAGCGTTGATCCTGCTTTTTTGATCGGAGCAATAGTCGGTCCTGGATGCATCGGATTAACGTACCTAGCAATGGCCAACTCAAAAAGCTACCGGGACATGCACACTCAGTACCACCATCTTACATACGAATGGAAGGATTTCACCCAGCTGGCCATTGCAACAAATCGTGAGGTAGTAGACTTGAAATTCACGCACTTCAATCAGCGACTTGGCCGCACGATAAGCTATAGCATCAATATTTTTCGCGAAAAAAAACAGAAAGAGATAGTTGCCAATTTCATCAAACCTTATCTTTCACCAGGCGTGCCTTTCATCAAGGCCAAGGTTAACGTTCCGATGAGTCATTAGCTTACGGGACGACCCGACACCGGAACTGGATCGTGTGCCAAGCTATCCGTTCGGCGACGGCAAGCCCGGCGGTCTTTACTTGCAACCCAAGGACAAAGCATGAGCACGCCACCGGCAGGCACCACGAAAAAACGGATATTTTCGCAAAACGATTACTTATCACCACTACCGATTCCCACGGGGGAGAAACCGCAAGACGTACTCAATACAATCTGGCGCAAGAACGAAAGTTTTCTCGACATCGGCAACTTTAGCGTTGGATCGGCGGCAATGGCCATGTGGCCAGCACTCATCTTGTTTTTGTCTTTGGCTTTCGTATTTAGAAATATATCACCCGACCTCAGTGTTTTTATTCTGATTGGCGGAGGGATCATCATTGGAATTCCTTCCATATTTGTAGTTCAAGGTTTATTGCGCGATGTGCCTTTACCTGTTCGCTTCAACCGCCAGCGTCGTGAGGTGTGCGTCCCGCGAGAGGGCGGCGAATACTGGATCGTCCCTTGGGAAAGCGTAACCGCAGCAGCAACGCAACAATCCTCAGTAAGTCAGGCCGGCAAAGCCACCATGGGCTTGTTAATCATTGGTTTTGAGAACCCTGATCCGCAGGCAAAAGAAGAAAACAAACATTTTTCGCTCGGTTTCAACTGTGGCGGCGGTACGACAGCTATGGCGTTGTGGGAGTGCACCCGCAGCTATATGGAAGTCGGGCCGGACGCTGTGCCTGATAGCCGAGTAGGCATTGCACCCTATGAAGAAACACAGATCGGTTCAATTATTACCGACTTGCGCAAGGGAGATCTGTTGAGTGTTTTATGGGGATATTCTGCATCACGATTCTGGGAACCTATCTCGCAGAGAAACTGCAGGATCTGAAGCTGTCGCATCCGCCCGAACTCACCTACCCCGCCATCATCGAATGGTCCAAACCGTTGCCCCCCGAGCAATGGGCCAATCGCTCCCCGGAGTTGGAGGCGGCCATCGCCAAACGAGAAGCGGAACTGCAGGCCAACGCACAAGCCGCATGACTGATGGAGGCGTCCAAACCACCGACGCCCCCAGCAACCCGCAAGATTTAAGTCAGAGCCTGCCGCACCTGCTTCTCCAACTCCACCTTCAACCCCGGCTCCAGCTTCAACTGCCGCGCCAGTTCATCCAGATAGCTCTTCTCCATGAAGTTCTCCTCATCCACCAACATCACGCTCGCCACGTACATCTCAGCCGCCATTTCCGGTGTGCTTGCCGCGCGGGCGACGTCGGTCGGGTCGAGGGGTTTGTTGAGTTCGGCGTGTAGCCAGTTCTTGAGTTCTACGTCGTTGTCGAGTTTGGTGAACTCGCCTTCGATCAGTTGACGTTCGCGGTCGTCGATGTGGCCGTCGGCTTTGGCGGCGGCGACCAGTGCCTTGAGGATGGCCTGGCTGTGTTGTTCGACTTGCGCGGGTGGTAGGCGGTCGAGAGTCTGTGGTTCTGACTGCGGGGCCTTGCCCTGTTGGGCGTTCCAGTTGCCGTAGGCTTTGTAGGCGATGACGCCCAGCGCGGCGAGGCCGCCATAGATCGCGACTTTGCCGCCGACCTTGCGCACTTTCTTGTTGCCGAGCAGCAGGCCCATGGCCCCGGCTGCCAATGCGCCGCCACCGGCGCCGGAGAGCAGGCCACCCAAGCCGCCGCTGCCGGAAGACCCGCCAAGCAAGCCGCCGAGGCCACCGGCAGAGGATTTGTTCTGAGTGCCGCCAGTCTTGTTCTGCAACATGTCCTGGCCGGACTTGAGCAGTTGATCGAGCAATCCACGGGTGTTCATGTTCCGCCTCCAAACAGGGGTAATCCGGATCAATAAGGCCGTCAGACTAGTTCGAAAGTGCCGCACACCTCAGGGCGAGTGTGCTTCCAGATGTTGCTAGAGCTGCACTTACTCGCACAACCGCAAATCGATCACTGGCGGCATGTGATGCTCAAGCACTGATGCTCGCGGGAGGGGGTGGTCAATTTGATTTCGACGTGCTTTTCGGCCAGATTACCCGTCGCGTCGAAAGGCACCGAATTCAAACTTTCAAGGAAGTCACACATGCAGATCAGCCAGGGCCAACGGTTGCCGTTATCAAAGATTCTTCAGGGACGCGCACTGACGCTCTCGATCAGGATCGACGCCGCGCAAGTGATCGACTTCGTGTGCTTTGGCGTCGATGCGCAAGGCAAGCTTTCGGATGACCGTTACATGGTCTTTTTCAATCAGCCGAGCACGCCCTGCGCCAGTATCAGAATCGCCGATGGCGGTCGGTTCGAGATCAGCCTGGATTCGCTTCCAGCGTCTATCGACCGTTTGGTGTTTACCGCCTCGATCGATGGCGCTGGCGCCCTGAAAGACATTCGCGCCAGCAGCTTCGAAGTCATCAGCCCGACCGGCGAGTCGGTTGCCAGTTCCGCATTCTCGGGTGCTGACTTTACCGGCGAGAAAGCGATCATGGTCGCCGATCTTTATCGCAAGGACGGTGAGTGGCGCCTCGCGGCCAACCTTCAGGGCTATGCCGAGGGACTGGATGCGCTGGTCAAGCACTTCGGTGGCGAAGTTGCCGAGGAAGCGTCACCCATACCGGCGAAAGTCTCTCTGGAGAAACGTGTTGGCGACGCCGCGCCGAAATTGGTCAGCCTGGCGAAGAAAGCTCAAGTCAGCCTCGAAAAAGCCAATCTCACTGAAACCAAGGCCCGCGTGGTGCTGGTGCTCGACGCAACCGGTTCCATGAACGGCCAGTATTCCCGTGGCCGGGTACAGGAAGTGCTCGACCGGGTGATCCCGCTTGCCGTTTCGTTCGATGAAGATGGCGAACTGGATTGCTGGGCATTCGCCGAGAAACCACTGCAACTCTCCCCCGTCACACTCCGCAACTATGAGCGCTTCATCGACACCGACAGCCAGGGCTGGAAAAAGTGGAATGTCGGCGGTCGCTTCAACGATGAACCGCGAGTCATTGAAAAGGTGTTGGCGTCGTTCCAGCAGTCCAATGACCAGACGCCCATGTTTGTGATCTTCATCAGCGACGGCGGCGTTTCGAAGAATCGCGAGATCACCAAGCTGATGGTGGACGCTGCCAACCTGGGGATTTTCTGGCAGTTCGTCGGCATTGGCGGCTCCAACTACGGCGTCCTGGAAAAGCTCGACACCCTGACCGGACGCGTGGTCGACAACTGCGGTTTCTTCGCGCTGGATGACTTGCATGACATCAGCGAGGAACAGCTGTACGACAAGTTGATGGCTGAATTCCCGTCTTGGCTCAAGGAAGCCAAGGCCAAAAGCATCATTCGCTGACCCGCGAAACGCTCAAAGCACATCGCGAACGCGGTGTGCTGCCCGTTTATCCATGGAATAGGGATCTCAATTGAATCAGTCTCTCAAGCCCGGCGAAAACACCACCCTCAGCAGCCCGCAGGGACAGGTGGTGGTCACGCACGCGGCAGGCGCCAATCTCGACGTCAATCTGACCGCGTTTCTGCTGACTGACACCGGCAAGGTGCTGGATGACAGCGGCATGGTGTTCTTCAACGTTCCTGAACATCCGTCCGGCGCGGCGACTTTCGCCGCGCCGGTCGTTCAGGGCAGCGTGATCAGTCACAGCATCAGTTTCGATCTGGCGCGCCTGCCCGCCAACATCACCAAAGTCGCCATCACCCTGACGCAGGACGGCAGTGCTGGCGGGTTCGAGGTGGTCAAGGAGCTGCGAGCCACAGTGATTGCCGGTGCTCAGGTGCTGGAGTTGGCACCCGAGCCATTCTCCAAAGAGACCGGGATCATCGTGCTCGATCTGTACGTGCGCAATGGCCAGTTCAAAGCGCGCTCGGTATGGCAAGGTTTCGCTTCGGGCTTGGCTGGTCTGTGTGGGTTGTACGGAGTTGAAGTCGAAGAAGAAGCGCCACCTCCGCCTCCAGCCAAACCCGTCAGCATGCAGAAGTCGCTGATCACCCTCGACAAGGTCGGCAGCAGCCACAAGGTCTCGCTGGAAAAAGGCCCGTCTGCGCCGAAAGCCATTCGAGTCAGCGCCACTTGGGTGGATAACGGTGACGACTGCGACAACGACGACCTCGATTTGCGCATCGGCATCCTGCGCCCGGATGGGCGGATGTCGATCATCCAGGCACCGGACAAGCGCGGCGAGTTTGACCTCGACCCTTACGTGTTCCATACCGGCGATGTGGTCAGCGCCAGTGCCAACGAACCGGCGGTGGAAACCGTCGACATCAATCCGGCGATCTCGCAACTGATGGGCGGCAAAGTGGCGCTGGTGTGCAGCGTGTACTCAGCGGTCGACAACGGTGCGGTTTCAGTGGCTTCCCTGAAACCGAAAATGCGCATGGAGTACGGCAACCAGATCGTCGAGTGCGCCTTCGAGTTTCCCCAAGGTCGTGATGATGACGATGATGACTTCAGCGACATGATCTACACCTACGTCATCGGTCTGATTGAAATCGACCAGGATCACATCGTACTCAGCCCGTCCGGAGCTACCTCCGAGTCTTGCAGCGAAGCCACGCCGTGGCTCACCCGCAATGGCGACAAACTCAAGCTGACGATGGACGGCCCGGAAGTGTTCAAAGGCGAGCCACTGCAAAACAGCGGTTCGAAACGCTACGTCTGATCGTTGTCGCCGATCAGTTATCTGCAAGCAAAAAAAAGCCCCCGGCAAACGCAGGGGGCTCTAGCAACCCTTTCGGGTTAGCCGATGTTCACGCCGTGTTCTTTAGCCAATGGCGCCAAGCCGCCAGCGAAGCCCTGGGCGATCGCTTTGAACTTGAACTCCTCACCGTTGCGATACAGCTCGCCGAAGATCATCGCGGTTTCGGTCGAAGCGTCTTCGCTCAGGTCGAAGCGTGCCAGCTCTTTGCCGTCAGCTTTGTTGACGACGCGGATGTAGGCGTTTTGCACCTGGCCGAAGCTCTGCTTGCGTGATTCAGCCTCGTGGATGGTCACAGCGAACACCAGCGTCTTCACTGCTGGCGCCAGGCCGGTCAGTTTGACGGTGACTTGTTCGTCGTCGCCTTCGCCTGCGCCCGACTTGTTGTCGCCCATGTGCTCGACCGAGCCATCAGCAGACTTCTTGTTGTTGTAAAAAATGAAGCTGTTGTCGTCGAGCACTTTGCGGTTTTCCCCAACGACGAAAACCGAAGCGTCGAGGTCGAATTCGGCACCGTCGGTGACGCGTGCGTCCCAGCCCAGGCCAACGATGACTTCAGTCAGGCCTGGAGCTTCTTTGGACAGGCTGACATTGCCACCCTTGCTCAGTGATACCGCCATGTTCAGATTCCTCTTGGTTGTGTGAGTCAGGCCCTGAATTCAGGGCCTTGCAAATCAATTGGCAAAATGCCGGATCTTAGAAGTTCAGACCGAAAGAATTAGCGACAGCCTTCAGGCCACCAGCATAACCCTGGCCCACAGCGCGGAATTTCCACTCGCCGTTGTTGCGATACAGCTCGGCAAACATCATAGCTGTTTCGGTGGAAGCGTCTTCAGCCAGGTCATAGCGTACGACTTCAGCACCAGATACTTCGTTCACGACACGAATGAACGATCCGCCGACCTGGCCAAAGCTCTGCTTGCGGGCTTCGGCGTCATGGATGGTCACGACAAACACGACTTTTTCGACGTCGGCCGGGACACGGCTCAGGTCAACCTTCAGTACTTCGTCGTCGCCGTCGCCAGCGCCGGTACGGTTGTCACCGGTGTGCTCAACCGAACCGTCGGCGCTCTTCAACTGGTTGTAGAAGATGAAGTCTGCGTCGCTGCGAACCTTGCCGCTTGCGCCTACCAGAAACGCGCTGGCGTCCAGGTCAAACTCGGCACCGTCGGTAGCGCGCGGGTCCCAGCCCAGGCCAACCAGAATTTTGGTCAGGCTCGGGTCGGTTTTGGTCAGGGACAGGTTGCCACCTTTTTGAAGTGTCAAAGCCATCGGTACATCTCCTTGTGGTTGATGCTGCTACTCAATTGTTTTCGGTTTGGGTTTCTTCCTGACCCGGGAAGATCAGGCTCGCCACTACGCCGATTGCCAGGACAACCATAACAATCAACAGGCTGGTGTTGGCGTCAATGGTGTAGCCGTGGTGGAACATGTGGTCGGTGGCGTTCAGGCCAAGTTTGACTGCGATGAAGAACAACAGCGCAATGACCGATTTTTCCAGATGCACCAGGTAGCGTTTCAGCGCTTCGAGCACGAAGTACATGGTCCGCAGGCCAAGAATCGCGAACAGCATGGCCGAGTAAACGATCAGCGGTTCACGGCTGACCGCGATCACTGCCGGCACCGAGTCGAACGCGAAGAGGATATCCGACACTTCCGCGACCACCAGGCACAGGAACAGCGGCGTGGCGAACAACGTGCCTTTGGCCGCCAGGGTCATGCCCTGATTTTCCGGTTTCTGCAGCTCACCTTCGAGCACCTTGCGGGTCACGAAGAAGTTATGGCCGTGCAGTTTTGGCCACACCGGGAACAGCTTCTGTGCGAAGCGATACGCCATGTGCTTGGAGTAGTCTTCTTCCTCGTCATCGTCCCCACCGGCGCGCAACATCATCACGGCCGTCCAGGCAACGATCACCGCGAAGACAATTTCCACCCACGGACCGAAAGCCAACAGGCCGGTGCCGATCGCCACGAACACGCCACGGAACACGATGGCGCCGATGATGCCCCAGTACAGAACGCGGTGACGCAGGCCATCCGGCACTTTGAACCAGGCAAAGATCGCCATGAAGACAAACAGGTTGTCGACACTCAGGACTTTTTCCAGCGCATAACCGGTGACGAACAGGCTGGCCACTTCAGCGCCGTGCTGCACGTACAGGAAACCTGCGAACGCCAGCGAAATCGCGATCCAGAAGATCGACCAGATCGAGGCCTTCATCAGCGAAATGGGCTTGTCTCCACGGTGCGTGACCATGTCCAGCAGCAGGGCGCCAACCGCCAGCCCTACAAACACCGCCATGGTCAGCGGGGGAAATCCGATTTGCGTTTCCACAGGTACCGCTCCTTAAAGATCGAAGTCAGCCGGGTTCAGACCCAGCTCGGCGCAGATCAAACGGCACGCCGCTTTTTCTTTGTCATCGAATGAGCCGTCCGATGCGCCAATGGAGCAGGCAACGCGAACCAGCAGGCGCGCAGCACCCGGGTCGTTCTTGATCTTGCCGATGACTTTCAGTGCTTCGGCCTGACCGATCTGGAAGTCGAACTCGAACTTCTCGCAATGCGTCGAGAAGGACTTGATCACATCAGCCGTATTGAACACTTTCAATTCAGGCGAGATGTTGATGAAGCCGATCATCTTCTGCTTTTCAGCCGAAGAAATATCGCCGTCCGCCGCAGCGACGATGGCACAACTGGCCGTCATCGCTTCCATGAACTTCTGGTTCTTGAATTTACCGACCTCAGTTGTCAGTTTGTCGCGAGCCGCTGCCGCGTTTTCTTTAAGCCATGCAAGCATTTGCAAATCTCCTCAAGGGGCGGGGCCGAAAAGCCCCGCCATCCGTATTATTTCGAACCGGCGCGCCAGTTCATGCCCCAGCCGTAAGCCTTGTCGACTGCCGCATGCCCACGATGGAAGTCGACGCGGCGTGAAACCTTCACCGCACCGTCAACGTTCTCGAGCATGGCAATCGCACACATGCCTTCGCGGCCACCTTCTTCATTGAGGCGTACCTCGATGTCCGGCTGGCCGGGAATGTAGATGGTCACAATGCCGTCAGTCTCTTTCCAGTTCGGCGCGCCTTCGTAGATGAAGGCGAAAATCAGAATGCGTTTGACCTCGCTCCACTTCGCGCCGTTGATGTGCATCCACTCGCCACCGGCCACCGAACCGGTGCGGTCATCGCCCTTGAGCTGGATGTAAGGCCGGCCACTGAGGCTGCCGAAGCAGTTGCCCAAGGCTTGCACCACACCTTTGTCGCCGTCCTGCAGTTCGAACAGGCAGCCAACGTCCAGGTCGACGGATTTGTTGCGGCTGAAGAAGCCGCCACCGCTGCCCTTGTTCCAGTTCAGGTTGACCTTGATCTCGCCGAAACCGCCGGCGGTTTTCTCCAGGCTGATCGACGAGCGAGTCTTGTCGAGCGTGATCTTGCTCAGACTGATCGTCGATTTCGCTGCCGGAGGTGCCGGTGCAGGTGTTGGCGCAGCCGGAACTGGCGCAGGCGTCGGCGCAGCGGCCGGAGCCGCTACTTCAACACCGAAATGCTTGGCCAAGGGTTCCAGACCACCGTTGAAACCTTGCGCAACGCAGCGGAATTTCCACTCACCCTGGCGACGATAAAACTCGCCAAGAATCAACGCGGTTTCCTTCATGCCGGTAGTCGGTAATTGGGCTTCGATGCCGCCCGAGACCGCCACGGACAATTGCGAGACGCGCTCGAAACTGGCCTTGTTCTCGTGGATCGTCGCCGACAGCGCAACCTTTTCGACCGCAGCTTCAAGCCGGCTCAGATCGACGGTGAACACCGCGCGCCCGGCTGCCGCCTCGGTCATCTGCAACACGCCACCGAGCACGCTGGTCTGGCCGTAGAAGCACATGTCGCCATCGCCACGGACTTTGCCCGAAGCGTTCAGAACGAACGCCGACACATCAATGTCGACGCCCGGAATGGGCGTGTAGTTGATATCAACGCGAAGCTGGCCGCTGGCAACCGGCGCATTACCACCAGGTACGAGAGTGGCCATCAGCGCAGCGCCTGTACGGCCAGATTGACCAGGTCGTCAGCGGTGCGCCCGCGGGTGGTTTCGCCGATGGCCTTGAAGTCCCAATCGGAACCTTTGCGCGACAGGCTCGCCATCACGATGCCGGTGTGACCGCCCTTCTCGGACAGGTTGAAACGTGCCAATTCCGATTTTTTGTCGGCATTGACGACGCGGCAGTAGGCTTTTTCGACTTTTTCGAAGGTCTGCCCGGTGAAGCTGTTCACGGTGAAAATCAGATGCTCGACGCTGGCCGGCAGACGCGACAGATCAACGTGGATGGTTTCGTCATCGCCATCGCCTTCACCGGTACGGTTGTCGCCGGAGTGCTGGATCGAGCCGTCCTGCGACTTCAACTGACGGAACCAGACCAGGTCGATTACTTGCAGGCTGCTGTCGAGCAGGATGCACGAAGCGTCGAGGTCGACTTCCCCGCCGCCGCCCATCAATTTGCCGAGAAAGCCTGCTTTCACCGGGTCCCAACCGAGGCCAAGGCTGATGCGGGTCAACGCGCTGCCGGCCGTTTTTTCCAGAGAAATACTTTGCTGTTTGCTCAGGGTAAGTGCCATCGTTACGCTCCTTGTTGATCGTCAGTGTTCACGTCGCGATCAGGTTTGACCGCGCTTTTTGCTGTCCGCAGACGTCCACGACGCCATGCAGGATGAAAGTGTCGCCAGTGCGCGTCTTGCGCCGCAGCAAGCAATTCGTGATCGCCACGGGTGTCGCCCCAGGCTTTGAGCCGGTATTCGGTCAGCGGCCCGTAGACCTCCTCCAACCGCAGAACCTTGTTCTCGCAACGGCAGTTGTTGCCGGAGATACGTCCGGTCAACTTGCCGTCGATCACTTCGAGTTCGGTACCGATCAGCTTGATGCCCAGGCGATCGGCGAAGGGTTGCAGCACCAGCGCCGGCGAGGCCGAGCACAAGGTGACTTGCGAACCTGCGGCGATCTCGCTGGCAATCGCCATCAAGCCTGTCGGGCGCATCAGTTTGGTCCAGAATGCCTCGCAGTACTTCGCCGCTCGCTGGCTCACCCACTCCGGGTCAACGCCGCTGAGAAAACGGCTGATCAACTGCGCCTTGAGCTCGTCACGGCTCATGCGGCGCGCGAGGAATCGAATGCTCGGCAGCGCAAGCGTCAGCACCCGCCGGGCGAATTCGCGTTTGCCGAATGCAAACTTCAGGAACGGTACGAAGCTGTCATGGCGGGTCAGGGTGCCGTCGAAGTCAAAGACGCAGAGCACTTTTTTCCCCGGCCGGTCAGGCCCGGTATTTGGCTGGGTCATCGAATGGCCTCGGCTAGTCGGATGGGTGTTTCACCGTGGGCAGCATCGGGTTGGCGCACGCCATGCCACTCGGCGCGTTCGAGGATTTTCATCGCCCACTGGTAATGGGTCGCCGGCTCGCACATCACATCGTTATGTTTGAACACGGCCGGGGCCACGTCGCTGACGATCAACTTTGCACTGTTGAGGTCTTCGAGGCTGACCCGCAGCGCATCCTGAATGATGCTGATCTGGCTCGGGTGAATCGCGGTCTTGCCCACCAGGCCGTGGGCGATGTCCAGTTCGAGCTCTTCACCCAGCAAATTCGGCATGGCGAGTTGTTCGAACACCGGCGCGGTCAGCGCAAAACCTTGCGAGCCCATGACCCCGGCCAACATCGGAATCACGTAGCCCATCGGCGTGCTGTACAGCGTGGTGGCCGGATTGCGCCGCAGACCGAGGCTGCCCATCAGATCGTTGCCGCCGATACGCAGAGCAATGATCCGGTGATTGAGATTGGCCTTGAGCGCCTGGCCCAGTTCGACCATCGCCACCGGATTGAACACGTCGACGGTTTCCAGGGTCGGCATCAGAAACAGCTCGGGACTGGTCACCGCCTGCTCCCAGGCGTCGAGGTTGCGCAGCGTCAGCTTCGGCACCACAAAGCCGTCGACGTGTTTCATCAATGGCCAGTCATTGAGCACCGCCGCCATCGCCGAATCGCGTGGACGCACAAACAGCACCGGGCCTTCGGCAGGCCGCCCGCCGCGCTCATCGATTGTCGACAGCAGGCGATGCAGGTTGCTCAGTGCGGTGCTGACATCGATGTCGGCAACCGCGTCTTCGAGGCATACCACCAGGGAGCGCAGTTCCGGCAGTTTGGTGGCGAACACCACATCCAGCAGATCGGCGCGCGTGGCCGGCATATACAGCGTGGCGCCCAGGGCATACGGAGAAAGCTTCTTCATCAGCTCACGCTCCGGATGATGGTCACGGCTCGGTACGGGCCGAGTGCGGCGCCGACTTCTTCAACGCAGACGCCAGCGCCTTCGGTGAGGTGCAAAAGCAATTGCACGTCGCTGTCATTGCGATCCCGCACCAGCACATGATCCGGCACCCGGCGCAGTACCGCGCGAGTCGCCTCGGCGATGCCCGGTTTGACCCGGTTCAGATTGCTGATATCGAAACGTGCGGCCAGCGACTCCACGACTTGCGTGGCGGCGGCTTGCAGTTCGCTGCGCTCGGTGGCCGTCCACGGCTTGGCTGGATGCACCGGGCCAAGCGCTTCGCGCTGCTGGTCGATGTGTTCGATGAAGTCACGGGTCACATCGTGCTCGGTCAGGTGGTCATAGACCACGCAGCCATGCAGTCCGCCATTCGCCGGCCAGATCGAGCGGGAAACCAGTCCCGAGACGGTGGCGCCCAAGATGCCCGACGGGATGACCCAGTCTTCTGCCGAGGCCGACAGCCAGGCGCGGCCGCACGGGTCGGCCAGCACCACCAGCCGCGGTTCTTGAGGGAATCGCGCGTCACCCTTGAGGCTGTGCTGGATTTCACCGGAGATCGCGCCTTTGCCGGTCCAGCCGTCAACGAACACGATGTTGTCTGCGCCGTGGGCCTGAATGATTGCTTCCAGCGCCACGATGTCGATGCCGCGATCACGCACAATGCTGATCCCGTAATGATGAGCCTCGCGGCCCATGTCGATCAGCGCCCGGCGCAGCAGCACGCCCAGCGGCAGGCCGGCGCGAACGAAGGACACCAGAACAATCGAGGGCCCTGTGCAAGACTCATTCAACGCCAGCGCCAGCGCCTGAACGTCGCTGGCCATGCGCACGCCGTTTTGCGCGAGCGCGCGCTGGTACAGCGCCTTGTGCACATCCGTCGGCGCGCTCTCGAAGCTGATCATCTCCGAATAGTGCTTCTGCTTCGTCTGAATCAGCCGCTCTTTCTCTGCGACGTCGGTGACTTCCATCTGCACCGGCTGGAGCAGAAAGTGCACGTCGTCCTGCAAATAGCTGCCGCTACCGACAGTCTTGAGCTCAGCGATAGACTCAGTCATTGAGCGCATGCCCCACAAACCGCGCCAGTTGGCTACGCGACGGGGTTGCCCACATATGGCAGGCATCCATGAAGCCGAGGTCGGTAATACTGTCGCCAAAACCCAGCACCGGTCGTTCACCGTTGATTTCACGGTCACGGCGCAACAGTTCTTCAACGGCCACGCGCTTCGACAGACCGGCAGGCAGGAAGGCCAGATTGTTGCTGTTGCCGTGGATGTGCATCCCCTCCAGCAAGCCGCGCGCCTGGACTTCAGCCAGTACGGTTTGCAGGACTTCGTCGTTGGATTCGTTGTGCTTGGTCACCACGTAGTGGCGCAGATTTTCTTCTTCAACCACCCATCCGCGCAGCGAAATGCCCAGCTCTTTACCAATGGCCAGGGTCGCGGCGCTCAGATCCGGCAGACGGCTCTGGAAGTCGGCCAGAATGACAGTCATGTGCGCCTGCCATTGCTCATCGATCTTGCCGTCGGCGCCGAGAATCACTCCGCCGTGGGAGCAGACAGCGCCCTTGTCGAAAGGCAGTTTGACCCGACTGAACGCTTCGACGCTGCGCGCAGTCACGGGCACCACGTCAGTCGAGGACAACAACCATTCCACCAGGGTCTTCTGCACCGGGTTCATGTAACCATTCGGTTGGCCTTCGATGTCGAAGGTCGCTGGATGGCGTGGCGTGCCTTCGGGCATTTTGCGCGCGGTCTGAAACAGCGTGTCGTCGAGGTCGACCAAGGCCAGCGGGCGATTACTGAGCATCGACAATCACCTCGGCATTCAGGGCGGCAACCAGTTCGGCGGGGACTGCCTGCGCCGGAGTTTCCGAGCAGATCAGCACGCGATCAAACTCGCCCGGGCGCACGTTGTAGAGAAAGTTGGGAATGCCCAGTCCGTAGTTGTCCGAGAACGACAATGCGTGACCGATGGCATGACCCAGCGCGATCGGCGAACGGCTGGTCGAGCTGAAGTGCACATCGGCGCCGGCACGTTCCAGACGTTCGGCGAGCAGGAACGGACGCCAGACAAACTCGCTGGTGCCGACTACCAGCACCCGCTCACCAGCCTTGATCTGCAGATCGGGGGCCAAGGTGTCTTCCACCTTGCGCACGCCGAGCCGGCCCCAATCGTTGTGTGCCGACAACGGCCACTCACCGGCGGCGACGGTGCCGACGGCCGGCATCTCCGGCAACGGCGCTTCGAGGTCTTCATGGAAGTCGTACGAGCCTTGCAGCAACGACACTTGATGCGCAGATTCGCCAATCGTGTCGCGCACCGCGTTCCGCGACCAGTCGGTCAGCACGCAGGTCACGACACGCTCGACCTGGGTCAGACCCGAGTCAACCAAGGCGCGGTGCAGATTGATGAAGGTCTTGCCGGTGGAGGCTTCGTCGTCGACCAGCACCAGTGAGCGCGCATTCAGCATCATTTCGCGCACATCGGGATCGACCGGCAAATGGATCAAATGGGCGCTGGCGTGGCTGTGCTCTTCTTCAAAACGAGTGAACAGTTCAGTGCCAGTGGGGTGCCGCGTGCTGACCATGTACACCGTATCGGGGCGGGTCGCACTGAACGCGCGATGCACGCCTGCACCGAGGCCGACTGCGGTCTCGGCCATGCCGATCACCAACACCGGGCCGGGCAGATCCGCTGGAATCTGCGCCGCGAGGCTTGCGAAACTTGTATTCATTGCAGAGGGGCGCACCGGGATATGGCGGCCCAGCACTTTGGACACGAACAGAAACGCACGCTTGGGATTACGGCGCTCGGCAAAGCCGAACAAGGCGTTCGGAGCGATGAGCGAATCATCTACTTTGACATCGAGTCGCCCGCGCATCAGTTGCGCGCTGAGCGTTTGTGTAACTGCGTTACTTTCCATGAGCAAATTCCTAAATCAGCGCCGTATGTTCAACCGCACGCCGGTACCAAATGTTTCAAATCAAGAGAAGTCAGAAATTCCGCGCTTCGACACGCCACATTGAAGCTTGGGCTTCACGCGCCAGTTCCGCTGTTGTGAAAGTCTTGCCGACAGATGTCTTGCTGGCCTCGACGCGGCAAGCGCCAAGGAATGAGAGGAGCAGTGGCGCCTTGACCGCAAAATTCATGTTTTGCGCATCCGGCAGGCTTGAGGTCACCAGACCGACCACCGCTCCTGAAGAGTCAAACAGTGGGCTGCCACTGGAGCCGGGTTGAATCGGGGCAGTGAACTGCAGCAGGCTCGAATCGTTGTGCAGCCCAAACAGACCTGACACCCCGCCTTGCGTCACTTGCACGCCGCCCCCGGCAAAACCGGCGAGGGGAAAGCCCAACGCCACGACATTATCGCCGAGATCGCAGCCAAAGCCTTCCTTGAACGCCACCGGCTTCAGCGGCGGACAGTCCAGCACCCGGAGCAAAGCGATGTCGTTGCGCCGATCGACCACCACGGGCTCGACACGGTAACGCCCCTCGAAGGAGGAGATGTGAATTTCCTGCATGTCCTCGATGACGTGCGCGCAAGTCAGAACGTGATTGTTCGAGACGGCAAATCCGGTGCCGGTAGCACTGCTGCGGCCGGACTCGGAGGGACTCGAGCGTCCCTTCGGATGAGCATCGTTGATTTCGAGGCCGATTCGCCGGCCGAAAGCCGCCAGACCATAGGCGGATCCTTCAGCCAGAGCGCGGAATTTCCATTGCTGATTGCGCGTGTAAAACTCGCCGATGATGATTGCCGATTCGCCGTTGTCGCGCAGATCGAGGCTGTAGTCGAGTTGGCCATCAACCTGAAAACGCAGGGTTTTGAGGTCGCTGACCGGGCCTACCGCCGAGAAGGTGTAGACGATGATCAGAACGCGATCGCTGCCGGCCGGCAATTCAGCGAGGTTCAACGCACAACCGACGTTTTCCTGATCGCCTTTCCATTCCATCCAGCCATGGGAGGTCTGGAACAGGGCGGGATCACCTGTCGGGCGGCGTTTCTCGTCCACCGGCAATATAGCGACTGCTGCATAGTCCCCGAAGGCCGAGGACTTGCCGCACTCCAGAGTCCATTGACTCCGTGCGCTCGATATTGCGGCATTTGCGCCAGGCGCCAGCACCATCATTCCCTGATCTCTCCTTGACTGCTAACGACTTGCTGCCTCATGTGCAGCGCGGCAAATTGTATCAAAAATCAATATCGCTTTAATATCAGGATGCCACAGCCGCCACAGTCACGCCTTTTACCCGGACATTCGGTCGCCAGACGGTCGCAGGCTCCGGCAAGCCCAGGCGTCGAGCCGCGAAAATGCCCGGCAGGTTGGTCCCGGTCGCCCGCGTGTAACCTATGCCACCCGAGTAGCGCGGGTTGATTTCCAGCAGATGCGGTTGGCCATCGGCGTCATCACGAGTCTGCACATTGACGATTCCGTCACAACCGAAATGCTCGGCAGCCTTGAGCGCCAGCTCGACAGCGGCGCCCTCGCGCTCGAAGGTCTGATGCACACCCGCCTTTCGACGGCTGACGAACGCTACGGGACGGCCGCCTTCGCAGACCATGTCCACCGAACACTCACTGCCTGCCATATACGGCATCATCAGCATCGGTGCCGGAGCTTCGGCTTCGCAGTAAGCACGCATGTACGTTTCAAAATTGGCTTCACGGGCATCCGGATTGGCAAAACAGCGGAACGGATCGGTATCTGCCTTGAATCGCCAGAAACCCTGACCATAGATACCGACCGCAGGTTTGACACAGACCTCACCGCTGGCGGAGAGGGTTTTATAAGCGGCGAACATTTCTTCGGCGTTCACCGCAGTGATTGCCGGCACACAAGCCAGGCCGACGCGTTCTGCTTCAGCGGTGAATCGGCTCTTGTCGTCGACCATGTCGAAGGTCGCCATGGACGTGCCGCCCGTCACCAGTTCAAGACCCGCCCGCTCGAAGCGCGCCCGTTCGATCTCGAAGACATGGCCGACGCGGCCAGCCAGAATCACTTTGATGTTGTGCTCTACTGCGGTGGCGATAACCCAGTCGATACGCTCTTCGTTATCGGTCGGCTCCATGAAACTGACGTCGGCAAGCGACGTGATTTCAGGGCGATCCTGACGATGAGAGGCAAAGATTTTTACATCCGCCGGGAGTGCCTCGCGCGCGCCGATAATGACGTCACGCTGACTCGATTGCCCTTCTAGAAACCAGATCATTTGATACTCGCTGATTGATACGCCCGCACAATAGTAACTGGATGAATATCAACTGACGGCAGATTCGCGTCATCGGGCCGCAAGATCAGTGCACGAAGGCTTTGTGAAACGGTTCGGTTGTGGAGTTTCTGCACAGGGCTTCGCATCAAGTGGGCTGCTATCTCTTGATATTCTGGTGGCGAGCCAAACGGAGCGTCCACCAGCAATACATTTCTGCATGTGAAAATTCGCCGCCACTCCCCGCCGAGGCAACGCTCGTGCGCCCGGAACGCAAACCAAAAAAAGGGGGGCAGACTCAATGTCTGCCCCCCTTTTTGCGTCACACCATCAGAACCGCGAAACACTCCGCATCGCATCCACCAGATACCTCATCGCGATCCGGTCGCTCTCCGACAACTCGCGATAGCGTTCAACCAGTTTCCGCTCTTCAGAATTCAGTCGCTTCCTGCGCCGGCCACCCAGGCACGGAAAAATTCCCAACATTTCGGTGATGCATTGCACTTTTGCCATGGACGATGTCCTTTTCAAATACTTCAGAATTTTTCGAAAACCGCATCGCCCTGCTCCTTTAAGCAGCGATTTGAGCCCTGCCGGTTGAAAGGGTTGTGACCGGCGATGCCTATAGAATAGAAAGTTAATCGGCGCTGAAAAGCAGTTTTTAGAGTAATTAGTCGAAAAAAGCAGAAATGCCCTATAAATCAGAAAAGCCTGTCGGATAAATTAACCGTAATGTCTTGTTTCATTGAGACGCTGGCACCTGCAATCAACGAATTTTGCAATCGGCGCGAACGGTTTAAGCTATCGGGCATCTGTTAATAGTCCGTTGCGTTTGGCCGAAGGCATGTCCGAACCGTAAATTCTGATCCAGCACGTGCCAGGAACGGCGCGGGATTGCTCACGACAGGTTGTACTTATGCATCGCAGGAATTTGCTCAAAGCATCCATGGCCATTGCGGCTTACACCGGTCTGTCCGCGTCCGGACTGCTCGCCGCCCGCGCCTGGGCCGCCAATGGTGGCGCCGCCGACGGCGAAGCACAGGCGTTCGATTTCGACGCCTTGAAGCGCCTGGCCAAGCAACTGGCCGGCAGCGCTTATCAGGACACCAAACAGGTGCTGCCGCCGACCCTGGCCACCATGACCCCGCAGAACTTCAACGCGATCCGCTACGACGGCGATCATTCTCTGTGGAAGGAAAACAAGGGTCAGTTGGATGTGCAGTTCTTCCACGTCGGCATGGGTTTCCGCCAGCCGGTGCGCATGTACAGCGTCGATCCGAAAACGCGGATGGCGCGTGAGGTGCATTTCCGCCCGTCACTGTTCAACTATGAAAATACTTCGGTAGACACTCAACAGCTCAAGGGTGACTTGGGTTTTGCCGGGTTCAAGTTGTTCAAGGCGCCGGAGCTGGATCGCCACGACGTAGTCTCGTTCCTCGGCGCCAGCTACTTTCGAGCCGTCGATGCCTCTGGCCAATATGGCCTGTCGGCACGCGGTCTGGCAGTCGACACCTACGCCAAGAAGCGCGAAGAATTCCCTGACTTCACCAAGTTCTGGTTCGAGACACCGGATCAGAACGCCACACGCTTCGTGGTCTATGCCCTGCTCGACTCGCCGAGCGCCACCGGTGCCTATCGCTTCGACATCGATTGCCAGGCCGAGCGCGTGGTGATGGACATCGACGCCCACATCAACGCGCGTACCGCCATTGAACAACTGGGCATCGCGCCGATGACCAGCATGTTCAGCTGTGGCAACCACGAACGGCGCATGTGCGACACCATTCACCCGCAGATCCACGACTCGGATCGTCTGGCCATGTGGCGCGGCAACGGCGAATGGATCTGCCGCCCGCTGAACAACCCGGCGACCCTGCAGTTCAACGCCTTTGCCGACACCAACCCGAAAGGTTTTGGCCTTGTGCAGAACGACCACGAGTTCGCCAACTATCAGGACACGGTCGACTGGTACAGCAAGCGCCCGAGCCTGTGGGTAGAACCGACCACCGAATGGGGCGAAGGCTCGATCGATCTGCTGGAAATTCCTACCACCGGCGAAACCCTCGACAACATCGTCGCGTTCTGGACACCGAAGAAACCGGTGGCCGCTGGTGATTCGCTGAATTACGGCTACAAGCTCTACTGGAGCGCTCTTCCGCCGGTCAGCACGCCGCTGGCTCGAGTGCAGGCTACTCGCTCCGGCATGGGCGGCTTCACCGAAGGCTGGGCACCGGGTGAGCATTATCCGAAGGTCTGGGCTCGCCGTTTTGCCGTGGACTTCACTGGCGGCGGTCTGGAGCGTCTGCCACAGGGCACCGGGATTGAGCCGGTAGTCACCTGCTCGAACGGCAAGGTGCAGGACTTCAGCGTGCTGGTACTGGATGACATCAAGGGTTACCGGATTTTGTTCGACTGGTACCCGACCAGCGACAGCGTCGAGCCGGTAGAGCTGCGGTTGTTCATCCGCACCAATGACCGCACGTTGAGCGAGACCTGGCTGTATCAGTACTTCCCGCCAGCGCCAGACAAGCGCAAATACCCGTAACAAAAAAAGCCCCGACCACTACTGGCCGGGGCTTTTACTTTTCAGCGCTGTGCTCAATCGCGCAGATCAGATTCATGGATCGGTTGATCGCGATGCGTCGCACGCTGGTATTGCGCGGGCCAGATCGCTTTGCGTCCACCCAGATCATCATCCGCATGCAGCGGCCAGTACGGATCGCGCAGCAGCTCACGGGCGAGGAAGATAATGTCAGCCTGGCAGGTTCGCAGAATGTGCTCGGCCTGCGCCGGTTCGGTAATCATGCCCACAGTGCCGGTGGCAATGCCTGACTCCTTGCGCACACGTTCGGCGAAGCGCGTTTGATAGCCCGGGCCGACCGGAATCTCGGCATTCGCCGCAGTCCCGCCCGACGACACGTCGATCAGATCCACGCCCAGCGCTTTCAAGCGTCGCGCCAGCTCCACGGTTTCGTCCGGATTCCAGCCGTCCTCGACCCAGTCGGTGGCCGACACGCGGACGAATACCGGCAATTCTTCCGGCCACACTGCCCGCACTGCTTCGGTGACTTGCAGCACCAGACGAATGCGGTTTTCAAACGAACCACCGTATTGATCGCGGCGCTGGTTACTCAGCGGAGAAAGAAACTGGTGCAACAGATAACCGTGCGCAGCGTGCACTTCGACCACGGAGAAACCGGCAGTCAAAGAACGTTTTGCGGCGTCGACAAAAGCCTGAATAACGTCGGCGATCTGCTCTTCATCCAGGGCTTTCGGTTGTGTGTGCTGCGGATCAAAAGCAATCGGCGAAGGCCCAACCGGGGTCCAGCCGCCATCATCCAGTTTGACGCTGCCATGCTTGCCGAGCCATGGCCGATGGGTGCTGGCCTTGCGCCCGGCGTGCGCCAGTTGAATGCCGGCGACGGCGCCTTGGGCGGTGATGAAACGCGTGATGCGTTGCAGTGGTGCGATCTGTTCGTCGTTCCACAGGCCAAGGTCTTCGGCGGTAATCCGTCCATCGGCGGTGATCGCCGTTGCCTCGGTAAAGACCAGTCCGGCGCCGCCAATCGCACGGCTACCGAGGTGCACCAGATGCCAATCGTTGGCCAGGCCGTCGACGCTGGAGTATTGGCACATCGGCGACACGGCGATGCGGTTGGGTAAGGTCAGTTGGCGCAGGGTATAGGGTTCAAGCAGCAGACTCATGGGGCACCTCTCAAATCAGTGGGCAGGCTCCAGGGTTCTGTTTGAAAAGTCGACGAGTGACAGGAAAGAGGTGCAGCACCCGCCCCCGCGGGCAAAAAATTCGACAAGACGTCACAAGGCCAATCAAGCAGTGCTTAGAGCCTAGTCGACAACCGGGGATCTCGGGGGGTTCCAGATGTTTCTGTGTGCGCCACCGAACCTGTGGCGAGGGAGCTTGCTCCCGCGGGGCTGCGAAGCGGCCCCAATATCGGCGCTCGGACGAATCGGGAGTCCTTCGGCCTCCAGCGGGAGCAAGCTCCCTCGCCACAAAAGCACTTTGCGCTTAACGCGGTTCGATATGGGCAATCATCAACTGCACGGTTTCATTGCCGCGAAACTCGTTCAGATCGAGCTTGTAAGCCAATTCAACCCATTTGATCGTTGGATTCGGCCAGATTTCACGGTCGATACCAAACGCGATCCCATCCAGCTTCACCGAGCCACATTCGGTTTTCAGCACCACTTTCAGATGCCGCTCACCGACCACCCGTTGCTCGACCAACTGGAATACGCCGTGGAACAGCGGCTCCGGGAAGTGCTGACCCCAAGGCCCGGCATTGCGCAGCGCACGCGCCAGTTCAAGGTGAAATTCTTCGACCGCCAGGGTGCCGTCCGACAGCAGGCGCCCGGTCAGATCTTCTTCGCGAAGTTGCCTACGCACTTCGGCGTCGAAGGCCTGCGCAAACAGCGGAAAATTCTCCTGCGGCAACGTCAGACCCGCCGCCATCGCGTGACCACCGTACTTGGCGATCAGGTCCGGATGCTGCGCGGCGACCACGCTCAACGCATCGCGAATATGAAAACCCTGCACCGAACGTCCCGAGCCTTTGAGCAAGCCGTCGCCGGCATCGGCAAAGGCAATGGTCGGACGGAAATAGCGCTCCTTCATGCGCGACGCGAGAATACCGATCACACCTTGGTGCCACTCCGGATCGAACAGGCACAGCCCGAACGGCATCGACTCGACCGGCAAGTCCTTGAGCTGCGCCAGCGCTTCACGCTGCATGCCCTGCTCGATGGATTTGCGATCCTGGTTCATGCCGTCCAGTTGCGCGGCCATTTCCCGCGCCAGCGCGGCATCGGAAGTCAGTAGGCATTCGATGCCCAGACTCATGTCGTCCAGCCGCCCTGCCGCGTTGAGGCGCGGGCCGACAATGAACCCCAGATCGGTCGAGGTGATGCGCGAAGCTTCGCGCTTGGCCACTTCGAGAATGGCTTTGATCCCCGGCCGTGCACGCCCGGCGCGAATCCGCTCAAGGCCCTGATGCACCAGAATCCGGTTGTTGGCGTCCAGCGGCACCACGTCGGCAACGCTGCCCAGCGCGACCAGATCCAGCAACTCACCGATGTTCGGCTGCGCTTGGGTCTCGTACCAGCCGAGGCTGCGCAGGCGTGCGCGCAACGCCATCAACACATAGAAAATCACCCCGACCCCGGCCAGAGATTTGCTCGGAAACTCGCAGCCAGGCTGGTTCGGGTTGACCAGCGCATCGGCCAGCGGCAGTTCATCGCCGGGCAAGTGGTGATCTGTAATGAGGACTTTAAGCCCCGCACGTTTCGCCGCCGCCACGCCTTCGACGCTGGAGATGCCGTTGTCGACGGTGATCAACAACTGCGGCTCGCGGGCCAGCGCAACTTCGACGATTTCCGGTGTCAGGCCATAGCCAAACTCAAAGCGATTAGGCACCAGATAATCGACATGCGCCGCGCCCAGCAGGCGCAGACCGAGCACACCGACGGTGCTGGCGGTCGCACCGTCAGCGTCGAAGTCGCCGACAATCAGAATGCGTTGGCGCTGCTCCAGCGCCGTCACCAGCAGATCCACCGCCGCCTCGATGCCCTTGAGCCGGGTGAACGGGATCAACTGCTTGAGGCTCTTGTCCAGTTCCGCTTCGGACTGCACGCCGCGCGCCGCGTACAGGCGGGTCAGCAGTGGCGGCAGGTCGCCGAGAAACGGCAATGTGGCGGGCAACGGACGAGGATCAATACGCATGGGGTGACAGAGGCTTCTCTTGAATACGTGGGATAAATCGGCGGTGCTGCGGACTCAGCGCTCGCCTTGCAGCCAGTTGAGCTGGACTTCGTGCTGACCACGGTCGTCGGTGACGAAAATCGTTCCTTCGCTGATCATCACGTCCCACTTGATAACGCGGGGCATGTCCTTGGCCAGGGTTTCCAGCACTTCCTGCGGCACGGATGCAATGTTGACGTTCTTCAGATTCTTGATCGCCGGAATCACCTTGGTTTCCCACACGCGCAGGCTGCCGTAAGCCAGCAGGCTGGTGCGTTCGGTGCGACGCGAGCACCAGGTCAGACGATCAGAATCAGGCTGACCGACTTCGATCCAGTGCAGAACGCGGTCGTCCAGGCTCTTTTCCCACAGCGCAGGTTCATCCACGTCCGACAGACCACGACCGAAAGACAGTTGCTCGTTGTACCAGAGCGCGTAGGCCAACAGGCGCACAGTCATGCGTTCTTCGGTCTCCGAAGGGTGACGGGCGATGGTCTGCTTGACGCTCTCGTAGACGCTGCGGTCGAGGTCGGTGAGGTTCAGTTCGAATTTATAGGTGGTGGACGGCTGGGCCATGAACGGGCTTCTAGATACGGAGAAAGTCGGCAAGTCTAACCGATGCCGTAGGCAATCAACCAATTGATGGCGATCATCCTTGCACGACTGACAGCCGGCTATGTTAAAACTCTGTATCCGCTCAGCCTTGTCCTACAGGATCTCGCATGCCGTTCGCCAACAAACCGCTCAGCGGTCTGAAAGTCATTGAATTGGGCACCTTGATTGCCGGCCCGTTTGCTTCGCGCATCTGCGGCGAATTCGGCGCCGAAGTGATCAAGATCGAATCGCCGGACGGCGGCGACCCGCTGCGCAAATGGCGCAAGTTGTATGAAGGCACCTCCTTGTGGTGGTTTGTTCAGGCGCGCAACAAGAAGTCGCTGACCCTCAACCTCAAGCACCCGGATGGGCTGGCGATCCTCAAACAACTGCTCGCCGATGCCGACATCCTGATCGAGAACTTTCGCCCCGGCGTCCTGGAAAAACTCGGGCTGGGCTGGGAAACCCTGCACGCGCTGAATCCGAAACTGGTCATGGTGCGGCTATCCGGTTTCGGCCAGACCGGGCCGATGAAGGATCAACCGGGGTTCGGCGCCGTCGGCGAATCCATGGGCGGCCTGCGCTACATCACGGGCTTCGAAGATCGCCCGCCGGTGCGCACCGGGATTTCCATCGGCGATTCGATTGCGGCGCTGTGGGGCGTGATTGGTGCGTTGATGGCGCTGCGTCATCGCGAGGTCAACGGTGGCCTTGGCCAAGTGGTTGACGTGGCATTGTACGAAGCGATCTTCGCCATGATGGAAAGCATGGTTCCGGAGTTCGATGTGTTCGGTTTTATCCGCGAGCGTACGGGCAACATCATGCCGGGCATTACGCCGTCGTCGATTCACACCAGTGCCGACGGCAAGCATGTGCAGATCGGCGCCAACGGTGATGCGATCTTCAAACGCTTCATGCTGATCATCGGCCGCGAAGATCTGGCCAATGATCCGACGCTGGCCAGCAACGACGGACGTGATCTGCGCCGCGACGAGTTGTACGGGGTGATCGATCGCTGGGTCAATTCGCTGCCGCTGCAAAACGTGCTGGACCTGCTGAATCAAGCCGAAGTGCCGGCCAGCCGAATTTTCAGCGCCGAAGACATGTTCAGCGATCCGCAGTATCTGGCCCGGGAAATGTTTTTAGAGGCCAAGCTGCCGGACGGCAAACCCTTCAAGATGCCGGGAATCGTGCCGAAACTCTCTGATACACCCGGCACCTCCGAATGGGTCGGACCGCAATTGGGTGAGCACAACGCGCAGGTACTTCACGATCTTGGCTACGACGAACAGCAGATCGCCAAATTGCGCCAAGACGGAGCCATTTAAGCTGACCTCCCCGCAGCCATCGGCCAACAACCGCGCTCACCACTGGTGGACGTGGCGCTTGTTCGGCCTGCTTTTCCTGTTGACGCTACCGAGCTGGGCGCAGGCGAAACCGACCTTGATCTGGTTGCTGCGCGACCTGCCGCCATTGACGATTTTCGAAGGCCCGAAAAAAGGTCAGGGCGTAATCGATCAATTGATGCCGATGCTGATTGCCGGCATGCCGCAGTATGAACATAGCCTGATGCGGGTCAATCGCGCCCGCGGTCTGCAAATGCTCCACGAAGCCTCTTTCACTTGCGACCCGTCGCTGATGTACAGCCAGGAACGCGCACAATGGATTGCCTTCTCGATTCCGGCATTTCGCGCCGTCACCAATGGCGTGGTCATCCGCAAGAAGGACAGCGCTGTGCTCAGTCCTTTTCTGGTCGACGGCGAAGTGGACCTCGCGGCATATCTGGCGAATGGCGAGAAGAAAATCGGAGTGGTCGCCGAGCGCAGTTACGGAGAGGTCATCGACAACTTGCTACGCCAGGCACCAGCTGATGCGCTGACCAGGCATTACGGCAATGATGCGCTGAGCAACTTGCTGTCCATGCAACGCCTCGGCCGCTTGCAAATGGTTCTGGGGTACTGGTCGGAAATCCGCTATCAGGCGCATCAGGCAGAAATCGCCGAAAACGAGCTGGAGTTCTTTCCGATTCGCGGCACGGCCAAATATCAGTCGGGACATGTCGGTTGTTCCGACACTGCCCAGGGCCGGCAGGCGATCAATGAGATCAATCAACTGCTGCGCACCCTGCCCCATGAACATCTGAATCAGCTTTATGCCGACTGGCTCGACCCGAAGATGCGCACGGATTATCTGGAGCAGGCGCGGATTTTCTTCCAGCAACAAGCCGAACAGTGAAATCCGGGCAAAAAGAAACCCCGAGAAGTGGGGAGACGACTCGGGGTTAAACGTGGCCTATATCAAAGACCCGTAACAGCAAGCGACAAGCACCGGAGCACAATGCTTGATCCTGCTGTTACGAAGTCTGACTGACCTTAGTGCAGGAAGGTTCCCACAAAAAACAAATCGGTTTCAGAGCACCGGACGCTTGTCCGCGGCCGCATTACGCAACGCCGCGATCACACAGGGCTCCAGCCGTCCTTCGGCGATCAGCACGTCGCGATGCAATCCGTCGACCACATCGGTCAACTGGCGTTTGTCGCTCAACTGCGCCTGGTTGAATTCGCGCTCCACCACGATGGCGCCGCTCCCGTTCTTCAGTGTCACCAGGCATTCGCCTTGCAGACCGCGCGGGGTCAACGTCACCTGATACGGGCTCAGAGCCTCACCGAGCAATAGACTGATACTTTCCATCTCGATCTCCACTCAATAGTCCGAAAACACAGTGCCATGGGCGTGTCCACAGTAAATGACCACCGGCCGGAGAAGAAAGTTCTGCCTGCCTCTGCGTGAAGAGTCACCGGTCTGTCAGAGCATGCATGGTGAACATGACAGAGAAATAACCAATGCTCTCAGACTTCGAGCGGATCTCGGGTGGACGCCAGGTAGTCGTCCAGCAGATCTCTCATCAACACCGCGGAGACCGGAGTGTGCAGGCGCCCGAGAAGGCTGATTCGGTGCTCGCGCAGGAACAGCTCCAGATCCGCGATCAGGCTCTGGGCTACCGGACCCAACAGAATCAACGCCAACGCCTGGTGTTGCGCGCTCAGGTGCTGGATCAGGGCCAATCCGTCACCACCCTTGATCTGTGGATTGCAGATCGCGATATCGACGGTTCCGCGACGTGCCAGCGCGCGTTTGGCCGAGGTCAGCGACGGCGCGGTCAGCACGTTGTAGATACCGATGGCATTGAGCATCTGATGCAACGCCATCAACTGAAACGGGTTGGGTTCAAGAATCAGGATTTTGAGCGAACGCATTGGACGGCCCCTGGAACGACAATTGCGCAATCTCTGCGCACTTGCCAATCACTCTAGGGCAGTCGTCTTCAGCCTCCCATCAGAAAAGTAGCCGCGCCTTATAGGACTTTTCCTATCTTCAATGCGGACATTTGCACCCGCTATCGGCGCGGCGCTGGCTGATGTCTGTCCAGCCGCCAAGTAAACCGCGCAATTTTCCATCAGCGCTGTAAAACGGCACCGTCCACTGGTAGATGTGCCGCGGGCCGCTCTTGAACAGCAACTGACGCTGACTGAAACGGGTTTTGCGCGTGTGCAGCTGCGCCATGAATTCATCATGCAACATCAAGGCTGTGGCTTTGGGCATTGCATCGACCTCAAACAGCATTCGTCCCTGCACTTGTTCCAGGCGAACCGAGAGCGCCTCTTCATAGCTGCGATTGCACATGACCAATCGGCCTTGCAAATCACGCACGAACACCGGATCGGGCATCGCGTCGATCAGTGCGCTCTGGAACGCCAACTGATCGCCCAGACCCTTTTCCGCCTCGCGGCGGTGCTTTATCTCAGCTGCCAGGCGACGGTTCCACAGCAGAGACAGCAGCCCGAATACCCCAAGCACGCCCATCGCCCAGCATCCCAATTTGATTACCCGTTCCCAGATCGAAGGGGTCGGCACCGGTGAAACACCGTCCAGCCATTTCAGGCGAATGGCGCGCAGTTCGGCCGCAGAAAAAGCCCCCAGCGCCTTATTGAGAATGCTCAACAGCTCGGGCATGCCCTTACGCACAGAAAGATGATCGGCCTCCCACTTGCCCTCCACCAGACCACCGACCTTGAGCAGGCCTGACGGAAACAGCTGCGCGCCGATCTCGTTTTCGATGGTGGCGTAAGCCTCGCCGCTTTCGACCAGTGCCCGAGCCTCGGCGTGAGTCTTCACCGAGAGAATCTGAATCGACGGATAATCGCGGCGGATCGAGTGCTCGAGCGCATGCCTGGCCGGTAGCACCAGCACGCGCTTGGCCAGTTCGCCCAGCGAGTGCACCGCCGGCTCGCCCGCTCGCCAGACAAATACCCAGCCTGCGCCACCGAACGCATGGCTGAAATCCAGAAACGCCTTGCGCTCATCGTTCACCGCCAGCGTGGTGCTGATATCAGCCTGGCCACTTTGCAGCTGTTCGAGCATGTGATGGGTGGAAAACGACTCTTGATGCACAAACTGCAGCCCGGTCATGGCGCTGATGCGTTTGAGCAGATCGTCATTCAAACCGCTCCACTGACCGCGCTCATCCTGAAACAGATACAGCGGATATTGCAGCGACGCCACCGTCACGCGGGGATTGTCGCGAATCCACTGAAGCTCCTGAGCATCCAGTTCAATGGGCTGGATATTCAGCTCCACATCATCGGCACGCATCGATAATTGCGCTGCCTGCGCGCCTTGCATACATGCCCACAGGCCCAACAAAAACAACCAGACCAGCGCTGGCTTCAATCCTGAATAAAACCGCATTGCCACTTCCTTCGTGATCGACTCACCCGTCCTTCGTGGGCGAAAACGCGAGCAGTGTGGCATGCAAAAACAACAAAGCCCGTCAGGAGACGGGCTTCAAAATGTGACAGCTTTGCGGGCTTAAAGTGGCTTGCCGCGGTTGCCATGCTGACTGACAAAGGCCTGCACGGCTTTCAGCTCGTTTGGCAGGACGGTGCAGCGCTCTTGTCTCTCAAACAAATCAGAAAGATGTGCAGGTAGTTCGAGAGCTTTTCCTACGCCGGCTTTCTCCACTGCGTCCGGGAATTTGACCGGATGCGCGGTGCCGAGGATCACCATCGGGATATCCAGACTGCGACGGCATTCGCGCGCGGCCCTGACGCCGATAGCAGTGTGCGGATCCAGCACTTCACCGGTCTGCTCGTAAACTTCGGCAATGGTTTCGCAGGTTTGCGCGTCGTCTACTGCCAGCGAATCGAACAGCTTGCGCGCTTCAGTCCAGCGTTCCTGTTCGACGCTGAAGCCGCCGCCCTGCTTGAACGAATCCATCAGCCCGGCAATCGCCGCGCCGTTGCGACCGTGCAGGTCGAACAGCAGGCGTTCGAAGTTCGACGAAACCATGATGTCCATCGACGGCGACAGCGTGGCGTGCAGGGTTTCCTTTACATACTGATTGCCGCTCATGAAGCGGTGCAGGATGTCGTTGCGATTGGTGGCGACGATCAACTGGTTGATCGGCAGGCCCATGTTGCGCGCCAGGTAACCGGCGAAGATGTCGCCGAAATTGCCGGTCGGCACCGAGAACGATACCGAACGAGCCGGGCCGCCGAGTTGCAGCGACGCGTGGAAGTAGTAAACGATCTGGGCCATGATCCGCGCCCAGTTGATCGAGTTCACCGCCACCAGACGCGTGCCCTTTAGGAAACTCTGGTCGGCGAAGCTGTTCTTGACCATTTCCTGGCAGTCATCGAAGTTGCCTTCGATGGCGATGTTGTGGATGTTCTCGCCGAAAATCGTGGTCATCTGCCGACGCTGCACTTCCGAGACACGGTTGTGCGGGTGCAGGATGAAGATGTCGACGTTTTCGCAGTGCTTGCAGCCTTCGATGGCGGCCGAACCGGTATCACCGGAGGTGGCACCGACGATCACCACGCGCTCACCGCGCTTTTCCAGCACGTAGTCGAGCAAACGACCGAGCAGTTGCAGGGCGAAGTCCTTGAACGCCAGGGTCGGGCCGTGGAACAGCTCGAGCACCCATTCGTTGCCATTCAGCTGACGCAGCGGTGCAACGGCGCTGTGCGAGAACACACCGTAGGTTTCTTCGAGAATCTTTTTGAAGTCGGCGTCTGGAATGCTGCCGGTGACGAACGGACGCATAACGCGAAAGGCCAGCTCGTGATACGGCAGGCCGGCCCAGGAAGCGATTTCTTCCTGAGTAAAACGTGGCAGGACTTCCGGGACGTACAGACCGCCGTCGGTGGCAAGACCGGCCAGCAGGACATCTTCGAAATTCAGGGCCGGTGCCTGGCCGCGGGTACTGATGTAACGCATGACTGACTCCAATGGACAGTGTCCGTTGTGCCGGGCCTGCGCGCAGGCCCGGTGAACGATATCGGCTTAGTTCAGGTGCTCGACGCGGATCCGCACAACCGGACCGACCACGCCGGCCAACGCTTCGAGCGCTGCGATCGCATCGTTGATGTGTTGTTCCAGCACGCGATGGGTCAGCAGGATCATTGGCACCAGGCCGTCGTGTTCTTCGACTTCCTTCTGCATGATCGACTCGATGTTGATACCGCGCTCCGACAGAATGCTCGCCACCTGAGCCAGTACGCCCGGATGGTCCTTGGCGTGAATGCGCAGGTAATAGGCGCTTTCGCAGGCTTCGATTGGCAGGATCGGATGCGCCGACAGCGAGTCCGGCTGGAAGGCCAGGTGCGGTACGCGGTTTTCCGGGTCGGAGGTCATGGCGCGAACCACGTCCACCAGGTCGGCGATTACCGACGAAGCCGTTGGCTCCATGCCGGCGCCGGCACCGTAGAACAGCGTCGAACCGGCAGCGTCACCGTTGACCATCACTGCGTTCATCACGCCGTTGACGTTGGCGATCAGACGATCGGCCGGGATCAGCGTCGGGTGTACGCGCAACTCGATACCGCTGGCGGTGCTGCGCGCCACGCCGAGGTGCTTGATGCGGTAGCCCAGCGCTTCGGCGTAGTTGACGTCAGCGGTGGTCAGCTTGGTGATGCCTTCGGTGTAAGCCTTGTCGAATTGCAGCGGAATGCCGAACGCGATCGAAGCCAGAATCGTCAGCTTGTGCGCCGCGTCGATGCCTTCAACGTCGAAGGTCGGATCGGCTTCGGCGTAACCCAGTGCTTGCGCCTCGGCCAGCACGTCTTCGAAGGTGCGACCCTTCTCCCGCATCTCGGTGAGGATGAAGTTGCCGGTGCCGTTGATGATGCCGGCGACCCAGTTGATGCGGTTGGCGGACAGGCCTTCACGGATCGCCTTGATCACCGGAATGCCACCGGCCACAGCCGCTTCGAACGCCACGATCACGCCTTTCTCGCGTGCCTTGGCGAAAATTTCATTACCGTGAACGGCAATCAGAGCCTTGTTCGCGGTGACCACATGCTTGCCATTCTCGATGGCCTTGAGTACCAGCTCGCGGGCGACGGTGTAGCCGCCGACCAGCTCTATGACGATGTCGATCTCAGGGTTCGTGGCCACTTCGAAGACATCGTTGGTAATCGCAATACCGGTCGTCTGGAACTGAGGCTTTGGCGTGCGCATGGCAATTTGTGCCACTTCGATTCCACGCCCGGCACGACGAGCAATTTCCTCGGCGTTGCGCTGAAGTACGTTGAAGGTTCCGCCACCGACGGTCCCTAACCCACAGATGCCTACTTTGACCGGTTTCACTGTGAACTCCCCATAAAACGGCCGACGCAAGGCCGGCCGTGAAAACAGCCGCAGGTTCGCGGCTCTCTATTGATGGCCCGGCAAGGTTGCTACCGGACCACGCTCGTCACGGCTGAGCGTGACGATGCGAATTTACTTCGCGCCCAGCGCCAGTTTGGCGACTTGTGGCGCAGGCTGGTAGCCCGGAATCACTTGTCCGTCAGCCAAAACGATGGCCGGTGTGCCGTTCACGCCAATCGACTGACCGAGGGCGAACTGCCTGGAAACCGGGTTTTCGCACTTGGCGGCCTTGATTTCCTTGCCATCGACCATTTTGTCCATGGCAGCTTTCTTGTCTTTGGAACACCACACAGCCTGCAGTTGCTCGTCACCGGGCGAACCCAGGCCCTGGCGCGGGAACGCCACGTAGCGCACTTCGATGCCGCGCTTGTTCAGTTCCGGCACTTCGGCGTGCAGTTTGTGGCAGTACGGGCAAGTGGTGTCGGTGAACACGGTGATGTGCGATTTGGTTTCGCCCACAGCCGGGTAGACCACGGTTTCGGCAACCGGGATTGCGTTGACCAGTTTCGACACGCCCAGACGCTCGGTTTTCTCAGTCAGGTTGACCGGTTTACCGTCCTTGAGCTGAAACATGTTGCCCTGAACGATGTACTGGCCATCGGCGCTGGCATAAAGCACGCGACTGCCTTGGAGTCTGACTTCGTACAGACCCGACAACGGGCTGGCAGAAATGCTTTCTACCGGGACTTCGAGCTGGAGGTTTTCCAGGCTTTTACGGATGGCTTTGTCGGCCGCATCATCGGCGACGGCAAAGGTGCTGACCAACGCAATGGCTGCGGCGGCGAAAATCTGGGTCAGACGCATGTGAACTCCTGAAGGCGGACAAATGGAACAGTCAGAACGCCCGTGCCGGAACACCGGGTCATAACCGCCCATCGTGCAAACCGGCAAAGCCTACCACAGAAGGCTGGCAGGGCCGAATGCGCCGGTTGTAAGACATTTCTGTATCAGCCGCGCGGGTGGTGTTTGGCGTGCAGATCCTGCAACCGCGCCCGGGCGACATGCGTGTAAATCTGTGTGGTCGACAGATCGCTGTGCCCCAGCAGCATCTGCACCACGCGCAGATCGGCGCCGTGGTTGAGCAAATGTGTGGCAAACGCGTGGCGCAAGGTGTGCGGCGACAGCGACTTGCCGATCCCCGCGACCTTGGCCTGATGCTTGATGCGGTGCCAGAAAGTCTGCCGCGTCATCTGTTCCCCGCGCTGGCTGGGAAACATTACATCGCTCGGGCGCCCGCCAAGCAGCTCGGCGCGCCCGTCGCGCAAGTAACGCTCGACCCACACAATCGCTTCCTCGCCCATCGGCACCAGCCGTTCCTTGCTGCCCTTGCCCATCACCCGCAACACGCCCTGGCGCAGGTTGACCTGCTCCAGCGTCAGACTGATCAACTCGGTCACGCGCAAACCGCAGGCATACAGAACCTCGAGCATGGCGCGGTCACGCTGGCCGATGGCTTCGCTCAGATCCGGCGCTTTCAACAAGGCTTCGACATCCGCTTCCGACAGCGATTTGGGCAACGGCCTACCCAACTGAGGCATATCGATGCGCAAGGTCGGATCGACAGCGATCAATTTTTCCCGTAGCAGATAGCGATAAAAGCCACGCACACCGGAGAGAAATCGCGCGGTGGAGCGCGGTTTGTAGTTCTGCTCCAGACGCCACGCCAGGTGATCGAGGATCAGCTCACGTCCAGCGTTGACCAGTTCAAGATTTTTCTCCTGCAACCAGCCGTTGAATAAAGCGAGATCGCTGCGGTAGGCGCCGCGCGTGTTGTCGGAGAGGCCCTTCTCCAGCCACAGGGCGTCGAGAAACTGGTCAATCAGCGGATGGTCGATAGCGGGCATCGGAAACTCAGGCAAACCGGCAATTACGGCTACGGAAGATAAATCGCGGGCAACAAAAAAGCAGCCCGTAGGCTGCTTTTTTCTGCATCGGAAGCTGGACTTAAGCCAGTTTTTCCTTGATGCGAGCTGCTTTACCCGACAGATCGCGCAGGTAGTACAGCTTGGCTTTACGTACGTCACCGCGACGTTTGACAGCCATGCTGTCGATTTGCGGCGAGTAGGTCTGGAACGTACGTTCTACGCCAACACCGTTGGAGATTTTACGAACGGTGAATGCACTGTTCACGCCGCGGTTACGCTTGGCGATTACAACGCCTTCGAACGCTTGCAGACGGGAACGGTCGCCTTCCTTCACTTTAACCTGAACGACAATGGTGTCGCCCGGGGCAAAGGTAGGGATTTCTTTGGTCATCTGCTCTGCTTCGAGTGCAAGGATGATTTTGTTAGTCATGCTGTGCTCCTAAGGTAAGTCGTCGGACTTACCATCGATACGTTGTTAACTATCGTCCCGCTCGCGGATGTATTCCTCGAGCAGCTTCTTCTCTTCTCCAGAAAGCGAGCGGCTTTCCAGAAGATCGGCGCGTCGTTCATAGGTCCGACCAAGGGACTGCTGTAAACGCCAACGCCGGATGTGCGCGTGATTGCCACTTAGCAACACGTCGGGAACACGCTGATCCGCATACACCTCAGGTCGGGTGTAATGCGGGCAATCCAGCAAACCATCCGTAAAGGAATCTTCCTCGGCGGAGTCCGCATGCCCTAAAGCTCCAGGCAGCAGCCGTGTAACCGCATCGATCAGGACCATCGCCGGCAGCTCGCCGCCAGACAGTACATAGTCGCCAATCGACCACTCTTCATCGACATGAGCATCTATAAAACGCTCGTCAATGCCTTCATAGCGGCCGGCAATCAGGATCAATGCATCCTCTTTTGCCAGTTCGCGTACCGCCGACTGATTCAGTTGACGGCCTTGGGGGGACAGGTAAATCACCTTCGCCGCCTCCCCGGCTGCTGCCTTGGCCTGAGCCAGAGCATCTTCCAGGGGTTTGATCTTCATCACCATGCCCGGACCACCGCCAAACGGGCGATCGTCCACAGTGTGATGCCGATCCGTCGTGTAATCCCGCGGATTCCAACAGGTCAGCTGCAAGAGCCCCTGTTTGACCGCTCGACTGGTGATGCCGTAGTCGCCGATGGCGGAAAACATCTCGGGAAACAAACTGATCACTTCTACGCGCAAATTAGCCACGTTTAGAAGTCCGCGTCCCAATCCACCTTCATCTCGCCCGCTGCCAGGTCGATGGCCAACACGCATTGCTCCGTATAGGGCAACAGGCGTTCGCGATCATCCAGGCTGCCAGCGCAAGGCTTGACTACCATGACATCGTTGGAGCCGGTTTCGAGCAGGTGATCGATTTTCCCGAGCAATTGCCCGAGTGTGTCGATGACCTTCAGACCTTCGAGCTGGTACCAGTAGTACTCGCCGTCGGTCAGATCAGGGAACAGGTTGCGCGGCACGCAGATTTCATAACCGGCCAGAAGACGAGCTTCTTCACGATCATCGAGACCCTTGAGCTTTGCGACCAGGAATTTGTCATTCCCGCGTCCGCTGACCAGCTCTACCTGTTTCACATTACCGTCACGCTTGAGCGTCCAGGTTTTGTACTGCAACAGGTTTTCAGTTGGATCAGTAAAGGAATACACCTTCACTTCGCCGCGAACGCCATGAACAGAATAGATTTTGCCGATAACGATCAAATCATCAGCAACAGCTGGCGTCGCGTTCATATTGCTCAGGCCGCAGCCTTAGATGCATCCTTCAACAACTGAGCTACACGCTCAGAAGGTTGTGCACCAACGCTCAGCCAGTAGGCTACGCGCTCTTGGTTCACGGACAGACGAACTTCTTGACCACGAGCAACAGGGTTGAAGAAACCAACCTGTTCCTTGTGCGAACCGTCGCGCGGGTTGCGGCTGTCGGTTACGGTCAAGTGGTAAAACGGGCGCTTTTTGGAGCCGCCAAGGGCAAGACGGATTGTTAGCATGTGAACATCGTTCCTGTAGTCGGTGCTGCAAATCTAAAGGCACAGCGGGCATGGGTGCCCGAAAGGCCGCATATTCTAAGGAATATCCGGACTTTTGCAAATGCCTTTTTCCGGCGCCCTATCGAACGCCATCCGGATTTGCTATAGAGCCGTCGTTGAAAACGGCCGGTCAGCTCCCGCCGAGTGCGGGTTTGCTGTAGATCCCGCTTCCATGCGGGACTGCGCCGGTGCGACGACCGGCGAGTTCTTTTACATCTTTGGCATGCCGCCGCCGGGCAACATTCCGCCCATGCCGCGCATCATTTTGGCCATTCCGCCTTTTGCGGAGAACTTCTTCATCATCTTTTGCATCTGCTTGTGCTGCTTGATCAAGCGACCGATGTCCTGCACCTGAGTGCCGGAACCGATGGCGATCCGGCGTTTGCGCGAACCGCTGATCAGCTCAGGGTCACGGCGCTCGGCCGGAGTCATCGAGTTGATGATGGCTTCCATCTGCTTGAATTGCTTCTCTGCTGCAGTCTGAGCATTGCCCATTTGCGACAGATTGACGCCGCCGATGCTCGGCAGTTTGTCCATGAGTCCGCCGAGGCCGCCCATGTTCTTCATCTGTTGCAGCTGATCGCGGAAGTCTTCGAGGTCGAAGCCTTTACCTTTCTTCAGCTTTTTGGCCAGTTTGTCGGCCTTGTCTTTATCGAGGGTCGCTTCGGCCTGTTCGATCAGGCTGAGCACGTCGCCCATGCCGAGAATCCGCGAGGCGATCCGCTCCGGGTGGAACGGTTCGAGCGCTTCGCTCTTCTCGCCCATACCGATGAACTTGATCGGCTTGCCGGTGATGGCGCGTACCGACAGTGCGGCACCGCCACGGGCGTCGCCATCGACCTTGGTCAGGATCACACCGGTCAGCGGCAGTGCATCACCGAAGGCCTTGGCCGTGTTGGCGGCGTCCTGACCGGTCATGGCGTCAACCACGAACAGGGTTTCGACCGGGTTGATCGCGGCGTGCAACGCCTTGATCTCGCCCATCATCTCTTCGTCGATGTGCAGGCGACCGGCGGTATCGACGATGACCACATCGATGAATTTGAGTTTTGCTTCTTTAATAGCCGCGTTGGCGATGTCGACCGGCTTCTGGCTCAGGTCGGACGGGAAGAAGGTGACACCAACTTCACCGGCCAGCATTTCCAGCTGCTTGATCGCCGCAGGACGGTAAACGTCCGCCGACACAACCATCACCGACTTCTTTTTGCGCTCTTTAAGGAAGCGCGCAAGTTTGCCGGCGGTAGTGGTTTTACCAGCACCCTGCAAACCGGCCATCAGCACGACGGCTGGCGGCACGGCGCTCAGGTTCAAGTCTTCGTTGGCCGCGCCCATCAGGCTTTCGAGTTCGGCCTGGACGATTTTCACGAACGCCTGGCCCGGTGTCAGGCTGCGCGACACCTCGGTGCCGACTGCGCGTTCCTTGACCGAATTGACGAAGTCCTTGACCACCGGCAGGGCGACATCGGCTTCGAGCAACGCCATGCGCACTTCGCGCAGGGTGTCTTTGATATTGTCCTCGGTCAGCTTGGCCTTGCCGGTGACATGGCGCAGCGTCTGCGAGAGACGGTCGGTTAAGTTTTCAAACATTGCGCGATCCTTTCAGGCCCTGTGTAGACCGGGATAATGGCGGCCCAGACCGGAATCAACATGTGCTCGGCGAGCCTGCGGCGTGGGCAGGTCGCGGATTATAGCGAAGACTGCGGCTGGCGGACACCTCGCCGTCAGTTGATGTAGTCTTTCGTGCCGTGGCGGTTCTATGCCAAACTCAACGCCTTTCGGGCTTGCCTAACAGGATTTATGCTCCCCTTGTCACCCAGCTTATTGACCACCCTCGCCGCCGCCCTTCTATACGCCGCTGCGACTCTCTATCAGGGCACCCGCCTGGCCACTGGCGCCAAGGCGAACAAGCGCCTGCTGGTTGCGCTCGGCGTGTTCGCCATCGTGGCCCACAGCGCCAGCTTGCTGACTCACCTGCTGACGCCGATCGGTCTGGGCCTGGACTTTTTCAGCGCCTCAAGCCTGATCGCTGCGGCGGTGATCGCTCTGACCCTGCTGGCCTGCTCGCGCATCCCGGTGGAAAACCTGCTGATTCTGCTGTTCCCGTTGGGTGCAGTGACGGTGTTGCTGGCGCAGTTCGCACCGACCGGCACCGTGCAGATCATCGATGAAGAGCCGGGCATCCTCGCGCATATTCTGTTGTCGATCCTTGCCTACGGCATGTTCACCATCGCGGTGTTCCAGGCGTTGCTGGTGCTGGTGCAGGATCACCAGCTCAAGCACAAGCACCCCTCCGGACTGATCAAGAACTTCCCGCCGTTGCAGACCATGGAAAGCCTGCTGTTCGGCTTTCTCTGGGCCGGCTGGGCGTTGTTGTCGCTGTCGCTGATCTCCGGCTGGCTGTTCGTCGAGAACCTGTTTGCCCAGCATCTGGTGCACAAGACCCTGCTGGCGTGCCTGGCCTGGATCGTGTTCAGCGTGCTGCTGTGGGGCCGCAACCGTCTCGGCTGGCGCGGTCACAAAGCGATTCGCTGGACCCTCGCCGGTTTCTGCCTGCTGATGCTTGCGTATTTCGGCAGCAAACTGGTTCGTGAATACATCCTGCATATCTGACGAGCGAGATTAATGGACGCTTTGCCCATAGGGCCGATGCTCGCAGTATTCGCATTGCTGATTCTCTGGTCAGCACTGTTCACCGCAGTTGAAAGTGCACAGCAGCATTTGCTGGCGCAGCGCACCGCCTCGCGCGCCAGCGACAAACCGCTGGCCAGGTTGAGCTTTCCGCTCGCCAGCCTGATCTTCTGCAACACTCTGTGCCGCGCGCTTGCCGTAATACTGGCGACGCTGCTGGCAATCTTTCTCTGCGAAGAAAATGGCCCGTGGGCAGCCTGCCTCGGTGCTGGCGCGGTGCTATTGGTGTTCGCCGATTACTTCCCGCGCGCCCTCGCCCAGCGGTACCCGGATGCGGTGTTGTCGTTCGGCAACAGCCTGCTCGCGGTGCCGCTGAAAATCGTCTACCCCGCCGCCTGGCTGTTGAATGCTGTCAGTCGTTTGTTGCTCAAGCCGTTCTCGCGCAAGGTCGCAGTGGTGCAGCAGAGCGAAGACGAAGAGCACTCGGATCGCCATGATGACTCTGAGCATCCAGCCAGCCGCCCACACCCGGTATCGGGCATTCATGCGTTGGAAAACATCACAGTCAACGACATTCTGGTGCCCCGCAGTGAAGTCGACGGAATCAATCTCGACGACCCGATCGACGAGATCATCGAACAACTGCGCGGCAACCGCCGCACGCGCCTGCCGGTGTTTCACAGCGACATCAATCAGGTCGAAGCGGTGCTCAACACCCGGCAGATCCGCCATTTGCTGGCGGATGCCAGCCTGACCCGCGAAGCGCTGCTGGCGGCGAGTCACGAACCGTACTTCGTACCGGAAAGCACCCCGCTGCAACTGCAATTGCTCAACTTCCACAAGCAGCAACGGCGCTTGGGCATGGTGGTCGATGAATACGGCGAAGTGCTGGGAATCGTCACTCTCGAAGACATTCTCGAAGAAATCGTCGGCGAATTCGAAAGCGAGCACAGCCTCGACAATCCGCACATCAATCCGCAAGACGACGGGCGCATGATCATCGACGGCGCTGCTTCGATCCGCGAGTTGAATAAATGCCTCGGCTGGCACCTGCCGAGCGACGGCCCGAAGACCCTCAACGGGCTGGTGACCGAAGCGCTGGAAACCATTCCGGCCAGCGCGGTGTGCGTGAAGATCGGCCGTTATCGGCTGGAGATTCTCGAGACCGAGGACAACCGGGTGAGCAAGGTTTTGATCTGGCATACCTCGTCTGTTCAGGCACTCGCGCCGACACGCTAGATCGCCCTTGTTTGATCGTTAGGCTCCTTCCTATAATCGCGGTGCTTACCCAAGCGCCGCCGAACCGCGTGTTTACCCTGCACCCGACAGGTTCCGGCAAGTCCATCGAAGATTTCCGCTGCACTGCGACGACTGTTCCTACCGGATACAGCGCTCGCGTCTGATCCCACATCCCTGGGTGCTCGACCATAATAATTCGCTCCAACGGAGCTCATGACTGTCAGGGATCACCGCATGACGACCAGTACCGCTTACAGCGACAACGCGCCTGCCCAACCGACCAACTCCGCGACCCGCGTGGCCACGGCGAGTTTTATCGGCACGGCCATCGAGTTCTACGACTTCTACGTTTACGCAACCGCTGCTGCGCTGGTGATCGGGCCGGTGTTCTTTCCGCAGACGTCCGGCACGGCGCAGATGCTCTCGGCGTTTCTCACTTTCGGCATTGCCTTCCTCGCCCGCCCGTTGGGTTCGGCGCTGTTCGGCCACTTTGGTGACCGCATCGGGCGCAAGTCGACATTGGTCGCTTCGCTGCTGCTGATGGGCGTGTGTACGACGTTGATCGGCGTGTTGCCGGGCTACGCGACCATTGGGGCCTGGGCGCCAATTCTTCTCTGCGTGCTGCGATTCGGCCAAGGGCTGGGACTTGGCGGTGAATGGGGCGGTGCTGCTTTATTGGCTACCGAGAACGCACCCAAGGGCAAACGCGCATGGTTTGGCATGTTCCCGCAGCTCGGCCCTTCGATTGGCTTCCTCGCTGCCAATGGTCTGTTCCTGACCCTGGCCATGACCTTGGACGACGAACAGTTCCGCAGTTGGGGCTGGCGCATTCCATTCCTGCTCAGCGCAGCCTTGGTCATGGTTGGCCTGTACGTGCGCTTGAAGCTGCATGAAACGCCAGTGTTCGCCAACGCCATCGCTCGTCAGGAACGAGTGAAAGTGCCGTTGGTCGAGCTGTTCACTCAGTATTGGGCCCCGACCCTGCTGGGCGCGGCGGCAATGGTGGTGTGCTATGCGCTGTTCTACATCTCGACGGTGTTTTCCCTGAGTTACGGGGTATCCACGTTGGGCTACAGCCGCGAAACCTTCCTCGGCTTGCTGTGCTTCGCTGTGTTGTTCATGGCGGCCGCCACACCGCTGTCGGCTTGGGCCAGCGACCGCTATGGACGCAAACCGGTACTGATCGTCGGTGGCGTGCTGGCGATTCTGTCGGGGTTTCTGATGGAACCGTTGCTGACTCAGGGATCGACCTGGGGCGTGGCGCTGTTCCTGTGCATCGAGCTGTTTCTGATGGGCGTGACATTTGCCCCGATGGGCGCGCTGCTGCCGGAGTTGTTCCCCACGCACGTGCGTTACACCGGCGCATCAGCGGCCTACAACCTCGGCGGCATTGTCGGAGCCTCGGCGGCGCCGTTCTTTGCGCAGAAACTGGTGGCGATGGGTGGTTTAAGTTACGTCGGCGGGTATGTGTCGGTGGCAGCGGTGCTCAGCCTGATTGCTGTGCTGTGCTTGAAAGAGACGCGCGATAACGATCTGAATCGGGTTGCCTGACAGACCGCCATCGTCGGATCGCCGCCCGGACCAAGCCCGCTCCCACAGGGATTTCTGTTGGTCACAAATTTTGTGTACGACAAAAAAACTGTGGGAGCGGGCTTGCCCGCGATGGATGCGACTCGGTTTACAGCTCTACGACAACAGCCTGAGCAGCACGGGTCGCCTTGGCACGCGCAGCCTCGATCGACTCATCCCGCGCCAGCGCCACACCCATGCGGCGTTGACCATTCACCTCTGGCTTGCCGAACAGACGCAGCGCCGTATCAGGCTCACTCAGGGCGGCTCCAAGATTGGCGAAAGCCGTCTGAGTCGACTGCCCTTCCACCAGAATCACTGCCGAAGCCGATGGGCCGAACTGACGGATCAGCGGCACCGGCAGACCGAGAATCGCCCGCGCGTGCAATGCGAATTGCGACAGATCCTGAGAAATCAAAGTCACCAGACCGGTGTCGTGCGGACGCGGCGAAACTTCGCTGAACCACACCTGATCGCCTTTGATGAACAGCTCGACGCCGAACAGACCGCGGCCACCCAACGCTTCGGTGACCGCTTTGGCAACCCGCTCGGACTCAGCCAACGCCACCGGACTCATGGCCTGTGGCTGCCAGGATTCCTGATAGTCACCCTTCTCCTGACGGTGGCCGACCGGCGCACAGAACGTAGTGCCACCAATGTGGCGTACGGTCAGCAGGGTGATTTCGTAGTCGAAATCGATGAAGCCTTCGATGATCACCCGACCCTTGCCGGCGCGCCCGCCCTCTTGCGCGTAATCCCAGGCTTTCTGCACGTCATCGGTACTGCGCAGCAGGCTCTGACCTTTGCCCGAGGAGCTCATTACCGGTTTGACCACGCACGGGAAACCCAGGTCTGCAACGGCTTTGCTGTAGTCCTCGAAGGTGTCGGCGAAGTGGTACGGTGAGGTTGGCAGGTCCAGCTCTTCCGCAGCCAGACGACGGATGCCTTCGCGGTTCATGGTCAGTTGCGCAGCACGCGCGGTCGGGATCACGGTGAAGCCTTCAGCTTCCAGTTCGACCAGGGTCGCGGTGGCGATGGCTTCGATTTCCGGCACGATGAAGTGCGGTTTCTCGGCTTCGATGACTGCACGCAGGGCAGCGCCGTCGAGCATGTTGATCACATGACTGCGATGCGCGACTTGCATGGCCGGCGCATTGGCGTAACGGTCAACGGCAATCACTTCCACGCCCAGGCGCTGCAGTTCGATTACCACTTCCTTGCCCAACTCACCACAGCCACACAGCAATACGCGGGTCGCGGTCGGCGACAATGGAGTTCCGATACGGGTCATCTGAAAGTCCTCAAGGAAGCGGATCATCGAGGAAAGCGACGCCATGCGCGCTTTCCAGAGGGAGAAAGCGCGGCATTTTACATGAACCGCGAGGTTTGGCTTCAGCCAGCGACAGCCTGTTTGCGCTCGCGCCAGGCCATGATCAGCCAGACGGCGGTGACGCCGGCAAATTTCGAGACCAGCGCGGTGATGATCACCGGCGGGGTCAGCAAGTCGATCATGCCGAAGAAGATGAAAGTGTCGAGAGGGATGCTCAGTGCCGAACTTATCCACAAGCGATCACGCAGGGGCCGTTTAGTGATGCTGAACACCAGCCAGTCGATGCACTCGGAGACCGCGAACGCCGTCGCGCTGGCCAGTGCGATGGATGGATCGGAGGTGATGTAAGACAGCACCAATGCCGCCAACATGGCAATGATTGCGCCGTGGCCGAAGCGGGTTTGCACCATGTCGCGCAGCACGAACACCAGACCACCCCAGGCCGACCAGATGATGTCCAGGTGGGGCGCGGTGGAAAAGGCGAAGTTGATCAGCACGACGCTGCTGATGTAAGCGATCAGGAAGAGCATGGAGGTGGCCTTGGAATTTGGCGCACAGGTTACTGGAGCGGTAGATCAAGAGCTACCCCCTCACCCCAGCCCTCTCCCTCAGGGAGAGGGGGAAAGGGAGCCGATCTCCAATGGTTTTAAAATCTGAGTTCGACTCGATAATTCAGGTCGATGTAGCTCAAGAGTACTACTCGGTCAGTCCCATCCCCTCCGGGAAAGGGGGAAGGGAGCCGATCTCCATTGGTTTTAAAATCTGAGTTCGACTCGATAATTCAGGTCGATGTAGCTCAAGAGTACTACTCGGTCAGTCCCCTCTCCCCCGGGAGAGGGTTAGGGTGAGGGGCCACTCCAGAGCCGATCACAACTTCGAGGGCAACATCCAGACTAACCCACTCGCCTTCGCCCGCTCATGACACAACCCCAGCACCACACGCCGCTCGTCATTGCTCATCCGGCTCCAGCGCGTGATCTCTTCAACCGAACGCTGGCACCCCGTGCAGATATCGTCATCGTCCAGCGCACAAATATTCACGCAGGGCGACGCCACCGGCCGTTCAACCGTATTCATTCTTCCTGCTCAACCAGATCGCGCGCATACCGTTGCGAGTTATGCACATAGTGCGCGGCGCTGGCTTCGAGCATCTTCTTCTGCTGCTCGGTCAGTTCGCGCACAACCTTGCCCGGCGACCCCATCACCAGCGAGCCATCGGGAATTTCCTTGCCTTCGCCGATCAGCGAGTTGGCGCCGATGATGCAGTTCTTGCCGATCTTTGCGCCGTTGAGGATTACAGCGTTGATGCCGATCAGGCTGTAGTCGCCAACCGTACAGCCGTGGAGCATGGCGTTATGGCCGATGGTCACGCCGGTGCCAATGGTCAGCGGGTAGCCCATGTCGGTGTGCATCACCGTGCCGTCCTGAACGTTGCTGTTCTTGCCGATCAGGATCAGCTCGTTGTCGCCACGCAGTACCGCGTTGAACCAGACGTTGGCGCCCTCTTCCAGTTTGACCTTGCCTACCAGCACGGCATTGGGCGCAACCCAGCTCTGCGGATGGGTCTCGACACGGGCGTCGCCCAAGCGGTATTTCATCTTGTTTTCCTCAGGCTCACGGTGGTTTCAACTGTTGATAAAGGTTTTCGGCGGTTGATGCAGGCTGATCTTCGCGTCATAGAGCAGGTTGATCAATTCGACGATCATGATCGCCGTCAGTCCCCAGATCTTGTATTCGCCATAGCGGTAACTCGGGACATACCAACTGCGCCCCTGATAATCGATGCGATGGGTGTGTTCGCGCGGGTCCTTGCGAAAGAACTCCAGCGGCACGCTGAACACTGCAGCGATCTCGGCATCGTTGGGTCGGTACTCGACGAAATCGGGAATCACCCCGACGTAAGGCGTGACTCTGATCCCATGCAATGAGATCAGCGGACTCAGCGGGCCGATCACTTCCACCAGCCCCGGCGGCAGGCCGATTTCTTCTTCGGCTTCGCGCAGCGCGGTGAAGATCAGATCGGGGTCTTCGGGGTCGCGGCGTCCGCCCGGAAAAGCCACTTCACCACCATGGGTCGAGAGCCCGCTGGCGCGCAGGGTGAGCACCAGTTCCGGTTCGTCACTGCGAGTAATCGGCACCAGGACGGCGGCCTCGGGGAAACGTTTGTCGGTCTCCAGCGTGCGCGGCGTGTGATTGCTTACCCGGTGCAGTAGCTCGTCCAGCATAAGTGTTCTCGATCTGTGCCTTACCCGGCATCATGCACCAATCATTGCGAGCGCCCAAGCCCCGAACAGAGGGCATGTCGCTAAATGGCAACTTGCCGACTGCCACCGCTGCACGCCAAGATAGGCCGAGCATTCAGGAACCCCAGCATGAAATTTTGCAGCCAGTGTGGCAACCCGGTGACCCAGCGCATTCCCGAAGGCGATTCGCGGCTGCGCTTTGTCTGTGACAGCTGTCAGACCATTCACTATCAGAACCCCAACATCGTCGCCGGTTGCGTCGCGACCTGGGGCAAAAAAGTGTTGTTATGCCGGCGCGCCATCGAGCCACGACTTGGTTACTGGACGCTGCCGGCCGGTTTCATGGAGAACGGTGAGACCATCGAACAGGCCGCCATCCGCGAAACCGCCGAAGAAGCCTGCGCCCGGGTGCGCAATCTGAGCATTTACACGCTGATCGACGTGCCGCACATCAGTCAGGTGCATGTGTTCTTCCGCGCCGAACTGGCGGATCCGGACTTCTCTGCCGGCCCCGAGAGTCTTGAAGTGCAATTGTTCGACGAAGCGGACATTCCATGGGACGAGCTGGCTTTCCGCACGGTGGGTCGTACCTTAGAATGCTTCTTCGCTGATCGGCGTGCCGAGGAGTATCCGGTACGTTCGGAGTCGATCCCGCCGCTCGCGCAGCCAGCCATCACTTGATTTCAGCAGCGACCGGCCGATAACCAGCCAGCGCAGCCCGCGACAGCGCCTGCATGACATCTATAAATAAAGTATCTGCTTCACTTCTGGGGAATCGTTTCAATGCGCTGGTTGCTTGCCCTGTTCTGCCTGTCGTTCGTCACCGTCTCCCAAGCGTCATTCGTGACCACTGTGACGCCTTCGAACACCCCGTTCATCGAGAAGGTCCTGGTGCTCAAATCGGCGCATCAACTGCAGTTGATTACCGACGGCAAGCCGCTGAAGACCTATCGCATTTCCCTCGGCAAGGGTGCGAAAAAAGGTCCGAAACTGATTGAAGGCGATAAACGCACACCGGAAGGTTTCTATTGGATCGACTGGCGCAAGACCAGCGAAAAATTCAACCTGTCGATGCACATTTCTTATCCCAACATCAGCGACTCGGCCCGCGCCCGTCGCGAAGGTGTCGAGCCTGGCGGGATGATCATGATCCACGGCACACCGGATTCCGAAGAGAATCCCGAGGATCTGTTCCATACCCTCGACTGGACCGACGGCTGCATCGCCATGCGCAACGTCGACATGCGTGAAGTGTGGAATCTGGTGCCGGACGGCACGATGATCGAGATTCGCCCATAAATACCGACCACTGGTCACCCGCAAAAAAATAAATCAAAAGATCGCAGCCTTCGGCAGCTTCTACAGGGGTGATACCACTCTCAACTGTAGGAGCTGCCGAAGGCTGCGATCTTTTGCTTTTTCAAGCCCACCTCTAATACCACTTAAGACCAACCACCTTAAAACCCGCCATTTTATTGGGCTACAGGCAAATTCCCCACGTTGACATGGTATTCAAGTGGTATTAATTTCCGCCCCACAAGCGAGCCACAACAATCCAATACTCGCGCCGGAAATGCCCTACATGAACGACTTCCACGCCCTACGCCCCGACGACTCCCAGCCGACGCCGCTGTACCTGCAACTGGCGCGCAATCTGGAAGCGGCGATCCATGCCGGCCAGTGGAAATCCGAACAGGCGATGCCGTCCGAGCGCAATCTCAGCGAGCAACTCGGCATCTCCCGAGTCACCGCACGCAAAGCCCTGGAAGTCCTGCTCGATCAAGGTCTGATTCGTCGTCTGCAAGGTTCCGGTACCTTCATCACCCCGCGTCTGGAGCAACCGCTCTCGCGCCTTTCAGGTTTCAGCGAGATGCTGCGGCTCAAGGGTTTCGTGCCGAGTTCGCAGTGGCTGGAGCGCGAAATCACCCTGCCGACCCACGAAGAACTGATCCGCCTGAGCCTGTCGCCGAACGACAAAGTGGCGCGCATGAAACGCCTGCGCAAAGCCGACGACACCGTCATGGCGATCGAGATGAGTACCCTGCCCGCCTCGATCATGCCCAAGCCGCAAGTGGTCGGCGACTCCCTCTACGAATACCTCGACAGCATCGGCAAACCGATCGTGCGCGCCTTGCAGCACATTCAGGCGATCAACGCCTCGGACGAATTCGCAGCGCTGGTCGGCATCGCCCCCGGCACCGCCATGTTGCTGATGACCCGGGTCGGCTACCTCGAAGACAACACGCCCATCGAAGTCACCGACACCTATTGCCGCAACGATTACTACGACTTTGTTGCAGAGCTGCGCCGATAAGCGCTGCGCAGATAACAGCGAGAACCGATCATGTCCGAAGACAACATCCTCACCGCCCATGGCTGGGTTCGCGGCCGGCTGATTCACGCACACGGCAAAGTCGTGTCGATCGAAGGCGTGCCTTGCGATCCGGCGGATAACGACCTGCCGTATCTGCTGCCGGGCTTCATCGATCTGCACGTCCACGGCGGTGGCGGCAAAGACATCATGGAAGGCGCCAGCGCGTTCAAGACCATTACCAGGACCCACGTGCGTTTTGGCACCACGTCACTGCTGGCCACCACCATGACCGCGCCGAGCGCCGAGATTTCCAGCGTCCTGAAAGAGGTCGGCGAATTCTGCGAACAGCGCCCGAAAGGCAGTGCCCGCGTGCTCGGGGTGCACCTGGAAGGCCCGTACATCAACCCCGGCAAACTCGGGGCGCAACCGAATTTCGCGCACACCGCGCTGATGGCCGAAGTCGAAGAATATCTGGCGCTGGCGCCGATCCGGGTGATCACCATCGCCCCGGAAATTGCCGGGCATGACGCGTTGATTCGCGAACTGAGCAGCCGTGGCATCCGCATGCAGATCGGCCACACCCTCGGCAGTTACGAAGAAGGCGTTGCCGCGCTGGAAGCAGGCGCCACCAGCTTCACCCATTTGTACAACGCCATGAGCCCGCTGCATCACCGCGAGCCGGGAATTGTCGGCGCGGCGCTGGCGCACGCCAAGTTTGCCGAGCTGATTCCAGACTTGCTGCACGTGCACCCCGGCGCCATCCGCGTGGCCCTGCGCTCAATCCCGTGCCTGTATTGCGTGACCGATTCGACCGCCGCCGCCGGAATGCCCGATGGCGAGTACAAGCTCGGCAGCCACACCGTGACCAAATGCCTGGGCGGCGTACGCCTGCCGGACGGCACGCTGGCCGGTAGCACCCTGACCATGGATCAGGCACTGCGCAATCTGGTGAAGATCGGCTTGCCGATTGCCGAGGCTTCGCAACGTCTTTCGCAATTCCCCGCCGACTACCTCGGCATCACCGAACGCGGGCGCCTCGAACCGGGTGCCTGGGCCGACTGCGTGCGGCTGGATCGCTCACTCACACTGACCGCCGTCATGGTCGAAGGAGAAGACATTGACTTCAAAAATGCTTGAAGAGGCGCTGTCCTCGTTCGAGGCCGTGCAAGCCCAACTGCAACAGCTCGACCCGCAACTGATCGAGATCGCCGGACGCCTGCGCCGCCAGCCACCGCAAGTGGCAATGACCGTCGCCCGTGGCAGCTCCGACCATGCGGCGAGCTACTTCGCCTACCTGACCATGCAACAGCTTGGTGTGCCGGTCGCATCGTTGCCGATGTCGGTGGTGACCATGCAGCAGGCGCCGCTGAAGGTCAGCGGTCAGGCAGTGTTTGCCTTTTCGCAGTCGGGGCAGAGTCCGGATCTGGTCAACAGCCTGCGTCTGCTGCGCAAGCGTGGCGCGCTCAGCATCGCCATGGTCAACGCCGACGCGTCGCCCTTGGAAGCCGCGTGCGAATTCAGCGTGCCGCTGCTCGCAGGTGTTGAAAGCAGCGTCGCCGCGACCAAGAGTTTCATCGCCACCCTCAGTGCCAGCGCCCGTTTGATCGCGCACTGGAAAGAGGACAGCGAATTGCTGGAGGCGCATAACGCACTGCCTGAAGGTCTGCGCGATGCGGCGCAACAAGATTGGAGCGTGGCGATTGAAGCGCTGCGTGATTGCGAACGCTTGATGGTGATCGGGCGTGGCGCCGGCTTCGCCATCGCTCAGGAAGCAGCATTGAAGTTCAAGGAAACCTCGGCAATCCAGGCCGAAGCCTTCAGCAGCGCCGAAGTCCGTCACGGCCCGATGGCCCTGATCGACGAGCACTACCCGCTGCTGGTGTTCGCGCCACGCGGTGCCGAGCAGGCGGGTCTGCTCAGTCTGGCGGCCGAGATGCGCCAACGCGGCGCGCGTGTGTTGCTAGCGGCACCGGATGACGTACTTGAACGCGACCTGACGCTGACTCGTGCCGAACACCCGGCCCTTGATCCGATTCTGGCAATCCAGAGCTTCTACGTGATGGCCGCAGGTCTCGCAGTAGCCCGTGGCATGGACCCGGATCAGCCACGGCACCTGAGCAAAGTCACGCGTACGCACTGAGTCCGAACCACACCGTTTTCCTGATGAGACCGAGCCATGCAAAACAACAACAATAAAGAGCTGACCCTCAGCGCCCCGCTCAGCGGCCCGGTGCTGACGCTGGGCAAAGTCCCGGACGCGGTGTTCGCCAGTGGCGCGATGGGCGACGGTATTGCCATCGATCCGCTGAATGACACGCTGCATGCACCCTGCGCTGGCGTGGTGATTCACGTCGCCCGCACCGGCCATGCGCTGACCCTACGCGCCGACAATGGCGCGGAAATTCTCCTGCATCTGGGCCTCGATACCGTCGAATTACAGGGCGATGGGTTCACGGTGCTGGTCAAGGAAGGCGCGCGGGTGAGCAATGGCCAGCCGTTGTTGCGCTATGACCTGGACAAGGTCGGCCAGCAATGCAAAAGCCTGATCAGCTTGTTGATACTGACTAACGGCGAGCGTTTTCAGGCGCGGCCGATCACCTTGAAAACCGTGAAAGTCGGCGAGCCATTACTGCACATCGTGTCGCGAGAAAACACATCAGTAAATGCCGACGTATCGGATGGGCCAGAGGCGAAAGGACAGGTGCGAATCGCCCATCGCGGCGGTCTGCATGCGCGTCCGGCGGCGCTGATCCGTCAGACGGCACAAGGTTTCAGCAGCCAGTCACAACTGCACTTCGCCGGCAAATCCGCGCCGTGCACCAGCCTGATCGGTTTGATGGGGCTGGCGATTGGTGAACAGGATGAAGTGCAGGTCAGCTGTCAGGGGCCGGATGCCGAGGCGGCTTTGCAGGCGTTGCTCTCGGCACTGGCGACCGCCCTCCCCGACGATCATCACGCCGATGCTCCGGTCAGTGTCGCTACGAACAAACGTCCAGCCGAAGCGGGTGTGCTGCACGGCGTGTGCGCCGCGCCGGGATTGGTCGGCGGGCCGCTGTTTCGCTTGCACGCGATCAAACTTCCGAGCGATGCCGGTGGCAATGATCCGGTGCAACAAAAGCAAGCGCTCGACCTCGCACTGAAGCAAGTGCGCAGCGATATCGACGCAACCCTGAACCAGGCACAGAAACACAGAAACACCGACGAAGAAGCGATCTTCGCCGCGCATCTGGCACTGCTGGAAGACCCCGCACTGCTCGACGCCGCATTCCAGTCCATCGAACAGGGCAGCGCCGCGACTCACGCCTGGAGCCAATCCATCGACGTGCAATGCGAGGTGCTGCTGAACACCGGCAGCGCACTGTTGGCCGAACGCGCCAACGACCTGCGCGACCTCAAGCAACGCGTACTTCGCGCTCTGCTCGGCGAGGCCTGGCATTACCAAGTGCCGGCCGGCGCGATCGTCGCAGCGCACGAACTGACCCCGTCGGATTTGCTGCAACTCAGCGCGCAAGGCGTCGCCGGGTTGTGCATGGCCGAGGGTGGCGCGACTTCGCATGTGGCGATCCTCGCTCGCGGCAAAGGCCTGCCGTGCATGGTCGCTCTGGGTTCGTCGCTGCTCGATCAGGCACAAGGCCAATCGGTGGTACTCGACGCCGATGGCGGACGCCTCGAATTGGCCCCAAGTGCCGAGCGTCTTGCCGAAGTCCAGCAAGCGCAAATCGACCGGCAACAACGCCGCGCCGCACAACAGACTCAAGCACATCTGCCAGCAGAAACGCGCAACGGCGTGCACATCGAAGTCGTCGCGAATGTCGCCTCCAGCCATGAAGCAGCGGACGCCTTCGCCAATGGCGCCGATGGCGTCGGCCTGCTGCGCACCGAATTTCTGTTTGTCGACCGCCAGACCGCGCCCGACGAAAACGAGCAACGCGCCGCTTATCAAGCCGTGCTCGATGCGATGGGCGACAAGTCAGTGATCATCCGCACCATCGACGTCGGCGGCGACAAGCAACTCGACTACCTGCCGCTGCCGGTCGAAGCCAACCCGGTACTCGGTCTGCGCGGGATTCGTCTGGCTCAGGCGCGTCCGGAAATTCTTGATCAGCAACTGCGCGCGCTGCTGCAAGTCAGCCCGTTGCAGCGCTGCCGGATCCTGTTGCCAATGGTCACTGAAGTCGACGAACTGCTGCACATCCGCCAGCGCGTCGATCAGTTGTGCGTTGAACTGGGCATCAGCCAACGCCCGGAAATCGGCGTGATGATCGAAGTGCCGGCCGCCGCGTTGCAGGCCGAGCAACTGGCCGAACACGCGGACTTTCTGTCGATTGGCACCAACGATCTGTCGCAATACACCCTGGCGATGGATCGCGACCACGCCGGTTTGGCCGCGCGCGTCGATGCGTTGCACCCGGCGTTGCTGCGCCTGATCGCCATGACCTGCGCAGGCGCGGCGGTTCACAAGCGCTGGGTTGGCGTGTGTGGCGCATTAGCCTCGGATCCGCTGGCGACGCCAGTGTTGATCGGCCTCGGCGTCAGTGAACTGTCGGTGAGCCCGGTGCAGATCGGCGAGATCAAGGATCGCGTGCGCCAGTTGCACCAAGCCGAATGCCAGCGCCTCAGCCACGACTTGCTCAAGCTGAGCAGCGCCGCTGCGGTGCGTCACGCCTGTCATCAACATTGGCCTCTGCGCTAACAAAAACAACAAGGACCCACGCCATGTACCAACTCTTTATCGAAGGCCTGCAACGCCTCGGCCGTGCGCTGATGCTGCCGATTGCGATCCTGCCCATCGCCGGCCTGCTGTTGCGCCTGGGCGACACTGACCTGCTGAACATCGCGATCATCCACGACGCCGGTCAGGTGATCTTCGCCAATCTGGCGATGATCTTCGCCATCGGCATCGCCGTCGGTTTCGCCAAGGACAACAACGGCACGGCGGGTCTGGCCGGGGTCATCGGATATCTGGTGATGATCTCGACGCTCAAGGTGCTCGACGCGAGCATCAACATGGGCATGCTCGCCGGGATCGTCAGCGGCCTGATGGCCGGCGCGCTGTACAACCGCTTCAAGGACATCAAGCTACCGGAGTATCTGGCGTTCTTCGGTGGACGGCGTTTCGTGCCGATTGTCACCGGATTCGCAGCGGTGGGTCTGGGCGTAGTGTTCGGCTACATCTGGCCGCCGATCCAGCACGGCATCAACAGCTTCGGCACCCTGATGATGGAAAGCGGCAGCATCGGCGCGTTCGTGTTCGGCGTGTTCAACCGCCTGCTGATCGTCACCGGCCTGCACCACATCCTCAACAACATGGCGTGGTTCGTGTTCGGCAACTTCACCGACCCGACCACCGGCGCTTTGGTGACGGGCGATCTGTCGCGCTACTTCGCCGGCGATCCGAAGGGCGGCCAGTTCATGACCGGCATGTTCCCGATGATGATCTTCGGCCTGCCCGCCGCGTGCCTGGCGATGTATCGCAACGCGCTGCCAGAACGGCGCAAAGTGATGGGCGGGATCTTCCTGTCGATGGCGTTGACCTCGTTCTTGACCGGGGTGACCGAGCCAATCGAATTCGCCTTCATGTTCCTCGCACCGCTGCTGTATCTGCTGCATGCGCTGCTGACCGGGTTGTCGATGGCCATCACCAACGCACTGAACATCCATTTGGGCTTCACCTTTTCCGGTGGCTTCATCGACATGGTGCTGGGTTGGGGTCGCTCGACCAATGGCTGGCTGGTGATTCCGGTCGGGCTGGCTTACGCCGTCATCTACTACGTGGTGTTTGATTTCTGCATTCGTCGTTTCAATCTGAAAACGCCGGGGCGTGAGGATGTAGCGACTGCGGAGAAAGTCGTGTTCGCTGAAAACGAACGCGCCGGGGCGTATATCAAGGCATTGGGTGGCGCTGAGAATCTCGTGACTGTTGGCGCGTGCACCACGCGGCTGCGGCTGGAAATGGTAGATCGCAACAAGGCTTCGGATGCAGAGCTGAAAGCGCTGGGCGCGATGGCTGTGGTGCGACCGGGCAAGGGCGGGAGTTTGCAGGTGGTGGTCGGGCCGCTGGCGGACAGCATTGCCGATGAGATTCGCCTGGCGATGCCGGCGCTGGGACGTGCGGTGGTGGCTGCGCCTGTTGCTGCTGTCGTTGAAACTGCTTCGAAGCCTGCCGCCGTGGCAGCGACAGAAGCACAGCAATGGCTGAATGCGCTGGGTGGTGGCGGGAATGTGCTGCAGCTGAATTGCATTGCCATGAGCCGGATTCGCTTGCAGTTGGCCGATGGCAAAGGGTTGTCTGAGGCTCGGTTGAAAGAGCTGGGTTGTCAGGGTGTCAGTCAGCTTGAGGGTGGAGTTTGGCATTTGCTGGTTGGCGACAAAGCGCCGAGTTTGAGTGGCGCGTTGGAGGCATTGGTGAATCGTGGTGAGGTGGGCGCGAGGGTATAAATAATCGTTGGCTGGTCGGGCCTCATCGCCAGCAGGCTGGCTCCCACAATTGGAATTGGGAGCATTCAGTCAAAGATTGGTCGGCTGTCAGACCGCTATCGCTGGCAAGCCAGCTCCCACAGTTTGATGTGTGTACCGCCCCCAAGGCGCAAGCTGTCCCACTGAACAGGATAAGCGTTAGCCTGGGAGCAGTTCTTGATCTTGCATCGCCGTCAACTGTCAGATCTGACAGTTGACGGCAAACCCACCCGCCCTTAGTTTCGTCCTGACAGGGCGTACTTCAAACGTAGCCGTCGCCTTACTGATTCTTCATTCAAATGAAGCAAAGCGAGGTTGCCATGGGAAAGTCAGCAAAAACCAAATCACTTGAAAGCAAATTGACGGCTGCACAAGTTGAGCGCGCGAAAGACGACTTCAAACGCTATGACGCAAACGGCGATGGCACGTTAAGTACAAGTGAGTTCAGGAAAGCCCTTGAGCCCTATCTCACGCCAGAAGACCTGAAGGCGCTGATGAAGGAAGTGAATCCCAACGCCGACGGCAAGATCAGTTGGACAGAGTTTCTTGAAGATTACGTCAGGGATCTGTGATCTGGGCGGCAAGCGAGAATAGTGAGCCTCCGAGTACCGAGGCCACGCCATCTGATGTGAGTGCAGGTAGCGCCGACGTGAAATATCGAGGTGAATTCAAATTCTGAAAAACACCCAAATCCGCCCCAGCTTCTGCCCCACCACCACTCAACAGGATGAGCGTTAGCTCGGCAGCAGCTCTTGATCTACAGCGCCCCGTCGGCAGGCTTCGTTCCGGGATTCATCCGGGGGTGGGCGCGCAGCGCCGTTCGACGCAGTCGAACACATCGAGAGGAGGTGCAGCGCAGCAAACCGGAGGCGATGCCCCCGGATGGATCCCGGAGCGAAGGAACCCCGAGCTTTAGCGAGCGGGCCGAACCTTGGGGCACAGCGTTTTGGTTACTTTTGGGCGTCTGCAAAAGTGACTCGCCGTAAGGGCGAAACCGCCAGCCGCAGCCCCCAAAAAAACGGATATTCACCCAGTCAGCCAGAACATGGTCGCCTGTCAGGGCGCCATCGCTGGCAAGCCAGCTCCCACAGTGAAATGAGGTCGCCCGCCAAATCGCAGGCAACAAAAAACCCGCAGACAATCACTCATCTGCGGGTTTCTTGTAATAAGCGGCTATCAGATATCTTCCAGCCGCCACACTTCATAAGCCGGCGTCTCATACGGATGACTAAGCCTCAACGCAGCCACAACAGCCACAATCAACTCATCCGCCACAACAAGCTCAACCTTCCACTCTTCAACCACTTCAACCTGACCCACTTCCCCGATAAACGGCTGACTCCCGTCCAACGCACGAAATTGGCCTTGCCCCAGCACCTGCCAGGCACAGCTGTCGTAGTCACCGATGCGCCCACCGCCAGCAGCGAAGACGGCGGTTTTCACCGTCTCCACGTGGCTGTCAGGGACAAAGAAGGCAAGCTTGTACACGAGCCTTAGTTCACCCAGACGCGAGCATTACGGAACATACGCATCCACGGTGCGTCTTCGTTCCAGTCTTCCGAACGCCACGAGTTCTGCACTGCGCGGAACACCCGCTCCGGGTGCGGCATCATGATCGTCACGCGGCCGTCGCGGCTGGTCAGGCCGGTGATCCCGCGCGGCGAGCCGTTCGGGTTAGCCGGGTACTTTTCGGTGACCTTGCCGTGGTTGTCGACGAAACGCATCGCTACGCAACCGGACAGATCGGCTTCCAGCAGTGCTTCTTCGCTGGAGAACTCGGCATGCCCTTCACCGTGTGCGATAGCGATCGGCATACGCGAACCGGCCATGCCTTGCAGGAAGATCGAGTTCGATTCCTGAACCTGAACCATCGCCACGCGCGCTTCGAACTGCTCGGAGCGGTTACGCACGAAGTGCGGCCAGAACTCGCTGCCCGGGATCAGTTCGTGCAAGTTGGACATCATCTGGCAACCGTTGCACACGCCGAGGGTGAAGCTGTCGTTACGCTCGAAGAAACCCTGGAAAGCGTCACGGGCACGGCTGTTGAACAGTGCCGACTTGGCCCAGCCTTCACCGGCACCGAGTACGTCGCCGTAGGAGAAACCGCCGCACGCCACCAGACCTTTGAACTCGTTCAGGTCGACACGGCCAGCGAGAATGTCGCTCATGTGCACGTCGATCGCGTTGAAACCGGCGCGGTCGAACGCTGCGGCCATTTCCACCTGACCGTTGACGCCCTGCTCACGCAGCACGGCAACCTGTGGGCGGATGCCTTTCTTGATGTAAGGCGCGGCGATGTCCTGGTTGACGTCGAAGCTGAGTTTGACGCTCAGGCCCGGGTTGTCTTCTTCCAGCAGCACGTCGAACTCTTGCTCGGCGCACTCGACGTTGTCACGCAGACGCTGGATCTGGTAGCTGGTTTCAGCCCAGGTGCGTTGCAGCAGACGACGCTGACCTTCGAATACGGTGTCGCCATTGAAGGTAATGTTGATCTGGCCGTTGTTCATCGGCTGACCGATCACCGATACGCAGTCGCCGAGACCTGCCGCGCTGAACTGCGCGAGGATATCCGGCGTCGCGTCCTGACGAACCTGAATCACAGCGCCCAGTTCTTCGTTGAACAGGATCGCGGCGATGTCGGCAGACGTTTCGGCCAGACCATCGAGGTTCAGGCTCAGACCGCAGTGGCCGGCGAAAGCCATTTCCACGGTGCTGGTCAACAGACCACCGTCGGAACGGTCGTGGTAAGCCAGCAGATGACCGTCGGCGTTCAGGCCCTGGATCACAGCGAAGAAGGCTTTGAGGTCTTCGGCATCATCGACATCCGGCGCTTGCGAACCGAGCTTGCCGTGCACCTGAGCGAGAATCGAAGCGCCCATGCGGTTCTGACCACGACCGAGGTCGATCAGAATCAGGTCGGTGGTGCCCTTGTCCATGCGCAGTTCCGGCGTCAGGGTCTGACGGATGTCAGCCACGGGCGCAAAACCGGTCACGATCAGCGACATCGGCGAAGTCACGGTCTTGTCGACGCCTTCGTCGTTCCAGCGTGTGGCCATGGACATCGAGTCCTTGCCCACCGGAATGGTGATGCCCAGCTCCGGGCACAGCTCCATGCCGACCGCTTTGACGGTGTCGTACAGACGCGCGTCTTCACCCGGGTGACCGGCGGCGGACATCCAGTTCGCCGACAGTTTGATGTCGGAGATCTTGTTGATGCGCGAAGCGGCAATGTTGGTCAGGGTTTCGCCAATGGCCATGCGGCCCGACGCCGGAGCGTCGAGCAGAGCCAGCGGAGTACGCTCGCCCATGGCCATGGCTTCACCGGTGTAAACGTCGAAACTGGTAGCGGTCACGGCAACGTCTGCCACCGGAACCTGCCACGGGCCGACCATTTGGTCACGGGCCACAAGGCCGGTGATGGTGCGGTCGCCGATGGTGATCAGGAAACTTTTGCTGGCCACGGCCGGGTGATGCAGCACGCGCTCGATGCATTCGCCGATGTCGAGAGTGCTAGGGTCGAAATCATCGCCCAACTCAGCTTCGCGAACCACCGAACGGTGCATGCGCGGCGCCTTGCCCAGCAATACTTCCAGCGGCATGTCCACCGGGTCGTTGCCGAAGTGGCTGTCGGTGACAGTCAGTTGCGGCTCGGCAGTGGCCTCGCCGACTACGGCAAACGGGCAACGCTCACGTTCGCAGATCGCCTGGAAGCGCTCGAAGTCTTCAGGACCGACGGCCAGAACATAACGTTCCTGGGATTCGTTGCTCCAGATTTCGTGCGGGGCCATGCCCGGCTCGTCGTTTGGAATGTTGCGCAGTTCGAAACGGCCACCGCGGTCGCCGTCGTTGACCAGTTCCGGGAAGGCGTTGGACAGACCGCCCGCCCCCACGTCGTGGATGAAGCTGATCGGGTTCTTGTCGCCCAACTGCCAGCAGCGGTCGATAACTTCCTGGCAGCGACGCTCCATCTCAGGGTTTTCACGCTGAACGGAGGCGAAGTCCAGATCCGCCGAGCTGGTGCCGGTGGCCATCGACGAGGCAGCACCGCCACCCAGACCGATCAGCATCGCCGGTCCGCCAAGTACAATCAGCTTGGAGCCGACAACGATCTCGCCTTTCTTGACGTGTTCTTCACGGATGTTGCCCATGCCGCCGGCCAACATGATCGGCTTGTGGTAACCGCGAACTTCGTCACCGTGCGGGGTGCTGATCGACTGTTCGAAGGTACGGAAGTAGCCGGTCAGGGCCGGACGCCCGAATTCGTTGTTGAACGCAGCGCCGCCGAGCGGGCCTTCGATCATGATGTCCAGCGCGGTAACGATGCGCTCAGGCTTGCCGTACGGCACTTCCCACGGCTGTTCGAAGCCCGGAATTTGCAGGTTGGATACGGTGAAACCGGTCAGGCCGGCCTTCGGCTTGGCGCCGCGACCGGTTGCACCTTCGTCACGAATCTCGCCGCCGGAACCGGTGGCTGCACCCGGGAACGGGGCAATCGCGGTCGGGTGGTTGTGGGTTTCAACCTTCATCAGGATGTGCACCGGCTCCTGCACCGCGCCGTACTGGCGGGTTTCAGGATTCGGGAAGAAGCGGCCGGCAACGTTGCCGACGATCACCGAAGCGTTGTCCTTATAAGCCGACAGAACGCCTTCGCTGTGCATGACGTAGGTGTTCTTGATCATGCCGAACAGGCTTTTTTCCTGGCTCTGGCCGTCGATGTCCCAACTGGCGTTGAAGATCTTGTGACGGCAGTGCTCGGAGTTGGCCTGGGCGAACATCATCAGTTCGATGTCGTGCGGATTGCGCTTGAGACCGGTGAAGGCGTTGATCAAATAGTCGATCTCGTCTTCAGCCAAAGCCAGACCCAGCTCGGTGTTGGCTTTCTCCAGCGCGGCGCGACCGCCGCCGAGGATGTCGATCGCGGTCAGCGGCTTCGGCTCGGCGTGGCTGAACAGGCCGGCAGCCTGCTCAAGGTTGCCGAGGACGATTTGCGTCATGCGGTCATGCAATACATCGGCAATCTGCTGGGCTTCGGCGTCGCTGAACTGACCGGCAACGTAGAACGCGATACCGCGCTCGAGACGCTGGATCTTGCTCAGGCCGCAGTTGCGAGCGATGTCGCTGGCCTTGCTCGACCACGGCGAGATGGTGCCGAAACGCGGCAACACCAGGAACAGGCGGCCGGTCGGCTCTTGAACCGGAACACTTGGACCGTACTTCAGAAGGCGCGCAAGCACCTGCTGTTCGTCGCCGGTCAGGACGCCGGTGACTTCGGCGAAGTGGGCGAATTCAGCATACAAGCCGCTGACAGCCGAAACCTTCTGGCTCAGTTGCTCAAGGAGTTTGCTGTGGCGAAAGGCAGAAAGGGCAGGAGCGCCGCGCAGGATCAACATCTTCGGGACAGCCTCGGGAAGGGGTGTGCTTTGAGGCCGTGCATTCTAGCCTAAACCGCCCTCAACATCACCCGAAACGCTACGCACGGTTGCACTCGGATGTCGATCTGTGTTTCTGCCTCGCGGGTCAGATTTATCGAGCGTATGCGGGCGGCTTATTTTTGTTGTAACAAAACGCCCTGAAGGCCCATTTACGCGGGGTTTTTGCCGGTTTTGTGATCGCTAGCAGACCTGCCCTGCGCTGTCGAGATATGGCGCCCGTTGTCCTTTGCGTATACTGCGCACATGTTTTCCCCAACGGCTTTGCGTCCGCGGTACGCCAAATGGCTGATCGCTACCGGACTCTTCCTGATGCTCAGTGGCTGTGTTGATAAACCCAACACACTTGAGCGCGTAAAGGAGGATGGCGTGCTGCGGGTCATTACCCGAAACAGCCCCGCCACCTACTTTCAGGATCGCAGCGGCGAAACCGGCTTCGAATACGAGCTGGTGAAGCGCTTCGCCGACGATTTGGGGGTCGAGCTGAAGATCGAAACTGCAGACAACCTCGACGACCTGTTCAACCAGATCGGCAAACCCAACGGCCCGGTACTGGCCGCCGCCGGACTGGTCAGCAGCGAGCAGCGCAAACAGCAGGTACGGTTTTCCCACTCCTACCTTGAAGTCACCCCACAGATCATCTACCGCAACGGTCAATCACGCCCGACCGATGCAGGCGATCTGGTCGGCAAGAAGATCATGGTGCTCAAGGGCAGTACCCACGCCGAGCAACTGGCCGAGCTGAAACTGAAAAATCCGGCGATCGAATACGAAGAGTCTGACGCGGTTGAAGTAGTTGATCTGCTGCGCATGGTTGATGAAGGACAGATCGACCTGACGCTGGTCGACTCCAACGAAGTGGCAATGAATCAGGTGTACTTCACCAATATCCGCGTGGCCTTCGACCTTGGCGACGCGCGCAGTCAGAGCTGGGCAGTCGGCCCCGGCGAAGACAACAGCCTGCTCAACGAGATCAACAGCTATCTGGACAAGGTGCAGAAGAACGGCACCCTGCAACGCCTGAAAGACCGTTACTACGGTCACGTCGATGTCCTCGGCTATATGGGCGCCACCACCTTCGCCCAACATTTGCAGCAGCGCCTGCCCAAGTACGAACAGCACTTCAAAGCCTACGCCAAGAAAGAGAAAGTCGATTGGCGTCTGCTCGCCGCTATCGGCTATCAGGAATCACTGTGGCAACCGGCAGTCACGTCGAAGACCGGCGTGCGCGGTCTGATGATGCTCACCCAGAACACCGCGCAGGCGATGGGCGTGTCGAACCGCCTCGATCCGAAGCAGAGCATCATGGGCGGTGCGAAGTACCTGGCTTATATGAAGGATCAGCTCGACGATTCGATTCAGGAACCGGATCGCACGTGGTTCGCGCTAGCAGCCTACAACGTCGGCAGCGGTCATCTGGATGACGCGCGCAAACTGGCGACCAAGGAAGGCTTGAATCCGGACAAGTGGCTGGACGTGAAGAAAATGCTCCCACGTCTGTCGCAGAAGCAGTGGTACAGCAAAACCCGCTATGGCTACGCCCGGGGCGGCGAGCCGGTACATTTCGTAGCGAACATCCGTCGCTACTACGACATCCTGACCTGGGTGACCCAGCCGCAGCTTGAAGGCGATCAAGTGGCCGAGGGCAACTTGCACGTACCGGCGATCGACAAGTCCAAGCCCGCCCAAGAACCCGCCCCGCTCTGATTTTCGCTGTCTCACAGGACGCCATCGCGGGCAAGCCACGCTCCCACAGTGATCACCGAACCTGTGGGAGCGTGGCTTGCCCGCGATGGAAGCGCCGCCGATATCAGCCTTTCAACGCGGCAGCCAGAATCAACGCTTTCATTTCAGCAACAGCAGACTTGAAGCCCACAAACAACGCATGCGCCACCAGCGCATGGCCAATGTTCAATTCGTTGATACCCTTGATCGCCGCCACGGCTTCAACGTTGTGATAGTGCAAACCGTGGCCAGCGTTAACGATCAAACCCTGAGCCAGACCAAACGCCACACCGTCCGCCACACGCTTCAATTCTTCAGCCACTTCGGTCGGCGTTTCAGCATCGGCGTAACGCCCGGTGTGCAGCTCGATGGCCGGCGCACCAACGCGTTTCGACGCGGCAATCTGACGCTCGTCAGCATCGATGAACAGCGACACTTCGCTGCCGATCTTCGACAAGCGCTCGACTGCCGCCCTGATTCGCTCTTCCTGCCCCGCTACATCCAGACCACCTTCAGTCGTCAGTTCCTGACGGGTTTCAGGCACCAGGCAGATGTGCGCCGGACGGATACGCTCGGCGAACGCCATCATTTCTTCGGTGACGCCCATTTCGAAGTTCATACGGGTTTGCAGTACATCCTTGAGCAGCAACACATCGCGCTCCTGGATGTGGCGGCGATCTTCACGCAGATGCACGGTGATGCCATCGGCGCCCGCCTCTTCCGCGTCCAGCGCAGCCTTGACCGGATCCGGATAGCGCGTGCCACGGGCCTGACGCAGGGTGGCGACGTGGTCGATGTTCACGCCAAGAAGAATGCGATTGCTGGTGGTCACGGATGCGCTCCTGAATTGAGAGATTCGGCGCACAGCATACGGTGAGATCAGGGCTTGCGAAACAGCTCGCGACTGACGAGCGGACGACCGCCCAGGTGAACGGCCAATGCCTGACGCATCAAGCGCTTGGCGGCGGACAGTGCGCCGGGGGCCGACCAGTCGGCCTCGGCCATGGCCAGCAGTTCTGTGCCGTTGAACAGGCCCGGCTGCAACAGGTAGACTCGCTCAAGTCCGGCGTCGACTTGTAAGCGATAGAGACCGTCCGCAGCGACGAGTTCGCCGTGAATATCGGTGTTCAGCGAGAAGCCATATCCGAGGTCATCCAGCAGACGCCACTCGAAGGAACGCAGCAGCGGCTCCAGCGGCCGACCTTCGGCCAAGGCCAGTAATGTCGCAGCGTAGTGATCGAACACCGACGGCAACGGATCCTCAGCCGGCAGCAGGCGGATCAGCAGTTCGTTGAGATACAAACCGCTGAACAATGCCTCACCGACCAGCCAGGTCGGCGTGCCGACCCCTTCCATGCGCCCGACATTCTTCAATTCACCCTTGCCACGAAATTCGACTTCCAGCGGCACGAACGGCCGCGCCATCGTCCCGGCCTTGCCCCGCGCACTGCGCAGCACCGCCCGCAGCCGACCTTGCGGCGTGAGGAAATCCACCAAGGCGCTGGTTTCGCGGTAGGCGCGACTGTGCAGAACGTATGCAGGCTGCGCGGGAGGTGGGGTTGAGGACATCGGTAGTCCGAATCTCTAGGAGATGTTTCTGCAGGAACCAATCCATTGTGGCGAGGGAGCTTGCTCCCGCTGGGTTGCGAAGCAGCCCTAAGATCAGCGATAGAAATCGGTCAGACATACCGCGCTGCCTGACTTTACGACTGCTCCGCAGCCGAGCGGGAGCAAGCTCCCTCGCCACAGAAGCCCGCCCCCACAGTGAAACCGAGGTTTACAGGTCGCCGTAACCCAGCGAACGCAGTGCGCGCTCGTCATCGGACCAGCCGCCCTTCACCTTGACCCACAGGTTGAGCATGATCTTGGAGTCGAACAGCAGCTCCATGTCCTTGCGCGCTTCGGTGCCGATGCGTTTGATGCGCTCGCCCTTGTCGCCAATGATGATTTTCTTCTGGCCGTCACGCTCAACCAGGATCAGCGCGTGGATGTGCAGCGTCTTGCCCTGCTGCTTGAACTCTTCGATTTCCACGGTGATCTGGTACGGCAGCTCGGCGCCCAACTGACGCATGATTTTCTCGCGTACCAGTTCGGCGGCGAGGAAACGGCTGCTGCGGTCGGTGATCTGGTCTTCCGGGAAGAAGTGATCGTTTTCCGGCAGGTGGTCGGCGATGACCTTTTCCAGCGCGTCGAGGTTGTGCCCGTGCTGCGCCGAAATCGGAATGATCTGCGCGTTCGGCAGCTGTTCCTGCAACCACGACAAGTGCGGCATCAGCTCGGCTTTGTCTTCGATGCGGTCGGTCTTGTTCAGCGCGACGATCAGCGGGCCGGTCACGTACTGCACGCGCTCCAGGACCATCTGGTCTTCATCGGTCCACTTGGTGCGGTCGACCACGAAGATCACCACGTCGACGTCTTTCAACGCCGCCGAAGCAGTCTTGTTCATGTAACGGTTGAGCGCCTTTTCGCCACCCTTGTGCATGCCCGGGGTGTCGACGTAGATCGCTTGCACATCACCTTCGGTCTTGATCCCGAGCATGTTGTGGCGAGTGGTCTGCGGCTTGCGCGAAGTGATCGCGAGCTTCTGACCAAGGATATGGTTCAGCAGCGTGGACTTGCCCACGTTGGGACGGCCGACGATGGCAACATAGCCACAGCGAGTTGCGTTTGTATCAGTCATTGCCATTCTCCACACCCAGGGCAATCAGTGCTGCGGCGGCCGCTACCTGTTCGGCAATACGACGACTCACACCCTGACCTCGGCTTTTTTCATTCAATAGGACAACTTCGCACTCGACGAAGAACGTACGGCAGTGCGGCTCGCCCTGGATATCCACCACTTCGTAACGTGGCAGGTCGCAACCGCGCGATTGCAGAAATTCCTGCAAACGGGTTTTCGGATCCTTGTTGGTATCGACCAGCGTCAGGCCTTCAAATTCGCCGGCCAGCCAGGCCAGAACGCGTTCACGCGCCATGTCCATGCCAGCGTCGAGATAGATTGCACCGATCAACGCTTCGAGGGCATCGGCCAGAATCGATTCGCGACGGAAACCACCGCTTTTCAATTCGCCGGAACCCAGACGCAGGTACTCGCCCAGATCGAAACCGCGAGCCAGTACAGCCAACGTCTCACCTTTCACCAGGCGCGCACGCAATCGCGACAACTGGCCTTCGCGGGCCAGCGGGAAGCGGTCGAACAAGGCTTCACCGGCGACAAAGTTGAGAATCGCATCGCCGAGGAATTCCAGACGCTCGTTGTTGCGTCCGGCAAAGCTGCGATGCGTAAGGGCCAGGACCATCAGTTCCTGATCCTTGAAGGTGTAACCGAGCTGGCGCTCGAGACGGCTTAGAGAAACGCTCACGGTTTACCCACGCTGAGTTCGTGGCTGGATTCCACCGCCATCGCCGGGATACGGCGCAGCCTTGGGACAATTAACGCTGTGTTCAAAAATAATGTCCTGAATATCGTGGCTTCATGCCTTGGAGCCGATTATGTCGACGCCAGAAATGCATTCGGCGCTGTGTTCAACAGCGCCGTGTGTGATTACTTGATCAGGCCGACCCGCGAGAAATTCGGCAGGTGGCTGAGTTTCGGTTCCGGCCAGCTCATCCAGACCGCGAAGGCCTTGCCGACGATATTCTGGTCGGGAACCATGCCCAACAGATCCTTGGGAATGTTCGGGTCATCCCAGTAACGACTGTCGTTCGAGTTGTCGCGGTTGTCGCCCATCATGAAGTAGTGCCCGGCGGGCACGGTCCAAGAACGGTCCGGGGTAGCGCGATAACGGCTCATTTCCTTGCGGATCAGGTGCTCGGCTTCGCCAAGTTTTTCCTTATAGAGCTCTGCGCTGCCCAGCGTGCCCGGCTCGGAGCCAACCAGTTGCTCGGCAATCGACTGACCGTTGACGAACAAATGCTTGTCAGCAGTGTAGCGAATCGTGTCGCCCGGCAGGCCGACCACACGCTTGATGTAGTTGACGTTCGGGTCGCTCGGATAGCGGAACACCATCACATCGCCGCGCTGCGGATCACCGACTTCGATGATTTTCTTGTCGATCACCGGCAGGCGGATCCCGTAAGAAAACTTGTTCACCAAGATGAAGTCGCCAACGTCCAGGGTCGGTTTCATCGAACCCGACGGAATCTGGAACGGCTCCACCAGAAACGAACGCAATACCAACACGATGAACAGCACCGGAAAGAACGACTTGCCGTATTCGACCAGCAGCGGTTCCTTGTTCAGCTTCTCGACCACCACCACATCAGGCTGGCTGACGCTGCCCTGATAAGAGGCAATCGCCGAACGCCGACGCGGTGCCAGGATCAACAGATCGAGCAACGCCAACAGGCCGCAGACGAACACGGCGATGACCAGCAACAGCGGGAAATTTAGTGACATAGGACCTAACTATCCAACCTGAGCACGGCGAGGAAGGCTTCTTGTGGAATTTCCACGTTGCCGACCTGTTTCATGCGTTTTTTACCGGCCTTCTGCTTTTCAAGCAGCTTTTTCTTACGGCTTACATCACCGCCGTAGCACTTGGCCAATACGTTCTTTCTGAGTGCCTTGACCGAAGTTCGCGCAATGATCTGCCCGCCGATGGCGGCCTGGATCGCTACGTCGAACATCTGACGAGGAATCAGTTCTTTCATCTTCTCGGTCAACTGGCGACCTTTGTAGTGCGCGTTATCCTTGTGCACGATCAACGCCAGGGCGTCGACCTTGTCACCGTTGATCAGCACATCCAGTTTCACCAGATTAGCCGACTGATAACGATCGAAATGATAGTCCAGCGAAGCATAGCCGCGACTGGTGGACTTCAGACGGTCGAAGAAGTCCAGGACCACTTCGTTCATCGGAATATCGTAAGTGACCTGCACCTGATTGCCGAGAAACAGCATGTCGTGCTGCACACCGCGTTTCTCGATGCACAGGGTGATAACGTTGCCCAAGTGCTCTTGCGGAACCAGGATGTTGGCCCGCACGATCGGTTCGCGCATGTCCTCGACAGATGAGATGTCCGGAAGCTTCGACGGGTTATCAACGTAAATCGTTTCACCGGTTTTCAGCAGCAATTCGAAGATTACTGTTGGCGCCGTGGTGATCAGGTCCAGGTCGTACTCGCGCTCGAGGCGCTCCTGGATGATTTCCATGTGCAGCATGCCGAGGAAGCCGCAACGGAAGCCGAAGCCCAGGGCGTCGGAGCTTTCCGGGGTGTACTGCAGCGACGAGTCGTTCAGGGTGAGCTTCTGCAACGCTTCGCGGAAATCCTCGAAGTCGTCGGAGCTGACCGGGAACAGACCGGCGTAAACCTGTGGCTGGATGCGTTTGAAGCCGGGCAGCACTTCAACGTCCGGGGTCGAACTCAGGGTCAGGGTGTCACCGACCGGTGCACCGTGAATGTCCTTGATGCTGGCAATGATGAAGCCCACTTCGCCGGCTTTCAGGTCAACTGTGGCAGTGTGTTTCGGGTTGAATACACCCACGCTGTCGACCAGATGGATCTTGCCGGTGGATTTCACCAGAATCTTGTCACCCTTCTTCACTCGGCCGTGGCGCACACGCACCAGGGAAACAACACCCAGGTAGTTGTCGAACCAGGAGTCGATGATCAACGCTTGCAGCGGATCTTCGATGTTGCCGGTCGGCGCAGGAATGGTGTGCACCAGACGCTCAAGCACTTCGTCGACACCCAGGCCGGTTTTGGCGCTGCAAGTGACGGCGTCGGTGGCGTCGATGCCGATGATCTTCTCGATCTCGTCCTTGACGCGATCCGGATCGGCCTGTGGCAGGTCGATCTTGTTCAGCACCGGCATGACCTCGAGGCCTTGCTCGATGGCGGTGTAGCAGTTGGCCACGGACTGGGCTTCAACGCCTTGACCAGCGTCGACCACCAGCAGCGCACCTTCACAGGCCGCCAGGGAACGGCTGACTTCGTAGGTGAAGTCAACGTGGCCCGGGGTGTCAATGAAGTTCAGCTGATACTTGATGCCGTCTTTGGCCGTGTAATACAGGGTGACGCTGTGGGCCTTGATGGTGATCCCGCGTTCACGCTCCAGATCCATGGAATCCAGTACCTGGGCTTCCATTTCGCGCTCAGCCAGGCCGCCGCACATCTGGATGAAGCGATCGGCCAGCGTCGACTTGCCATGGTCAATGTGGGCGATGATGGAGAAATTGCGGATATGACTCAAATCACTCACGGATCAACACTCAAAAAGGCTGCAGGCAAGGCCCGCCGAAAAATAGCCGGGAATTGTACCTGATACACGGCGCAAGCGTCACGTTCGCCTGTCACCCGGATTGCATGCAAAAACGCCCCGATCTGTCGACCGGGGCGTTTTCATTGGCTACAACTGTGGTGAAACCTTGTTCATCAACCGGCTCGGCGCAATAGCCAGACACCCGCCAGCGCACAGACAGCCGCCGGCACCAGCACCGCGAACAGCGGCGAGAAACCGAACACCAGGCTGGATGGGCCGAGCAAATCCTGGACGATGCGGAAGGTAAAACCTACCAGCACACCAGTGAACACGCGCTGACCAAGGGTCACCGAACGCAGGGGACCGAAGATGAACGAGATCGCCATCAGTACCAGAGCGGCGGTCACCAGCGGCTGCAACACCTTGACCCAAAACGCCAGCCAGTAGCGACCGTTGCTCAGGCCCTGCTCGGACAGATAGTGGATGTAGCCCCACAAACCGGTGATCGACAGCGACTCCGGCGCCATGACCACGGTGCTCAGCAGTTGCGGGCTGAGCGCCACGTCCCAACGCTCGACCGGCGCGTTGACCACTTCGGTGCTGCGCTCATGGAACACCGTCGTCGTGACGTCGGACAGCTGCCAGTGATCGGTATCGAACTCGGCGCGTTTGGCGAAGCTCGAACTGAGCAGATGACGCTCTTTGTCGAAGTGATAGCGGGTCACACCATACAGACGACCGTTCGGCTGTACCGAGTTGATGTGAATGAACTCCTCGCCCTGGCGGTGCCACATGCCGTGCTTGGCACTTTGCGCATCGCCGCTGCCCTGAGCCAGCGAGCGATTGGCCTGGGCCATGCTTTCAGTGGCCGGCGCAACGTATTCGCCGATCAGCACGCCAGCCAGCATCAACACCAGCATCGGCTTCATTACCGCCCAGACGATGCGCCCGATGGATACACCGGCCGCACGCATCACGGTCAGTTCGCTGCTGCTGGCCAGACTGCCGAGGCCGATCAGGCAACCGATCAGCGCGGCCATCGGCAGCATGTCGTACATGCGCCGTGGTGCGGTCAACAGCACGAAGCTCAGCACGTCGACCAAGGTGTAGGTTTCGCTGACGTCGCCCATCTCGTCGATGAACGCGAACAGGGTCGCCAAACCAAGAATGATCGCCAGCACCGCAATAATTGCGATGAAAACACTGCTGCCGATGTAGCGGTCGAGTTTAACCACGGGCCACCTCCAGCGCAGCGCTGCGGCGACTTGCCATCTTCAGCCTTAGAGGTTCCCAGTACAGCAGGGCGATACCGATGGCCAGGAAGATCGCATGCACCCACCACAAGCCAAGGGCCGGTGGGATCTTGCCCTTCTCGAGTGCGCCGCGAGCGGCAATCAGGATGGTCAGGTAAGCCATATAAAGAAGAATCGCCGGCAGCAACTTGAGGAAACGCCCTTGACGCGGGTTGACTCGCGAGAGCGGCACCGCCATCAGGGTCACGATAAATACCAGCAGCGGCAGCGACAGGCGCCATTGCAGCTCGGTTTTCGAGCGAATGTCATCACTGCCAATCAGCGACGAAGTCGGCATCGCATCGCGGTCGGTGACTTCTTCGCTGACGTCTGGCTTGGGCAGCAGCACGCCATAGGTTTCGTAATGGATCGCGCGATAATTGGCCTGGCCCGGGCTGCCGTCGTAGCGGTAGCCGTTGTCGAGGATCAGGTAGCGGTTACCGTCGGAATGGATCTCCTGACGACCCTTTTCGGCCACCAGTACGGAAATCCCGCGATCTTTTTCGTTGGCACCGAGGTTCTTCTGCGAGATGAACACACCACCGAGATTCACCCGGTCGTCACTCAGCGTTTCGGTGTAAGTCACCCGCGTACCGTCGCGCAGTGCCTGGAAGCGGCCCGGCTCAAGCGTATCGAATTCGGTCAGCGCGTCCTGCTTGTTCAGCAGCAACTGGAACTGATTGGCGCCTTGCGGGGCCAGGCTCAGACTCAGCCAGGCAACGACCAGTGCGACCAGGGTCGCCGGAAACAGGGTCATGCGAAACAGACGCTGCTGGCTCATGCCGGTGGCCGAGAGCACGGTCATTTCACTTTCCAGGTACAACCGGCCGTACGCCAGCAGGATCCCGAGAAATAGGCCCAGCGGCAGGATCAGTTGCAGGAAACCCGGCAGACGAAAGCCCATGATCAGGAACAGCGAGCCCGGATCGAGCTGGCCGGCAGCGGCCTGCGCCAGGTATTTGATGAAGCGACCGCTCATGATGATGACCAACAACACGGCGCTCACGGCGCTCAGGGTCAACAGGACTTCGCGGGAAAGATAACGGAAGACGATCAAACCAGACACTCCAGGGTTGTCAGGCTAAGGCGGCCAAACAAGCAAACATATCAGCCGGCCCGCAACGCAGAGCCGCCGAAAAAAGATGCGGCATTATCCTGTGATTGGGGTCGCCTGTCACTGCGCACACTCATCCAAGCGTGCAATCGGTTTGCAGATCGTACAACCGAGGGTTGTCAGGCGCGGTGAGCGAGGTTCAAACTGCCGCGTCTGTCGCGGGCACTGACCTGCGCTTCTTCTATCTATAAGCAGGCGGCTGCGCACATCGCAGAACGCCTGTGTTGACCATTCATTAGGGATCCGGACATGGAACTGGTTGTAAAAAGCGTTAGCCCAGAAACGTTGAAAACCGCCACCCTGGTAGTTGCCGTCGGCGAAGGCCGCAAGCTCGGCGCCGCCGCCAGACTGGTCGACGAAATGAGCGGTGGCGCCATCAGCGCCGTGCTCAAGCGTGGCGATCTGGCCGGCAAGGTCGGTCAGAGCCTGCTGCTGCACAGCCTGCCGAACCTCAAGGCCGAGCGCGTTTTGCTGGTCGGTGCAGGTAAAGATGAAGAACTCGGCGACCGCCCATTCCGCAAAATCATCGCCGGCATCCTCAACACCCTGAAGGGCCTGAATGGCAGCGATGCAGTTCTGGCACTCGATGAAATCATTGTTAAAAATCGCGACAGCTACGGCAAAACCCGTCTGCTGGCCGAAACGCTGGTCGACGGCGAATACACGTTCGACCAGTTCAAAAGCCAGAAAGCCGAACCGCGCGCGCTGAAAAAAATCACCCTGCTGACCATCAAAGCCGCTCAGGCCGAAGTCCAGCGAGCCGTGACCCACGCCACTGCAATCGCCAACGGCATGGCCTTCACCCGTGATCTGGGCAACCTGCCGCCGAACATCTGCCATCCGACGTTCCTTGGCGAGCAAGCCAAGAACCTGGGTAAAGAATTCAAGGATCTGAAAGTCGAAGTCCTCGACGAGAAGAAGATCAAATCACTGGGCATGGGTTCGTTCTACGCCGTCGGCCAGGGCAGCGAACAGCCGCCACGCCTGATTGTCATGCAATACAACGGTGGCAAGAAATCCGAGAAGCCATACGCGCTGGTTGGCAAAGGCATCACTTTCGACACCGGCGGCATCAGCCTGAAACCGGGCGCCGGCATGGACGAAATGAAATACGACATGGGCGGCGCAGCCAGCGTGTTCGGTACTCTGCGTGCCGTACTTGAGCTGAAACTGCCGATCAATCTGGTGTGCATCCTCGCTTGCGCGGAAAACATGCCGAGCGGCAATGCGACCCGTCCGGGCGACATCGTCACCACCATGAGCGGCCAGACCGTGGAAATCCTCAACACCGACGCCGAAGGCCGTCTGGTGCTGTGCGACGCCCTGACCTACTCCGAGCGTTTCAAGCCGCAGGCAGTGATCGACATCGCCACCCTGACCGGCGCTTGCGTGGTTGCGCTGGGCGCCCACACGTCGGGCCTGCTGGGTAACAACGACGAACTGATCGAGCAACTGCTCAGCGCTGGCAAAACTGCTGACGACCGCGCCTGGCAACTGCCGCTGTTCGATGAGTATCAAGAACAGCTGGACAGCCCGTTTGCCGACATCGCCAACATCGGCGGGCCGAAGGCCGGCACCATCACCGCTGCATGCTTCCTGTCGCGCTTCACCAAGAACCTCAACTGGGCGCACCTGGACATCGCGGGCACCGCATGGACCAGCGGCGGCAAGGACAAGGGCGCCACTGGCCGTCCGGTGCCACTGCTGACCCAATACCTGCTGGATCGCGCCAAAGCCTGACACCGATGACTGCGGGCGGCGTTTCTATATAGAAGCGCCGCTTGCAGCTCAGGAACCGCAATGACCAAAGTCGACTTTTACATCCTGCCCAGCGCCGATCCTTCGGCACGCCTGGACTTTGCCTGCAAGCTCACCGAGAAAGCCTGGCGCATGGGCCATCGCATCTACCTGCATTGCAGCGATGCGGCTCAGCGTGATGAGCTCGATGCGCGCCTGTGGACGTTCAAGGGCGAAACCTTCGTACCGCACGGCCCTGCCGAAAGCGAACCGGACGGCCTGATTGTGCTGGGATTGGGCGAGGACTGCGGCCAGCACGCAGACTTGCTGGTCAATCTCGACTTGAAAGTCCCGGCCTTCGCCAGCAAATTCGCCCGTGTGGCGGAAGTGGTGGTGGAAGACCCGGCGATCCGCGCGGCGGCCCGGGACAGTTTCCGTTTCTACCGGGAACAGGGCTATCCTCTGCAAGACCACCGTTTACAGCGACTCTGAGCATTCCAATGGACACTCCGAAACCGCAGCAAAAGTCCGCACACCTGCTGGACGATCTCGAATCGATCCGTCAGTTGCTCGGCGATGACAACCTGCAACCACCGCTGCTGACCGACACGGTCGAGGATGGCGAGCAGGAGCAGATTCCTATGTTGTTCGATTCGGTAAGCGCGCAAGCGCCAGCCGTCGAGCCGACTCCTGCACCAACCCCTGCAACGGCCGCGCCCGTAGTTAAAGGCCCGGACGCCCTGCTGCATCTGGACAGCGAATTGCGCGCCGCTGCGCAACTGATCATGCAAGACGTAATCGACGATTTCGCTCCGCATATCGAAACCGAAATCAAACGCCGCCTCGATGCGCGGATGGAACGCCTGCTAAGCCAATACGAATAATCCGGCCATTTGGGGGCTTTTGTGGCGAGGGGATTTATCCCCGTTCGGCTGCGGAGCAGTCGTAAAACCTGTGCACTGGGTTTGTCTGACAGATCTCTGGGGCCGCTTCGCAGCCCAACGGGGATAAATCCCCTCGCCACAAAGGTTTACTCCAAACATTAGTCTCCAGCCAGTCCTCCCCCGCTCGCCCTCGGCCCCATGCCCCGCTATACTTCCCGGCTTTTCCTGAATAAATGCCAATAGGGTCCCGCCGCGCATGGATAAGACCTACCAGCCGCACGCCATTGAAACTTCCTGGTACAACACCTGGGAGTCCGAGAACTACTTCGCCCCGCAAGGCGCGGGCGACTCCTACACCATCATGATCCCGCCGCCGAACGTCACCGGCAGCCTGCACATGGGTCACGGTTTCAACAACGCGATCATGGACGCCCTGATCCGTTTCCGCCGCATGCAGGGTCGCAATACCCTGTGGCAGCCGGGTACCGACCACGCCGGTATCGCCACGCAGATGCTGGTCGAGCGTCAACTCGAAGCCAAAGGCCAGAGCCGCCACGACCTCGGTCGCGAAAAATTCCTCGAGAAAATCTGGGAATGGAAAGATGAATCCGGCGGCAACATCAGCCGGCAGATCCGCCGCCTCGGCTCGTCCGTAGACTGGAGCCGCGAGCGCTTCACCATGGACGACGGCCTTTCGGAAGCGGTGAAAGAAGCGTTCGTGCGCCTGCACGAAGACGGTCTGATCTATCGCGGCAAGCGTCTGGTCAACTGGGACACCAAGCTGCACACGGCGATTTCCGACCTCGAAGTGGAAAACCACGACGAGAAAGGTTTCCTGTGGAACCTCAAATACCCGCTGGCCGATGGTGCGAAAACCGCTGAGGGCAACGACTTCCTGATCGTCGCGACCACGCGTCCGGAAACCATGCTCGGCGACTCCGCCGTCGCGGTGAACCCGAACGACGAGCGTTACAAAGCCCTGATCGGCAAGTTTGTCGAGCTGCCGCTGGTCGGTCGCCGCATCCCGATCATCGCCGACGATTACTGCGACCCTGAATTCGGCACCGGTTGCGTGAAAATCACCCCGGCCCACGATTTCAACGACTACGAAGTCGGCAAGCGCCACAACCTGCCGCTGATGAACATCTTCGACAAGAACGCGCACGTGCTGCAGGCCTGTCAGGTGTTCAACCTCGACGGCACGCTGAACGAAAGCATCGACGGCAAGATCCCGGCTGAATATGTTGGTCTTGAGCGTTTCGAAGCACGCAAGCAGATCGTTGCCGCGTTCGACGCCTCCGGCCTGCTGGTGAGCATCGACGATCACAACATGAAGGTGCCGAAAGGCGACCGTTCCGGCACTGTGATCGAACCGTGGCTGACCGACCAGTGGTACGTGTCCACCAAGCCTTTGGCTGAGCCTGCGATTGCAGCCGTTGAAGACGGTCGTATCCAGTTCGTGCCGAAACAGTACGAAAACATGTATTTCTCGTGGATGCGTGACATCCAGGATTGGTGCATCAGCCGTCAGCTGTGGTGGGGCCACCGGATTCCGGCCTGGTACGACGAATCGGGCAAGGTCTACGTCGGTCGCGACGAAGCGGAAGTCCGTGCCAAGCACAACCTCGGCGCCGACGTGACGCTGCAACAGGACAACGACGTTCTCGACACTTGGTTCAGTTCGGGTCTGTGGACCTTCTCCACCCTCGGCTGGCCGGAAAAGACCGAATTCCTGAAGAAATTCCACTCCACCGACGTGCTGGTCACCGGTTTCGACATCATCTTCTTCTGGGTTGCCCGGATGATCATGATGACCATGCACCTGGTGAAGAATGAAGACGGCACGCCGCAAGTTCCGTTCAAGACTGTCTACGTGCACGGTCTGGTGCGTGATGGCCAAGGCCAGAAGATGTCCAAGTCCAAGGGCAACGTCCTTGACCCGCTGGACATCATCGACGGCATCGAGCTGGAAGACCTTGTGCAGAAACGCACTTCCGGCCTGATGCAGCCGAAACTGGCGAAGAAGATCGAGAAGCAGACCCGCGACGAGTTCGCCGACGGCATCGCCAGCTACGGCACCGACGCCCTGCGCTTCACCTTCTGCTCGCTGGCGTCCACCGGTCGCGACATCAAGTTCGACATGGGCCGCGTCGAAGGCTATCGCAACTTCTGCAACAAGATCTGGAACGCCGCGCGTTACGTTCTGGACAAGGGCGAAGACTGCGGCCAGAACGGCGAAGCCTACGAGCTGTCGCTGGCGGATCGCTGGATCATCTCGCAGCTGCAACGCACCGAAGCCGAAGTGACCCGCCAACTGGATCAGTTCCGTTTCGACCTCGCGGCGCAAGCCTTGTACGAGTTCATCTGGAACCAGTACTGCGACTGGTACCTCGAACTGTCCAAGCCAGTGCTGTGGGACGAAAACGCCCCGGTCGAGCGCCAGCGTGGCACCCGCCGCACACTGGTTCGCGTACTGGAAGTGGCGCTGCGCCTGGCGCATCCGTTCATGCCGTTCATCACTGAAGAAATCTGGCAACGCATCGCGCCGCTGGCCGGTATTCAGGGCAAGACGATCATGCTCCAGCCTTGGCCAGTGGCCAACGAAGAGCGCATTGATCCGGCAGCCGAGAGCGACATCGAGTGGCTCAAGGAACTGATGCTCGGCACGCGCAACATTCGTGGCGAGATGAACATCGGCCCGGGCAAGCCGTTGCCGATCTATCTGAAAAACGTCAGCGCTGAAGATCAGCGTCGGTTGACCGAGAACGAAGCGCTGCTGAAGAAGCTCGCGCGTCTGGAATCGATCACAGTGCTGGCGGCCGGCGAAGAAGCTCCACTGTCCGCCACCGCGCTGGTGGGCGAAATGGAAGTGCTGGTGCCAATGGCCGGTCTGATCGACAAGGCGGCCGAGCTGGCCCGTCTGGACAAGGAAATCCTGCGTCTGCAGGGTGAAGTCCAGCGCGTTGGCGGCAAGCTGTCCAACGCCGGTTTCGTTGACAAGGCCCCGGCCGAAGTCATCGACAAGGAACGCGCCAAACTGGCCGAAGCCGAACAGGCTCTGGGCAAGCTGGCCGAGCAACACGCGCGGATTGCCAGCCTGTAACGGCAAACCGCAATGAAAAAGGGAGGCCCGCAACGGCCTCCCTTTTTTATATCGGTTGCATCACTCCGGACACGTTCCGCCACCCGGCACCCCAATAGCAACTTTTACGAGCGACGGTGGGGATTGGACGATACTGCCGTCGGGTTGCGTAATGGTCCAACTCTCAAGCAATGAACCAAACTCACCGATCGGTTTGATTGTGGTCGAATATGGAGAAATGTTGAAGTCCGCGAACGTAATTGGTGACGTTACCTTTACGGTGAACTCCGCATCCGTTCCCGCAATAGGATTTGTGCCATCGAGTCCTTGGCAGGCCTGAGAAGTCAGAGTAATGAGGGCACCTGCCATCACATTTTCTGGCAACTCGACCTGTACTCGAATGCCTTCCACAGGACTGGGGATAGTCGCGCAATTGATATAGTTGTGCAGGTTAGCATCTAAAAACTTGGCGGGAGGCAACTCGCTCATGAATATCACTCCAGAAAACACTTTAAGTTAAATAAGATTTGCCCTCCCAGTAAACCCAATGATGATGCTTGCTCCAACTGACATATATGACAGGTATTCAAGACTTATTCGGAATAAAAAACTTGCCGCGCAAGTGATTTGCACTCGTTTGCTCGGCCACGGTTCAGATGTGGGACAATGGCCGCCAATTTCAGCCATACCCGAATCGACCACGCCCATGAACGCCCCCCGCACACCTCGCCCCGCGCGCAAGAAGCCTGATTCCGCCACCCCGGCCAAGCCCGTGGAGCCGCGTAAAGAGGCCAGCCTGCACCCACGTAATCGCCATCAAGGTCGTTACGACTTCCAGGCGCTGATCAAAACCACGCCGGAACTGGCGAAGTTCGTGATCATCAATCCGTACGGCAAGGAAAGCATCGACTTCGCCAGCCCGGATGCGGTGCGCGTGTTCAACCGGGCGCTGCTCAAGTCGTTCTATGGCATCCAGCATTGGGATATTCCCGCCGATTACCTCTGCCCACCGGTCCCGGGCCGTGCCGACTACGTGCACTTCCTGGCTGACATGCTGGCCAACGTTAACGACGGCGTTGTCCCGCGCGGTGCAATCGTCAACGTGCTGGATATCGGCATGGGCGCCAACTGCGTGTATCCGCTGATTGGTAACAGCGAATATCGCTGGCACTTCCTTGGCTCGGAAATCGATCCGACCGCCGTGGCCGCCGCCAAAGCTATCGTTCAGTCCAACGACCTGAACAAGGTCATCCAGCTGCGCCTGCAAGAGAACCGCAAGCACATCCTGATCGGCCTGCTGGAGCCGGGCGAGCGTTTCGACCTGACCATGTGTAATCCGCCGTTCCACGCTTCGATGGACGAAGCGACCAAGGGCAGCGAGCGCAAATGGCGCGCACTCGGCCGCGCCGACCCGCAACGCAAGTTGCCGGTGCTGAACTTCGGTGGCCAGTCGGCTGAACTGTGGTGTGAAGGTGGGGAAGCACGTTTCGTGACGCAACTGATCGCCGAGAGCGCGAACTTCCAGCACAAGGTGCTGTGGTTCAGCACACTGGTGTCGAAAGCTTCGAACCTGCCTGCGATCGAAACGGCGCTGAAGAAGGCCGGTGTTCTGGAAAGCCAGGTTGTGGAAATGTCCCAGGGCCAGAAGCAAAGCCGCTTCGTCGCCTGGACCTTCCAGACCAAATCCGAACAGCAGATCTGGCGTCGCGACCGCTGGGTTCGCAAGGGCTGAGTTGTTCCAAGCCCGAAGCCGCGATCATTCGCTGCTTCGGGTTTATAAAATCAGCAGGCACAAAAAAACCGTGCCCGGATCACTCCGGTGCACGGTTTTTTATTGCTGCGTCTTACTTGTTCACAGCGTCGGTCAGGCCTTTGGCCACAACCAGCTTGATCACTTTCTTGGCAGCGATTTCGATGGCAGCGCCAGTCGAAGGGTTACGGCCGGTGCGGGCAGGACGCTCGGTCACTTTCAGCTTGCCGATGCCTGGCAGGGTGATTTCGTGGCCGTTTTCCAGCTGATCGGCAACGATTTGGCCCAGTTGGTCCAGAGCGGCACGCGCGGTGGTTTTCGGCGCGTCGATAGCTTCAGCGATGTCGGCGATCAGTTGGTCTTTAGTAAGAGCCATGTAGTGTTCCTTCCCTATCAAATTCATATGGATTGCAGAGTGCAGTGTCAGCCATCGAGCCCGATCTTCTGGATCTGGCACCCTCGGCGATAACCGCGACGAGTCGGGTTATAGATACCGAAATCAGGGTTTGGTTCGACCTGACAAATGCTGAATGCACGCTTAACGCAGTGACTTCGCGTAAGACCGGGCAAAACTAGCACAGCGACAAGGAAATATCCGCCTCTAGCTACCCAAATGGTCAGGTTTATTGCGCTAAATCGTTAAATAAATGCATAAGGGCTGCCGAGTGACCCGGATTTGCCCCTCAGCCCGCGCCAAATCCAGTGGTTGCGGTACACTGAGCGCTTTTTCGGGGGAGCCTGCCCTCCTCCCATTCACCAGCCGAGAAGCCCATGCCGATCCGTCATTGCATCGTCCATTTGATCGACAAAAAACCCGACGGCACGCCCGCAGTTCTGCACGCTCGTGACTCCGAACTGGCCGAGTCCGCGGCCATCGAGAACATGCTCGCCGACCTCAACGAGAGCTATAACGCCAAACAGGGCAAAGCCTGGGGCCTGTTTCATCCGGAGTCCGGCGCGTTTCCGTTCAGCGGCTGGCTGAAGGAATACCTTGAAGGTGGTCAGGACTTCACAGCGTTCAGCCGCGTGGCAGTGGAGCACCTGCAGAAACTGATGGAAGAATCCAACCTGTCGGTCGGTGGCCACGTGCTGTTCGCCCACTATCAGCAGGGTATGACTGATTACCTCGCAATTGCGCTGCTGCACCACAGCGAAGGCGTGGCGGTAACCGATCAGCTCGACGTGACGCCATCGCGGCATCTCGACCTCGGCCAATTGCACCTTGCGGCGCGAATCAATGTGTCCGAGTGGCAGAACAACAAGCAATCCAAGCAATACATCTCGTTCATCAAAGGCAAGAACGGCAAAAAGGTTTCGGAGTACTTCCGCGACTTCATCGGCTGCCAGGAAGGCGTCGACGGCCCGGGCGAGACCCGCACCCTGCTCAAGGCCTTCAGCGATTTCGTCGAGAGCGAAGATCTGCCGGAAGAATCCGCACGCGAAAAAACCAAGACACTGGTCGATTACGCCAGCAGCCAGGCCAAACTTGGCGAACCTATGGGCCTGGAAGAACTCTCGGAGCTGATCGACGAAGAACGCCCGAAAGCCTTCTTCGACCATATCCGCAACAAGGATTACGGCTTGTCGCCAGAAATCCCGGCCGACAAACGCACCCTTAACCAGTTCCGCCGCTTTACCGGCCGCGCCGAAGGCCTGTCGATAAGCTTTGAAGCGCACCTGCTGGGCTCGAAGATCGAGTACGACGAAGAAGCCGGCACTCTGATCATCAAGGGCCTGCCGACCTCGCTCACCGATCAGCTGAAGCGTCGTAACTGATGCTCGGCAATGTGCTGAAAAAAGTTCTGCTGGTACTGATCGTGGTCGTGGTCTATCAGAACTGGGGCAAGATCGAGCGGGTGTTCAATCCGTCGCAGATGGTTTCGGAGCAAGTCCGCGCCAACGCTGACGTCGTGCTGTACACCACCGACTGGTGCGGCTACTGCAAGCAGACCAAGCGTTTTCTCGATGCCAAGGGGATTGCCTACAAGGAATTCGACATCGAGAAGGACGCCGAGGCGCGCGAGGCGTATGAAGCGTTGGGCGGACGCGGGATTCCGTTGATCGACGTGAATGGAACGTTGATTCGCGGGTTTGACCCGGATGAGATTCTGGCTGCGCTGAAATGAATGAGGGAGCCAATTGGCTCCCTCATTCAGTTTGCTCAGTGTTTTTCGATGCGGAAACCGAAACGCGGGAAGTGCACATGCACCACTCCGCCACGTTCGTCTTCGCGGCGCAGGATCAATTCCTCACGCCCAGCGAACAACAACTCCCCGGCAACCGGATCAACACCGTAATCAGTCGCCGCGATCACTACCTGCTGCCCCGCAACAAAGCCGTTCGGATCAACGAACTGCTCATCCGGCAAAGCCGCTGGTGGCGCATTACGCGCAACCTCCAGCGCGGCATCAGCAGTCATCTCACTCGCCGCGCCATGGCCGAAACCCTGCACCCGGCCGAACCACGCCGCCACAGCTGGATAATCATCAACAAACGGCGCCGTCACGTGCGTCGCCTTCAAGAACCACATCGGATGTGCCAAAGCGAAATCGGCAATCGACGGCTCACCAAACAGGAAGTCGCCCTGCTCGCGCTGCAACTGCTGCTCCAGTCGCGCCATGATCGTTGGCCATTGATGCTTGGCCTGCTCGGCAGACAGGCGCGTCGCGCTGCCACCCGAGAACAGCGCGGCACGATCAGCGATGAACGCCTTGATCGCTTCCGGCGGCAGCTTGCCGAAACGCACCGCCACCGATTCCGGTTGGAACACCAGGCTCACCGCATGCTGAAACACCACCGAATCAGCCCACGTCGCGAAACTCGCGGTGATCATTTCCTGCCCCTGCGGGAAGAACGCCGGCGAGGCTTTTTCCTGCTCCAGACGCCGGGCGATCAATGCGGTGTCGCAATAGATGTCAGCGCCAATCTGCAACACCGGTGTCTTGCGGTAACCACCGGTCAGCGCGGTCAAGTCAGGCTTGGGCATCACCGGCGAGATGTGCACCGAACGCCAGGACAAGCCTTTGAAACCCAACAGTAGACGGGCCTTTTCGGCGAATGGAGAGGTCGGGTAATGATGCAGAATCAACTCGGACATGCTCGGCTCCGCCGCACAAAAAGTGAGTCTGCAGCTTAACGCGCATTTAGATAGCAGCCTACAGATCTGGCTGATGGGAACCTATCAGTCAGATTGATAAGGTGCTCAAGATTTACCGAGCTAAAAAACCGCCTCGGCCGAAACCGGGGCGGTTGTTCTCACACCGATAAACCTTACGTCAGGTCATCAAAGTGATCTCGCAGGAACTCGTAAAAGCGGAACGCTTTAAACGATCTCCATACGAGGCTCAGAGTACGCAGCAAAAGCTTCATACGTTTTGGCCTCCAGTCGGTGGCCAAACCTCCAGCGTGCTTACCGGACCATGTACGCCTTTGGAATACACGCCAGCGTATTCAGTGAGGCGGCCGATTGTGATCCCTCCGAGCCATCATTCCGGCACGGGTGCAACTCCGTGTCAGAGGGCGTGAGATCGGTTCGCCAATCGACTTGGCCTCAGTGACTGCACTGTCATGCGAGCGGACGAATAGTAATCAGATTCTTGAACTGGCTTTTAAACAAATCGAACCAGAAAAGCATTCTCTGGAATGATTGCTTGAAGGCTTGCCCGGCGCCGAAAAGGCGAATAAGCTTCGTCCACGCCAGTGTATTCAGTGAGATGCACCAAGCTCGGCCGCAAACCGATGCTTACGGAAAAAACCGCCCCGCAAGGCGGTTTTTTTTGCCATCAATTTTGTAGCCACTGCCTCGTAGAACAGCGAGGTCTACCTCGACTGATAGGAAGCCACCAAGCATTCCTTGGCACTCTTCCTGAGCTTCTTGATCAACCTTTCCTGACGCAACGCATCGCTCTTGTCCCGGCACAACTCGGTATACACCAACGCCATCGCCGGACTCGACAGGAAAAACCGCGCGCCCTTGCCGCTCTGATGTTTGGCAAAGCGGCGCACGGGATCATCGCTGATCCCGCAGTACAGCGAGCCGTTGGCCGCGCGTACGAGGTAGACGAACCAGGATTTGCTCACAGGTTTGTCGGCTTCGAGAGGATTTTCGCTGAGGCTGGTCACTTGAGGATCAAGGCGTGGAGGAAACAGGCCGCGATCTTATCAGCGACTGGCCTGAAAAGCCTTCAGGCCTTTCAGCGCCTGAGCGCGCACCGCGTTGTGCACTACTGGCGTCCAGCCCAATAGCAGCCCTTTGAAACCCAACGCCTGACGCGACCAGCGCCACAGATCGAAGTGGTCGTGGTGCTCGCAGATCTTGCCGTCGCGAAACACGAAGCGCGCCTGGATATCATTGACCACCGTGTTGCCGGTCTGGCTGAACAGGTAGGTCGCCACCCAATGCGCGCCGCCAGTGCGCTCATCGGCGCGGACGTTGTCGAAGGTCAGGGAGAAATCCCTGGCGCGGGTGGTGAGCATGCGCCACATATCGCCGGCATCGCGCCCGCGCAGTTCACCGAAAGCCGGGTCGCTGAACACTACATCGTCGCTGTAGCAGGCAGCCATCCCTTCGGCGTCGAGACGCTGGAACGCCTCGTAGAAGCGGGTGATCAGGGCGCTGTGGGCTTCACTCATGGGCAAACTACCTTTGGTTGCAAAATGATGGCAGACGATTGCCAGCACGATAGTCTGCAAACGCGGGAAACACTATCGGCATTCGCGCTCCGAATACCGACAGTGCGGATGCTTCAGATCTTCTCGCTTTCGACCTGCACGTACAGCGAGCGCCCGGCACCGAGTCCGGCAATGATCGCACCAAGACCGATGATGCCGAAAATCCAGCCCACGGCATTCCAGCCGCCAGTCCAGTCGTGCACGATGCCGACCGCGAACGGCCCCATCGACGCCAGGGTGTAGCCGAAGCCCTGCGCCATGCTCGACAGATTGGCCGCGACATGCGCATCACGCGAGCGCAGCACGATCAACGTCAACGCCAGACTGAACGCACCGCCCTGCCCCAACCCGAGCAGAATCGCCCAGCCCCACAGGCCTTCAATCGGTGCGTACAGGCAACCGAACAGACCGCCGAGCGTCATCGCCATCACCACCACGATGGCCAGACGCTGATCCTTGCCACGCGTCGCCAGCCAGGGTGCTGCCAGTGAGCTGGCGAGCTGAACGATCACCGAACAGGACAACACCAGTCCCGCTTGGGTCGGTGTCAGCCCGCGACCAATCAGGATCGAAGGCAACCAGCCGAATACGATGTAGGCCAGCGACGATTGCAGGCCCATGTACAGCGTGACTTGCCAGGCCAGCGGATCACGCAACAGACCGCGCACTCGATAAGCCACATTGTGCGCGCCATGTTTCTGCCCGACTTGCGGCAACCAGAACACCGCCGCAACCAGCGCCGGAATCACCCAGAAACCCAGGCCTACAGCCCAGCTGTGGTCGAAGTGTTCGCTTAACGGCACGGTCGAACCCGCCGCCATCGCCGCACCGAGACACAGGGCCATGGTGTACACGCCAGTCATGGTGCCGGCGTGTTTGGCGAAATCGCGTTTGACGATACCCGGCAGCAATACGCCGATGATGCCGATACTCGCGCCGCCCAACACGCTGCCCGCAAACAGGCCGATTTCTCCGAAATTGCTGCGCAGGATAATCCCGCCAGCCAGCGTCAGAACAATCCCCAGTACAACGCGTTCGGCGCCAAAACGCCGCGCCAGAATCGGCGCCATCGGCGCGAACAGACCAAGGCACAGCACCGGCAAAGTCGTCAGCAGGCCGGCGTGTGCAGCCGACAAACCCAGGCTTTTCGACACGTCAGTGAGCAGCGGCGCCATGCTCGACAGCGCCGGGCGCAGGTTCAACGCGACCAGGATAAGACCCAGCAGCAATAGCCATGGCCGGCGCACCAGCGGATGACTTTGCTGCACTTGCTCGTCGTCGGCCTCGGCGTCGATCAGCAGCTCTTCCAGCTCTGCGGTGCGTTTGGGGGCTGTGGATATCTCACTGCGGGGCATGGTTTTCTCGGTTTCAAGGTTCATTGATCAACTGCCTGGATAAGGCTTTTGCCCGTTCCGGATCGCGCTGTTCGACCGCATCTAGCAACTCGATGTGCAGATCGAACACTTCTTGGCGACGCGGGACGATGTTCAAGGTCTGGCGCAACTGCGCGCCGACGATGCTGGAGAAATAGCGGTACAACTCACTGAGCGCCGGGTTGTGCGCGGCGTCCACCAGTCCCTGGTGAAACACCAGATCACACGCGACGTAGGTGTCGAGATCGCCGTGGTAGTGACAACCGCTGGTACCGAGCGCCTCACGCAACGCCACCAGATCTTCATCAGTGCGGCGCAATGCAGCCAGACCGATGGCCTCGACTTCGAGGATGTGCCGGGTTTCCCGCGCATGATCCAGCGAGCAGCGCGACAGTGCCTTGAGCGTGTCCATCGGATCGACCACCGCCCGCAGATAACTGCCGTCGCCCTGACGGATCTCGATCAATCCAGAGAACGCCAATACACGCATGGCTTCGCGCACGGTGTTACGGCTGATGCCCAGCTCTGAGCTGAGCTCAGGCTCGGTCGGCAAGCGCTGACCGACAGCCCATATGCCATCGGTGATGCGCTGGCGTAGCTGATCCAGGGCCTGATCGACCAAGGATCGCTTAATAAGTGGAGAAATGTCTGACATGGGATTCGCCTTTTCATCCAATCATCGGATGAATTTTCTGACATGTTAGTCAGCTTCGTGTAGGACGGCAACCGCCTAGGGTCAGATGGAGAGAAAAGGAGCGGGATTTTCGATTAGTCAAAATTACCCTTTAAGGGTAATTTCAGGGACAGGTGCAAGATTGCTTATGGAGAAGAACACCCCTCATTACGACTTGACCGTAGTCAAGACGGAAGTTGTTAGACGAGGCAAAGCCGCCTTCACAAGGCAGGCGCTCGAAACCGCCAAGGATATGGGCATGTCGCATCAATTAATGACGCAAGTGATCTGTTCGCTCGAACGTCGAATGCTTTACAAATCCATGACGTCCTACGCCAACCATCGCAACTGGCACGACGTCTACCACACAACGTTTCGTGACTTGGAGATTTACATCAAAGTGACTTACTGCCCCGGCGGTGGGCCCCCGGTAATCTCCTTCAAGGAGAAAAACATATGAATGAAAGACAATGCGTGAGCTGTGGTACCGACGACGGAATGAGTCATTTTCAAGGTCGCAGTCTCACAGTGAATTACAAACAGTTTTCGCGGCTCGTGCATGATATTGCCGGCTGGGAGTGCAGGGTTTGCGGTGAAATCATCTTTGACGATGGCACCGACAGCGCTGAGCGCTATGTGGACGCTGGCGACCGGCTGCTTGAGGACTCTTTCAGGATAATAGGAGGCGAGATGAAGCGAATTCGCCGCAAGCTGCACCTCACGCAACGAAACGCAGTGAAGTTGTTATCGGGAGGTGGACATAATGCATTTTCGCGCTACGAGCGGGGAGAGCTTCCTCCACCTCAGCCGTTATTCACACTAATGAGGCTTCTGGATCGTCATCCGCATTTGCTCGCTGAAATACAAGGGCTCAATGAAGGTAGCGAACTCACGCAACTGATGGCAGCTCGCCACCCCGAATCGGAACCTGTTTTAGCCTCCTGATCTCCAGCCAAAAATAAACCCGGAACTGAGTCCGGGTTTATTTCATTGCCTGCATCCGATCAATGCAGAATCTGACTCAGGAACAGCTTTGTACGCTCATTCTGCGGGTTATCGAAGAAGTCGTTCGGCGCTGCCTGTTCAACGATCTCGCCCTTGTCCATGAAGATCACGCGGTTGGCCACGGTCCGCGCGAAACCCATTTCGTGGGTTACGCAGAGCATGGTCATGCCGTCTTCCGCCAGACCGATCATGGTGTCGAGAACCTCTTTCACCATCTCGGGATCAAGCGCCGAAGTCGGCTCATCGAACAGCATGATTTTCGGTTTCATGCACAGCGCACGGGCAATCGCCACACGCTGTTGCTGACCGCCGGACAGTTGCCCCGGAAACTTGTGCGCCTGCTCCGGAATGCGTACGCGTTCCAGGTAATGCATGGCGATTTCCTCGGCCTTGCGCTTGGGCATCTTGCGCACCCACATCGGCGCCAGGGTGCAGTTCTGCAGGATGGTCAGGTGCGGGAACAGGTTGAAGTGCTGGAACACCATGCCGACTTCACGGCGGATCGCCTCGATCTGCTTGAGGTCATTGGTCAGCTCGACACCGTCAACCACGATGCGGCCCTGCTGGTGTTCTTCCAGACGATTCAGGCAGCGGATGGTGGTGGATTTGCCGGAGCCCGACGGGCCGCACAGCACGATACGCTCGCCCTGTTTGACGTTGAGATTGATGTCTTTCAGTACGTGGAACTGGCCGTACCACTTGTTCACGCCCTGCATCTGAATAATGCCTTCAGGGCTCACAGGCTTTTTGATTGCTTCGCTCATTACAGAACTTCCCAAATTAGGTAGCGACTTAGCGCTTGTGGCCAGTGTCGAGCTTGCGTTCCAGATGCATGGAATAGCGCGACATACCAAAACAGAAAATCCAGAACACCAGGGCGGCGAACACGTAGCCTTCGGTGGCCATGCCCAGCCATTTCGGATCGGCAGCGGCTTGCTTGACGCTGTTGAGCAGGTCAAACAGGCCGATGATGATCACCAGACTGGTGTCCTTGAACAGCGCAATGAAGGTGTTGACGATGCCGGGAATAACCATCTTCAGGGCTTGCGGCAGAATCACCAGGCCCATCGAACGCCAGTAGCCCAGGCCCATCGCCGCCGCTGCTTCGTATTGACCTTTGGGGATCGCTTGCAGCCCGCCGCGCACCACTTCGGCGACGTACGCCGACTGGAACAGGATCACGCCGATCAGCGCTCGCAGCAGCTTGTCGAAGTTCATGCCTTCGGGCAGGAACAGCGGCAGCATCACCGAGGACATGAACAGCACGGTGATCAACGGCACGCCGCGCCAGAACTCGATGAAGGTCACGCAGACCACGCGGATCGCCGGCATGTTCGAACGGCGACCGAGGGCCAGGACGATGCCCAGCGGCAATGCGCCGGCGATACCGACAGTGGCGATCACCAGGGTCAGCATCAGGCCGCCCCACTGGCTGGTCGCCACCTGAGTCAGACCGAACACACCGCCGTGCAGCAGACACCAGGCCACGATCGGGTAGATCACCAGAAAGCTCAGCCCGTACACCGCTTTGTGCGCGACGCGCTTGATGAACAACGGCGCGACGCCAATCACCGCCAGCCACACGGTCAGGTCAACGCGCCAGCGCAGATCGGCCGGGTAGTAGCCGTACATGAACTGGCCGAAACGCTGCTGAATGAACACCCAGCAGGCGCCCTCCTTGGTGCAGTCGGCGCGGGTGGTGCCGACCCAGTTGGCGTCGATGATCGCCCAGCTGAGAATCGGCGGCACGATCAGGTAAATCAGGTAGAACGCGAACAGCGTCAGCAGCGTGTTGAGCCAGCTGGAGAACATGTTCGCGCGCATCCACGCCACCACGCCGATGCTGCTGCTCGGTGGGGGCATGTCGGGTTTGAAAGTATGAGTACTCATGCGCTTTTCCTTACCGCTCGATCAGCGCAATGCGCTTGTTGTACCAGTTCATCAGCAGGGAAATGCTGATACTGATCGCCAGGTACACGCTCATGGTGATGGCAATCACTTCGATCGCCTGACCGGTCTGGTTGAGCACGGTGCCGGCGAACAGCGAAACCATTTCCGGATAACCGATACCGGCCGCCAGCGAGGAGTTCTTCGCCAGGTTCAGGTATTGGCTGGTCAGCGGTGGAATGATCACGCGCAGGGCTTGCGGAATGATCACCTTGCGCAAGGTCGGGCCGTTGCGCAGTCCCAGCGAACGCGCCGCTTCGGTCTGGCCGTGGCTGACCGACTTGATCCCGGACCGTACGATCTCGGCGATGAACGCCGCGGTATAAACAGTCAGGGCCAGAGTCAATGCCAGCAGTTCCGGGATCAGCACCCAGCCGCCCACGAAGTTGAAGCCTTTGAGCTGCGGCATTTCCCAGTGCAGCGGCGCGCCGAAGATCAGTGCGCACAGCGCCGGAATCACTACGAGGATGGCCAGGCCAACCCAGAATTTGTGAAACGGGACACCGGTTTCTTCAAAACGCCTGGTCGCCCAGCGGTTCATCAGCACGATGGCGACGATAGCTACCACGACGCTGATCACGAACGCCCAGAAACCGTCCGCCGCCAGCGCGCCCGGCATGTTCAGGCCACGGCTGCTGACGAAAAAGGTGTCGCCGAAGTTGTGACTGTTGCGCGGCCCCGGCATGGTCAGGAACACCGCGAAGTACCAGAACAGGATTTGCAGCAGCGGCGGAATGTTGCGGAAAACTTCCACATACACGGTCGCCAGTTTGCTGATGATCCAGTTCGGCGAGAGACGTGCCACACCGATGATGAAACCGAGCAAGGTTGCCAGGATCACGCCGATGAACGTCACCAGCAAGGTGTTGAGCAGACCGATCACGAATACCCGGGCATAGCTGTCCGATTCGGTGTAGTCGATCAGGTGTTGAGCGATGCCGAACCCGGCGCTGCGCTCCAGAAAGTCGAAGCCGGAGGTGATGCCCCGGTGTTGCAGGTTGGTCTGAGTGTTATCGAACAGATACCAGCCCATCGAGACCACCGCGACAATGGTGATGATCTGGAATAGCCACGCACGCACTCGTGGATCGCTGAGGCTGAACCTCTGCTTTGGTGCGCCGATTGAATTTTGCATGAAGTGCCCCGAAAGAAATGGAACAGAACATCACCCGGCGGTTGGCCCGCCGGGTGATAGAACCATTAGCGCACTGGTGGTGCGTACTGAATGCCGCCGTTGTTCCACAGCGCGTTCAGGCCACGGTCGATTTCCAGCGGAGTGCTCTTGCCGAGGTTTTTCTCGAAGATTTCGCCGTAGTTACCGACTTGGGAAACGATTTTCACCACCCAGTCCTTCGGCAGTTTCAGATCCTTGCCGTACTCACCGTCGCCGCCCAGCAGACGTGCAACGTCCGGGTTCTTGGTCGACTTGGCTTCTTCCAGTACGTTTTTCGACGTCACGCCGGCTTCTTCAGCGTTGAGCAGCGCATAGCCGACCCAGCGCACGATCGCCAGCCACTCGTCATCGCCGTTACGCACGACTGGGCCCAGCGGTTCTTTGGAAATGGTTTCCGGCAGAACCACGTAGTCCTTCGGCGTAGCCAGTTTGCTGCGCTGAGCGAACAGTTGCGATTTGTCCGAGGTCAGTACGTCGCAACGACCGGATTCCAGCGACTTGGCACTTTCATCGGAGGTGTCGAAAGTGATCGGGGTGTACTTCAGGCCATTGGCGCGGAAGTAGTCGGACACGTTCAGCTCGGTGGTGGTACCGGCCTGGATGCAGATGGTTGCACCGTCCAGTTCCTTGGCACTTTTCACGCCCATCTTGCTGTTGGCCAGGAAGCCCACGCCGTCGTAGTAAGTGATGAAGCCGGGGAATTTCAGGCCCATGCCCGCGTCACGCGAACTGGTCATGGTGGTGTTGCGCGACAGGATGTCGATCTCGCCCGATTGCAGCGCGGTGAAGCGCTCTTTGGCATTCAACTGACTGAATTTGACCTTGGTCGCGTCGCCGAAAACCGCTGCGGCCACAGCACGGCAGACGTCAGCGTCGATCCCGAGGATCTTGCCGGTCGAATCCGGTACCGAGAAACCCGGCAGACCGTCGCTCACGCCACACTGCACGAAACCTTTCTTCTGCACGGCATCCAGGGTTGCACCCGCCTGAGCGAACCCGCTGACACCGAGTACTGCTGCAGCAGTCACGATGGCCAGGGTGGATTTCAACATCTTCATTCAAACCTCCAGTTTTGCTCTTGTTGTGTCGGAGCTTGAGTTCCGTCGCACCCTTTTGAGGCGTTGCTGACCCGTGTTGGCTTTTTTTAGGGTCAACCGACGCAGAACCTTCGCTATGAGTCTAGTAGGAGACAATCCACATCATGGACAACTCACTTCTCACCATCGGCCGAACGGGCTGTAGCCCTTTCACGTTCGCTAAGCCCGTAGCGGTCATTGGCGAACATCCATCACCGGATTCTTTGCTTTCCCCCCGCCCGACGTTCACTGATAGTGTTACCGCCGGGCGCGAGATCAACTGCGCGAATTCTTCATAGCAAAGCCCGTACCACACTGGTCGCCGATACGACTGTGCGACAGGTCAATAGCAAAACTTGTAACCTTGCGACATCTTCTTAACGGATCACCCCGACGCGCACCTCAATCACGCACTTAATGAGAGCGCCCGCACATATTTGGAGCAGCCATGACCGAGCCCTTGATTCTTCAGCCTGTTAAGCCCGCAGACGCCTGCGTGATCTGGCTGCACGGCCTCGGCGCCGACCGCTACGACTTCCTGCCGGTGGCCGAGGCTCTGCAGGAAAACTTGTTGAGCACACGCTTTGTATTGCCACAGGCGCCTACTCGTCCCGTGACCATAAATGGCGGATATGCCATGCCGAGCTGGTACGACATCAAGGCCATGAGCCCGGCGCGAGCCATCAACCGTGATGAGCTGGAAGCATCCGCCGATCACGTCATCGAATTGATCGAACAACAGCGCGCCAGCGGAATAGACGCCTCGCGGATTTTTCTCGCCGGGTTCTCCCAAGGTGGCGCCGTGGTTTATCACAGCGCTTTTCTGCGCTGGCAGGGACCGCTGGGTGGGGTGATAGCGCTGTCGACGTATGCGCCGACTTTCAGTGATGAACTGCAGTTGTCCGCCAGTCAGCAGCGGATTCCGGTACTGGCGCTGCACGGCCAGTTCGACAACGTGGTGCAGAACTCGATGGGCCGCACGGCGTATGAGTATCTGAAGGCTCATGGTGTCACCGTGACATGGCAGGAATACCCAATGGAGCACGAAGTGTTACCCGAGGAAATTCGCGATATCGGCGTGTGGCTGCACGAACGCCTGCGCTGATCAGTTCTGCAATAAAAGCCCTTTGATCATCCCACTACGCCGCGCCCGATTCTTGCATTACACTGGCCGGCGTACATTCCTTAACCAATTGATGAGATGACCGTGCTCAAAGCACTCAAGAAAATGTTCGGTAAAAGCGAGGCTGAGCAGCTCGCGCCAGTTCCCAGTGCGCCATCCCGCACTCCCGGTCATCAAAGCGATGCCCCTCAAGCTGACCGCCACGTTCCGGTAGCGGCCCCCAAACGCGAACCTCGGCCAGCACCGGCCACGCCTGTTGTTGATGCTCCAGTTGCCGAGCCAGCACACAGCGAAGCGCCGAAACCGGCCAGACCGCGTCGCGAACCGAAGCCCAAGGCGCCGGTGATCCCGTGGAAACTCGAAGACTTCGTCGTCGAACCACAGGAAGGCAAAACCCGTTTCCACGATTTCAAATTGTCCCCGGAACTGATGCATGCCATCCAGGACCTGGGCTTCCCGTATTGCACGCCGATCCAGGCGCAGGTGCTGGGTTTCACCCTCGCCGGCAAAGACGCCATCGGCCGCGCCCAGACCGGTACCGGCAAAACCGCCGCGTTCCTGATCTCGATCATCACCCAGCTGCTGCAGACCCCGCCGCCGAAAGAGCGCTACATGGGTGAGCCACGCGCACTGATCATCGCGCCAACCCGCGAGCTGGTGGTGCAGATTGCCAAAGACGCCGCGGACCTGACCAAGTACACCGGCCTCAACGTCATGACGTTCGTTGGCGGCATGGACTTCGACAAGCAGCTCAAGCACCTCGAGGCGCGCCACTGCGACATCCTCGTGGCCACGCCGGGCCGTCTGCTCGACTTCAACCAGCGCGGCGACGTGCATCTGGACATGGTCGAAGTGATGGTGCTGGACGAAGCCGACCGCATGCTCGACATGGGTTTCATCCCGCAAGTGCGGCAGATCATTCGTCAGACGCCGCCGAAGAACGAGCGTCAGACGCTGCTGTTCTCCGCGACCTTCACCGAAGACGTGATGAACCTCGCCAAGCAATGGACCACCGACCCGTCGATCGTCGAGATCGAGTCGCAGAACGTGGCCAGCGAAAACGTCGAGCAACATATTTACGCGGTAGCAGCCGCCGACAAATACAAACTGCTCTACAACCTCGTCACCGACAACGGTTGGGAGCGGGTGATGGTCTTCGCCAACCGCAAGGATGAAGTGCGGCGCATTGAAGAACGTCTGGTGCGTGATGGCGTCAACGCCGCGCAACTGTCCGGCGACGTGCCGCAGCACAAGCGCATCAAGACTCTGGAAGGTTTCCGCGAAGGCAAGATCCGCGTACTGGTTGCCACCGACGTCGCCGGTCGCGGCATCCACATCGACGGCATCAGCCACGTGATCAACTTCACCCTGCCGGAAGTCCCGGACGACTACGTGCACCGCATCGGCCGTACCGGTCGCGCCGGCGCCGATGGTGTGTCGATCAGCTTCGCCGGAGAAGATGACTCTTATCAGTTGCCTTCGATCGAAGAGAAGCTGGGCCGCAAGATCAGCTGTGAAACACCGCCGACGCATCTGTTGCGTGCGGTTGAGCGCAAGCGTCCCGAGTAAGCGAAGCGATAAAGGAAAGCGCAGCCGGCAACGGACTGCGCTTTTTTTTCGTCTGGATATTGTTCGCCTCGACTAAAAGTCCATAATGGACAAATTAGTTTATATCCAGACGGCGGAGCCGACATGTCCAGTACGCCTTACGTGATCGACCAGACCCAGGCCCGCGAGTTGCTGGCGCGGATTGATGTGCCGCAGATCCTGCGCAACCTGTTCCGTGATCTGGCGGCCGGGCACGCAGTGCAACCGGCGCAGCAACTGGTGGAATTTCCACAGGGCGCCGGGGATTTCATCAATTATCTGGGCGTACTCGCCGAGGACGGCGTGTACGGGGTCAAGACTTCGCCGTACATCGTGCGCGAGCAAGGCCCGCTGGTGACCGCGTGGACGCTGTTGATGTCGATGAAGACCGGCCAACCGCTGCTGTTATGTGATGCCGGTGAGCTGACCACCGCACGCACGGCGGCGACCACAGCGGTGGCAGTCGATGCCCTTGCGCCGTTGAACGCACAACGCCTGGCGATCATCGGCAGCGGCAAGGTCGCCCAGGCGCACCTGCATTACGTCAAAACATTGCGCGACTGGCAGAGTATTACGTTCTATTCGCCAAGCCTGAGCTCCGACGCCGAAACCGCGAAACTGCTGAAATCCCTCGATCCACGCCTGACCATCGCCGCCAGCCGCGAAGCCGCCATCGCCGATGCTGACGTGATCATGCTCTGCACTTCGTCCGCCGGCCCGGTGATTGACCCGGCGAACCTGAGCAAACCGGCGCTGATCACTTCGATCAGCACCAACGCTGCACGCGCTCACGAAGTGCCGCCGCACAGCCTCAACGACATGCAGGTGTTCTGCGACTATCGTCTGACCACCCCGGGTTCGGCGGGTGAGATGTTGATTGCCGCTGAACAACACGACTGGAATCCCGATTCAATCCTCGGTGACCTCGCGGACCTGCTCAGCGAAAAAGTGCAGCGCCCGGAATATCACCGCCACGTATTTTTCCGCTCGATTGGCCTGGGCCTGGAAGACATCGCCCTGGCCAATGCGGTTTACCAATTGCAGCGCTGACAGCGGAGATCATCATGAGCCACGCAGATTTCATCATCATCGGCGGCGGGATTGCCGGCGCTTCCAGCGGTTTCTGGTTGTCGCCGCACGGCAAGGTGATCGTGCTGGAGCGCGAATCGCATCCGGCCTATCACTCCACCGGCCGTTCGGCCGCGCTGTTCACTGCCGCGTACGGCACGCCGCAGGTGCGCGCGCTGACTCAGGCCAGTCGCGCGTTTTTCGATAACCCGCCCAGCGGATTTTGCGAACATCCACTGCTGACCCCACGCGGCGAGATGACCGTGGATTTCACCGGCGATCCGGCCGAGCTGAACAATCAATACCTGAGCGCCAAAGCCACGGTGCCGGAGATGCAACTGCTCAGCGCCGACGAAGCCTGCGCACGGCTGCCGATCCTGCGCCGGGAAAAAGTCCACGGCGCGATCTACGATCCGTCCGCCAGCGACATCGACACCGACGCGCTGCATCAGGGTTATCTGCGCGGTATTCGCCGCAACAAAGGCGAAGTGCACACCGATTGCCAGGTGCTGGGCCTGAGCCGCGATGCCGAAGGCCTATGGCAGGTCGAGACCAACGGCCAGACGTTCAGCGCCCCGGTTGTTATAAATGCCGCAGGCGCGTGGGCCGACAAGGTCGGTGCATTGGCCGGCGCCCAGCCGTTGGGCCTGCAACCGAAGCGCCGCGCCGCGTTCATCTTCGCCGGCCCCGAAGGCGTGGATATTCATCACTGGCCGATGCTGGTCAGCCTCGATGAATCGTTCTACATGAAGCCCGACGCGGGCATGTTCCTCGGCTCGCCGGCCAACGCCGACCCGGTGGAACCGCATGACGTGCAGCCTGAAGAACTGGACATCGCCATGGGCATTTACCAGATCGAAGAAGCCACAACGCTGACCATCCGCCGCCCGACCCGCACCTGGGCCGGTTTGCGCAGCTTCGTCGCTGACGGTGACTTGCTCTGCGGTTTCGATCCGCAGGTACCGGGGCTGTTCTGGGTCGCCGCGCAGGGCGGTTACGGCATTCAGACGTCTCCCGCCATGGGCCAGGCCAGTGCGGCATTGGTGCGCGGTGAAGCACTGCCCGAACACCTGCAGCAGTTCGGTCTGAACGCCGCGATGCTCGCCCCTGCCCGCCTGCGCGGATGACGCGCGCGACCGATTGCGGCACACTCGCAGCGCCCCTGTGCACGGGGCGCTGACGCTTTCTGGAGCTACACAATCATGACCGCCGCCGAAACCAAACCCGAGCTGAAAGACGCTGCGCTGGACAACTTCCGCGCCATCGCCGACGCCATCGCCACGCTGTTCTATCCCCACGCCGAAGTGGTGCTGCACGACCTGCGCACGCAGAAGGTCGATTACATCGCCAACAACCTGTCGAAACGCGAAATCGGCGACGATTCGGCGCTGGAAGACATGCTCAGTGAAGACGTCAGCGAACGGAACATCGGCCCGTACGAAAAGCTCAACTGGGACGGACAGAAGATTCGCAGCCTGAGCAGCGTATTGCGCGACAGCGAAGGGCGTCCGCTGGCGGTGCTGTGCATCAATCTGAATATTTCGCTGTTCGAGAATGCCAAGGCTGCGCTGGATCTGTTTCTCTCGCCGAGCAAACTGATTCCGCAACCGGACTCACTGTTTCGCGATGACTGGCAGGAGCGCATCAACACCTTCCTGCACAACTGGCTGCGCGAACGGCAGCTCAGCCTGAGCGTGCTGACGCGTGATCACAAACGGGAATTGGTGTTGGCGTTGCACGCCGAGGGCGCGTTCAAAGGCAAGAGTGCTTCGAACTATGTGGCGAATGTGCTGAACATGGGGCGGGCGACGGTGTACAAGCATTTGAAAGAGTTGAAGGGCTGAACTTTATTGGCTGGTCTGGCCTCATCGCTGGCAAGCCAGCTCCCACAGGTTCAGCGGTGTACATGAATCCTGTGTACGACCCGGATACTGTGGGAGCTGGCTTGCCAGCGATAGCGGTGTGTCAGTCGCCGTAGATGTCGGACTTGAAATACTTGTCGGAAATCTTCTGATATTCGCCACTCGCGCGAATGCCATCAATCGCGCTGTTCAGCTCGGACACCAATTCAGTGTTGCCCTTGCGCACCGCAATCCCCGCGCCCTCGCCCACATATTTCGGATCTTTCAATTCCGGCCCGACAAACGCGTAACCCTTGCCACGCGGCATGTTCAGGAAGTCATTGAGCGGAATGGTGTCGGCAAAAATCGCGTCGAGGCGACCGGCCGCCAGGTCCATATAAATCTCTTCGTTGTTGCTGTAACGCTTGACGTTGATGCCCTTCGGCTCGAACACCTCGGTCGCATAACGATCAGTGGTAGTCGCGCGCTGCACGCCGACGTTTTTGCCCTTGAGGCTCGCGTACTGGTCATCGACTGTCGCGCCGTCCTTCATCACCAGCCGCGAGGAGGTGAAATAGTATTTGTGGGTGAACTCCACGGACTTCTTGCGGTCTTCGTTGATGGTCATGGACGACAGCGCCAGGTCGATTTTCTTCACTTTGAGGGAAGGGATCAGACCGTCGAACTCGCCCTCGACCCACACGCATTTGGCCTTCATCTGCGCGCACAAGGCGTTGCCGATGTCGTAGTCGAAACCGACGATCTCGCCTTTGTCAGTCTTGGAGGCAAACGGTGGATAGGCGGCTTCGATACCGATGCGCAGGGTTTTCTCGGCGGCAAACACGCTGCTGCACGCCAACAGGCTGAGGGCCAGACCGGTAATGAGGGGGAGTTTCTTCATGTTCATTCTCTCGCGGGTTGTTGTTGGTTTGGCAAGATGAAAGAGGAGCAACAGCAAACTATTTTGTACTTATAAATCCATACTGGACTTATAGGTACAAGCCGTCAATCGGGGAGAAGAGTGTGTCTGCGAGGTTTTTGGTGTGGGAGATGGCCTCATCGCTGGCAAGCCTGCTCCCACAGGGTTCAGCGGTGTACAAAAAATATGTGCACGACGCAAAACACTGTGGGAGCTGGCTTGCCAGCGATGACTGACTGAAGAACGCTACAGAGCTATTTGTTCCAGCGATCCGCCGCCGCATGATCACTGTCCCGCCCCTCGACCCAACGCGGGCCGTCACTGGTGTTTTCTTTTTTCCAGAACGGCGCACGGGTTTTCAGGTAGTCCATGACAAACGCGCAGGCATCGAACGCAGCCTGACGGTGGGCACTGGCGGCGGCGACGAACACGATCGGTTCGCCCGGCTCCAGCGCGCCGATGCGGTGCAGCACTTCGAGTTTCAACAGCGGCCAGCGCTGTTCGGCTTCAAGAGCAATTTTGCCCAAGGCCTTTTCGGTCATGCCTGGATAGTGTTCAAGAAACATCCCGGCCACATCCAGCCCATCGTTGAAGTCGCGCACGTAGCCGACAAAACTCACTACCGCGCCAACACCGACATTCGCCGCATGCATCGCGTTGACCTCGGCACCGGGATCGAACGGTTCGGACTGCACCCGAATCGCCATCGTTCAGCCTCCGGTCACAGTGGGGAAAAACGCCACTTCGTCGCCATCGACCACTGGCTCATCGAGTTGGCACAGGTCTTCATTACGCGCGCACATCAGGTTCTGCTCGCTCAATACCTCTGAGCCGTCACGCTTGGCCAGCAGCGCGCGCACGTCATCGACGCTGGCGAAATCGCCTTCAACCTGCAGCGAGTCCACACCGAGCGCTTCACGGTAACGGGCGAAAAATTTCACAGTCAGCTTCATGCCTGATCCGCCTGGAAGTGCCCGCTCTTGCCGCCGACCTTCTCCAGCAGGCGCACGCTTTCGATGGTCATGCCGCGATCCACAGCCTTGCACATGTCATAAATGGTCAGAGCCGCGACGCTGGCGGCGGTGAGTGCTTCCATCTCCACACCGGTCTGCCCGGACAGTTTGCAGCGGGCGACGATGCGCACGGCGTCTTCACCTTCGGCGCTGAGTTCGACTTTGACGCCGGTCAGCATCAGTGGATGGCACAGCGGAATCAGATCGCTGGTTTTCTTCGCCGCTTGAATGCCGGCAATGCGCGCCACGGCAAATACGTCACCCTTGGGATGGCCGCCGCTGACGATCATCTGCAACGTTTCGGGGAGCATGCGCACCAGCGCTTGAGCCGTCGCCTCACGGAACGTCACGGCTTTTTCGGTGACGTCGACCATGTTGGCGCGACCTTGGGAATCGAGATGAGTCAGCACGGGATTACTCCTGATCAGGAGCGCCGATTGTAAACCTGCGGGTCAATTTCCCGCACATAAAAAACCGGGCGGCTTTTCGGCCGCCCGGTTTTTTGTGCCGAGTTACAAATGCGTTTCGGCGTATTCGGCCAGGATCGAACGCGGCACCCCTTGCAGGGTGATGTGCACACCGTTAGGGAAATCCTTGAAGCGTTCCGTCAGGTAAGTCAGCCCGGAACTGGTCGCGGACAGGTAAGGGGTGTCGATTTGTGCGAGGTTGCCCAGGCACACCACTTTCGAACCGGCGCCGGCACGGGTGATGATGGTTTTCATCTGGTGCGGCGTGAGGTTCTGGCATTCGTCGATCAGGATCAGGCTCTGCTGGAAGCTGCGACCGCGAATGTAGTTGAGCGATTTGAACTGCAACGGGACTTTGCTGAGGATGTAGTCGACGCTGCCATGGGTGTTTTCATCATCCATGTGCAAGGCTTCGAGGTTGTCGGTGATGGCGCCCAGCCAAGGCTCCATTTTTTCCGCTTCGGTGCCCGGCAGAAAGCCGATTTCCTGGTCCAGGCCCTGCACGCTGCGGGTGGCGATGATGCGGCGATAACGTTTGCTGACCATGGTCTGCTCGATCGCAGCAGCCAGCGCCAGAATGGTTTTACCCGAGCCGGCGGCGCCGGACAGGTTGACCAGATGAATGTCCGGGTCGAGCAGTGCGTACAGCGCCAGGCTCTGGTAGATATCACGCGGTTTCAGGCCCCAGGCTTCCTGGTGCAACAGGGGTTCCTGATGCAGATCGAGAATCAGCAGCTTGTCTTCGTCGATCTCCTTGATCCAGCCGACGAAACCCTGTTCGTCGATGATGAACTCGTTGATATGCACCGCCGGCAGGTTGTCGATCATCCGCACCTGGTGCCAGGTACGACCGTGGTCCTGGCGGGTTTCGACATTTTTCACCAGATCCCAGAAGGAGCCGGTCATGTTGTGGTAGCCGTTGGGCAGCAGCGACACGTCGTCGACCAACTGGTCGGTGCTGTAGTCTTCGGCCGCGATCCCGCAGGCGCGCGCCTTGAGGCGCATGTTGATGTCTTTGGTGACCAGCACCACCGGTTTTTTCGGCTCGCGGGTGTGCAGGTCGATCAGTTGGTTGATGATTTTGTTGTCGTTCAGATGCTCAGGCAGAATCAGGTTCGACTCGGCCTGCTTGCTCATCAGAATTGACAGCAAGCCCTTCGGCCCTCCCTTGCCGCGCTGGATCGGCACACCCAGTTCGACGTCTTCGGGTGAAGCATCGCCCAAGGTTTTGTCGATCAATCGAATCGCCTGGCGACATTCAGCGGCCACGCTGTGATGCCCGCTCTTGAGCTTGTCCAGCTCTTCAAGCACGGTCATCGGGATCGCGACGTGGTGTTCTTCGAAATTCAGCAGGGCGTTTGGATCGTGAATCAGTACGTTGGTATCGAGTACATAAAGGATTGGCTGGTTGGAAGGGCTACGTCCGTGATCATCCATACTCGGTCACCTTTGTCAGAGCCATTCGACGCAATACCGCTACAGTGCTGCGCCTCGAAGTGACTGCCGATTCATCTGCCGGGCTTTTATTGAAAGAGGCAGGTGACTTGCACACAAACTGGGTCTTGGGAGACGCCACCTGTGTTGCAGGTTTCGGCGGTCTGTCTTCGTAATACTCCAAAACCTGTGACAGGAAAAAGCACTTTGACGCTTTTTTGAAGTTTATTTTGCAAAGTGACGAATAGCCCTTGGCGGACTGCCCGGCCCCCGTTAGAGTCGGAAGTCCGCCTGCATCGATTTCTGCAAAAAAATCACCCCAAGCCCAATGTTTCCGGGCTTTCGTCGTTTCTCAGCGAAACGCGTCCTGACAGTCTTCCCAGCCGATACCGCTCTGCGACGTTTGCGTGATCAGCCACGGCATCGCGGTCTTCACCGCGTCCTGTTTCATGTTGAAATTGATCACTCCGTGACGCCACAACAGCATCAAGGTCAGTACGCGTTGCGCACTGGCGGTGCCCTTGAGTTTGCCGGCGCCGTCCTGCGCATCGATGTCCCACAGCGCCACTTGCAGGCCCTGGCTGTTGAAAAAATCCTGTGCATCGCTGCGGCGCTGGCCATCCGGCGGACGGAACAGCGGCACGTAGTTTTCCGGCAATTTGTTTTTCACCAGATCGGCACTGCGCCGCACCGAGTCCTGCCAGTCCTGCCAGTGGCTGTGACTGCGGAACTCCCAGCCCTGCACGCCAACGCATTGCTGCGAGAATGAGGCTTGCAAGCTGGCGGCCGAACGCTCGCCGAGTCGCGCCTGAATATCCTTGCCCAACATGAAGAACGTGGCGCTCATGTTTGACTTGCGCAGGTATTCGGTCAGCCAGTTGGCATTGTCCGGTTGCGCGTTGGCGGCGCTGTCGAAGGTCAGCAGAAACAGCCGGTCGTGCATTGCGTCGCCACTGCGCTCGTAGTCGCCAAAACGATCGACTTCGCTGGTGGTCTGCGGTGACAGTGCGGCTTTGCGCATCAGCTCGTCCAGATACTGCAAATGGAAGATCCGGCTCGGTTCGGCCCATTTGATGTAATAGCTGTCGTCGCCAAGCTGAAACTTGCCGGCTTCTTCACGCAAAGTGGCCATGTCTTCGACGAGGAAGCAGAACGAGGCGTCCTGATCGCAGCTCTGCTGGGCGAAGTTGTAGCCGGCAAGCAGACGCTGCCACAGGCGCTCGCGCAGGCTGTTGATTGCGTCCAGATTGATCGTGCGCAGGCCCAGGCGTTGCGCCAGTGCGGCTTCGGTCATCGATTCGGTGCCGAGCAGGCCGCGGGCGAACATCAGGATTTCGGCGCGCGAGGCGACGTCGAACAGGGTCGGGTTGTCGAGTTTTTCCGGCCAGGTGTTGCGATCCAGCGTTGCGATGTCGCCGGGTGCCGCAATGGCCCCGCAGCTCAACAGCCACGCGGTGAATAAAAGAACAATGCGCAATGGGACGTCTCCATAACAAAACCCGCGCGGCACTATAGCTGATGTGCAAGGTTCGAGGACGCTGCCCTCACCCGATGGAAAAATCCCCCAGCCGTCGCAAATGTGCGCACTAACACATACCTATAACCCCCATAGCTGGAGTCAACGCAGCCAACCCCCTAGAATCGCCCCCACGATTAAAGGAGACGACTTCATGCTGATGGTGATTTCCCCCGCCAAGACCCTCGATTACCAAACACCGCCGGCGACCCAGCGTTTCACCCAGCCGCAGTACCTCGACCATTCCCAGGAGCTGATCCAGCAATTGCGCGAGCTGACGCCGGCGCAGATCAGCGAGTTGATGCACGTCTCCGACAAGATCGGCGGTCTGAACGCGGCGCGTTTTGGCAGCTGGACGCCAGCGTTCACCCCGGAAAACGCCAAGCAGGCGTTGCTGGCGTTCAAGGGCGACGTGTACACCGGCCTCGACGCTCAATCATTCAGCGAAGCCGACTTCGATTACGCACAACAACACCTGCGCATGCTCTCCGGGCTGTACGGCCTGCTGCGCCCACTCGACCTGATGCAGCCGTATCGTCTGGAAATGGGCACCAAACTGCCCAACGCGCGCGGCAAGGATTTGTACGCGTTCTGGGGCACACGCATCAGCGACTGGCTGAACGAAGCGCTGGCCGATCAGGGCGATGACGTGTTGCTGAATCTGGCGTCCAACGAATACTTCTCGGCGGTCAAGCGCAACGCGCTGAACGCGCGGATCATCAACACCGAGTTCAAGGACATGAAGAACGGCCAATACAAAATCATCAGTTTCTACGCCAAAAAAGCCCGAGGCCTGATGAGCCGTTTCGTGATTCAGGAACGCATCAACGATCCCGCCGCCCTCAAGCAGTTCGATGCTCAAGGTTATCGCTTCAGTGCCGAACAGTCTAAACCGGACAATCTGGTGTTTCTGCGCGATCACGCCCCCGAATAAAGCATGCCCATTGCACGACTCTTTAATAGAAGAGTCGTGCACCTCGCACGATGTCAAAAAACCCTCGCTAGTTTCCGCCGTTTTCTTGGCGCCATAAAACTACGCCCCTGTTTTCTAATTTTAGTTTCACTCGACACTTGTCATTTTTTTCAGTAGTGGCACGCAAATTTTTTCTCTGTAGTGGCACAAAAATATCGACCTTGATTACGACCCCGGTATTAAAGGGCGAAATCGAAAGTGCTATCAATATGAGAGCAGTGCCATCTTTCTCAATATTTCAAAAAATTTCAGACTGAGCGATCAGCGGACAGGAACTATGTCCAAATGCGTAGCTCATACCACCGGTAACGATTCTCGCCGAGTTTGTACGAGATAACTTACGCACAGATGAAAGCCATGTAACCAAGTTGTCACGACTACTTGAATAGATGACTCACTAGTCTGAACGAAGAACGAAGGACAGGAGATATGCAGCATTACTATCCCCTGCGAGGCCAAGACTGCGCCCCTATCAACGTGCTCGCCTGAGCACTCAACCGATTGATCTATTGGCATTTTTCCAGAGATCGAGCGTGAAACACCGGTGCACCAATACCCAAAAAATGTGGATTGGCTGCATTACAGGGCAAGTCATAACTACAAGGCCTGGTTGCGCACACCTTGAGTGCACTTATTTAGACACTCGCAACTTTGTATGCCTGCACACGGCATTGCGGCGCCAGTAAGGCGCACTTGCGAGTGCACTATGACCGCTGAACACCATTAACTCCGGCCATCTAACGGCCTGATATATACAGAGGTAATTGCGATGCGCATCAGCATATTTGGTTTGGGTTACGTTGGCGCGGTATGTGCCGGTTGCCTGTCTGCACGGGGCCATGACGTAATTGGCGTCGATGTTGCCAAAGACAAGATCGACATGATCAACGCTGGCAAATCTCCCATTGTTGAACCAGGTTTGGGCGAACTGCTGCAGCAAGGTATTCAGACCGGTCGTCTGCGCGGTACTACCAACTTCGCCGAAGCGATTCGCGATACTGACCTGTCGATGATCTGCGTCGGCACGCCAAGCAAGAAGAACGGCGATCTGGAACTCAACTACATCGAAGCGGTATGCCGCGAGATCGGTTTTGTCCTGCGTGACAAGACCACCCGCCACACCATCGTGGTGCGCAGCACCGTGCTGCCGGGCACCGTCGCAAACGTTGTCATCCCGATCCTCGAAGACTGCTCCGGCAAGAAGGCCGGCGTTGATTTTGGCGTCGCGGTCAACCCTGAGTTCCTGCGTGAATCCACCGCCATTGCCGACTACGACCTGCCACCGATGACCGTCATCGGCGAGTTCGACAAGGCTTCGGGCGACGTTCTGCAATCGCTGTACGAAGAGCTCGACGCACCGATCATCCGCAAGGACATCGCTGTCGCCGAAATGATCAAGTACACCTGCAACGTCTGGCACGCGACCAAAGTGACCTTCGCCAACGAGATCGGCAACATCGCCAAAGCCGTCGGCGTCGATGGTCGTGAAGTGATGGACGTGGTCTGCCAGGACAAGACCCTCAACCTGTCGCAGTACTACATGCGTCCAGGTTTCGCCTTCGGCGGTTCGTGCCTGCCAAAAGACGTGCGTGCGCTGACCTATCGCGCCGGTTCGCTGGACGTCGAAGCACCGCTGCTCAACTCGCTGATGCGCAGCAACGTCTCGCAAGTGCAGAACGCCTTCGACATCGTCGAAAGCCATGACAAGCGCAAAGTCGCCCTGCTCGGTCTGAGCTTCAAGGCCGGCACCGATGACCTGCGCGAAAGTCCGCTGGTGGATCTGGCCGAAATGCTCATCGGCAAGGGTTACGACCTGAGCATCTACGACAGCAACGTCGAGTACGCCCGTGTCCACGGCGCGAACAAGGACTACATCGAGTCGAAGATCCCGCACGTATCGTCGCTGCTCAATGCCAACTTCGACGACGTGATCAACAACTCCGACGTGATCATCCTCGGCAACCGCGACGAGAAATTCCGTGCGCTGGCGCAACAGGCACCGCACGGCAAACAGGTCATCGACCTGGTGGGTTTCATGGCCAAAGCCACCGACGCCGGCACCCGTACCGAAGGCATCTGCTGGTAAGTCAGCAGCAAGCCTCTAGCTTCCAGCCGCAAGCACACGCTTGTGGCTGGAAGCCTCCATCACCTTCGGATGACGGTTATGTCGAACAAGCTCAAACATTTTTTTCTGCAAGCTGCCGGCTGGCTTTTGTTTTTAAGCCTGCTGATGGGCCTCGCCTTGATGCTGCCCGCGTCCACATTCGACTCCGAGTCGAAGGACTTCATTTTTCTGATTGGCGCCGTGGGTATCTGGCGCTACTCGATGGGTGCCACGCACTTTGTGCGCGGCATGATCTTTCTGTACATCGTCTACCCGCACCTGCGCCGTAAAGTGCGCAAGCTGGGGGCTGCGGCCGACCCGTCGCACGTGTACCTGATGGTCACCAGTTTTCGTATCGACGCGTTGACCACCGCGCAGGTTTACAGCTCGGTGATCCGCGAAGCGATCGACTGCGGCCTGCCCGCGACCATGGTCTGCTCGATCGTGGAAATGTCCGATGAGCTGCTGGTGAAAAGCCTGTGGGCGCGGATGAATCCGCCGGATCGGGTCAAGCTCGACTTCGTGCGCATTCCCGGCACCGGCAAGCGCGATGGCCTGGCCTACGGCTTCCGTGCAATCTCGCGGCACCTGCCGGATGACCGCGCTGTGGTGGCCGTGATCGACGGCGACACCGTGCTCGCCGAGGGCGTAGTGCGCAAGACCGTGCCGTGGTTCCAGCTGTTCGGCAACGTCGGCGGCCTGACCACCAACGAGTTCTGCGAAGTGCGCGGCGGCTACATCATGAGCGAGTGGCACAAGCTGCGCTTCGCCCAGCGCCACATCAACATGTGCTCGATGGCCCTGTCCAAACGCGTGCTGACCATGACCGGTCGCATGTCGGTATTTCGCGCCAGCGTAGTGACCAACCCGGACTTCATCGCCGACGTTGAAAGCGACTCGCTGCAACACTGGCGCCTGGGCCGCTTCAAGTTTTTGACCGGCGACGACAAGTCGAGCTGGTTCAGCTTGATGCGCCTCGGTTACGACACCTTTTACGTGCCGGACGCGGCGATCCACACCGTGGAACACCCGCCGGAAAAGAGCTTCATCAAGGCCAGCCGCAAGCTGATGTTCCGCTGGTACGGCAATAACCTGCGCCAGAACTCGCGTGCCCTGGGCCTCGGTATGAAACGCCTCGGTGCGTTCACTTCGCTGGTGCTCTTCGACCAGCGCGTATCGATGTGGACCTCGCTGCTCGGGCTGACCGTGGCGATCATCGCCAGCTTCAAGTACGGCAGCGCGTTCATCCTCGTGTACCTGCTGTGGATCGGCATTACCCGCCTGATTCTGACCTTGCTGCTGTCGTGTTCCGGCCACCGTATCGGCCCGGCTTACCCGGTGATTCTCTATTACAACCAGATCGTCGGCGCGCTGGTGAAGATCTACGTGTTCTTCCGCCTCGATCAACAATCCTGGACGCGCCAGCCCACTTCCCTGACCCGTGATCTCGCCAGCTTTCAACGTTGGTTCAACACTTGGTCGTCTCGGACCATGACCTTCTCCGCCGGCAGCATTTTTGTCGCCGTGCTGCTGATGATGGTCTGACCCGCCCCTATTGAATTAACAAGGAAATCGCCAATATGAATACCGCCGTCAACGCCAACGTAGTGCATGAATCCGAAGCCCAGCGCCAACACGCCCGCGTGAAAATCCCGGCCAAGCTGCGTTTCTTCGGCCCTGACCGGACGCCGCTGGAAACCCGCGTGCTGGATCTGTCGGCCGGTGGCCTGGCGTTCAACGCCGGCCAGATGCCGCTGACCATCGGCGAGGTGCACAAGGCACGCCTGCAATTCGTCATCGACAACCTCGGCCTGGCCATGGACGTCGAACTGCAAGTGCGCTCCTTCGACCGCCAGACCGGCCGCGTCGGTTGCCAGTTCCAGAACCTCGACCAGCAGGATATTTCGACCCTGCGCCACCTGATCACTTCGCACCTGGCCGGCGACATCGTCAGCATCGGCGAAGTGCTCGCGACGCTGCAGCGTGACAATTTCACCAAGGCGCGCAAGGTCAAGGACGGTGGCCACGGCATGACTCCGTTCGGGCGTCTGAAAGCCGTGACCTTCAGCGCCGGCATCTTCGTGGTTGGTCTGGTGGCATTCGGTTTCATCGCCAAATCGGTGTACGGCATGTACTTCGTCAGCCATGCGCAGGCCGGTCTGGTCAGCGTGCCGGGGATGAACATCACCATGCCGCGCGACGGCACTGTGCAGAGTCTGGTCAAGGCTGACGGCGTTGCCGCCAAAGGCGCACCACTGGCGACCTTCAGCACTAGCATGCTCGACATCCTCAAGGGCCATCTGGAAGAAGATCAACTGGCACCGGCCAAGGTTGAAGAACTGTTCGGCAAACAAATGACCGGCACTCTGACCTCGCCGTGCGATTGCACCGTAGCCCAGCAACTGGTGGCCGACGGTCAATACGCGAGCAAAGGTGATGTGATTTTCCAACTGGTGCCGCGCAACACCCAGGCCACCGTTGAGGCGCGCTTCTCCTATCGCCAGTTCAGCGATGTGCGTCCGGGCACTCACGTCAGTTTCCAGATCGCCGGCGAAGATCAAACCCGCACCGGCAAGATCGTCAGCAGCACCAGCCTGAAAAGCGCCGATCTGTCCTCCGATATCCGCGTGCAGATCCAGCCTGATGAGCCGCTCGACAGCAGCCTCGCCGGCCGCCCGGTGGAAGTGAACAGCGACCGTGGCCCGAACCTGAACTGGCTGATCGACAAAGCCATGGCTTCCGGTCTTTAAGTCGAGGACATGCCTGTGACCTTTTTCCTGAAAACACCACAATCCCTGTGGGAGCTGGCTTGCCAGCGGTGGGATCACTGCGGTCTTGCTGGAATACCGAGTCGCCTGAATCGCTGGCAAGCCAGCTCCCACAGGGGCCATATCGTCTGCTCGCTGGCATTGGCAGTGTCTCTCGCCGGTTGCGCCGGCCTGCCCGACCAGCGTCTGGCCAACGAAGCGCTCAAGCGCGGCGACACCGCAACTGCGGCGCAGAACTATCGGCAACTGGCGGATCTGGGATACAGCGAAGCCCAGGTCGGTCTGGCCGACATTCAGGTCGACAGCCGCGACCCCGCGCAAATGAAGCAGGCCGAAGCCACCTACCGCGCGGCGGCCAGCGTGTCGCCGCGTGCTCAGGCGCGTCTCGGTCGCTTGCTGGTGGCCAAGCCTGGCTCGACCGAAGCCGAGCATCAGGAAGCCGAAATCCTGCTGAAGAAAGCCGCCGCCAACGGCGAAGGCAACACGCTGATCCCGCTGGCGATGCTCTATCTGCAATACCCGCACAGCTTCCCGAACATCAATGCCCAGCAGCAGATCGACCAGTGGCGCAAATCCGGTTACCCGGAAGCGGGCCTGGCGCAAGTGCTGCTGTATCGCACCCAAGGCACTTACGACCAGCATCTGGATGACGTGGAAAAGATCTGCAAAGCCGCGCTCAACAGCACCGACATCTGCTACGTCGAACTGGCCACGGTCTATCAGAAACGTGCCCAGCCCGAGCAACAGGCCGAGCTGATCAAGCAACTGCAGGCCGGTCACAGCCGTGGCACGGTCAGTGCTCAGCGCGTCGACAGCGTCGCCCGCGTGCTGGCCGATTCGACCCTGGGCAAGACCGACGAAAAAACCGCGCAGTCGCTGCTCGAGCCAATCGCTCCGGGCCACCCGGCATCCTGGGTCACCCTCGCGCAATTGCTCTACGACTACCCGGAACTGGGCGACGTCGAGCAGATGATGAAGTACCTGGAAAACGGCCGCGCCGCCGACCAGCCGCGCGCCGAACTGTTGCTCGGCAAGCTCTACTACGAAGGCAAAATGGTCCCGGCGGATGCCAAGGTCGCCGAGGAACATTTCCAGAAAGCTGTCGGCCGTGAAGTCGCCGCCGACTACTACCTCGGCCAGATCTATCGCCGTGGCTATCTGGGCAAGGTCTATCCGCAGAAAGCGCTCGACCATCTGCTGACCGCCGCGCGCAACGGCCAGAACAGCGCCGATTTCGCCATCGCCCAATTGTTCTCCCAAGGCAAAGGCACCAAGCCCGACCCGCTCAACGCTTATGTATTCAGCCAATTGGCCAAAGCGCAAAACACCCCGCAGGCGGATGAGCTGGCGACCACCCTCGCCGCGCAACTGCCGCCCGAGCGTCTGGCCGAAGCCCGGCGCCTGCTGCAACAAGAGCAGGCCAGCCGTGGCGCGCTGAACCAGAACACGCTGCAACTGCACGCCCTGCAAGAAGAAGACGGCGAGGAAAAACTATGAAGCTCAATCCATTCGTGAAGGCCGGCATTGGCCTGACTTTCGCGCTGATCTGGTCCTGCCCGACACTCGCCGCGATGACTGAAAGCAAAAACTTCGGCCTCGAAGTGAAGGTCACCGGCCAGTCCGAAGACGACCGTGATCTGGGTACTGCCAGCGGCGGCGACGTCAACGGCGTCGGCCTCGACCTGCGTCCATGGGTCTACGGCGAAAGCGGCGCGTGGAGCGCCTACGCCATGGGCCAGGCCGTGACCTCGACCGACATCATCGAGACCGACACCCTGCAGCAGTCGGACAGCGACGCCACCCAGACCACCGACAGCGGTGATCGCAAGACCAAGAAAAACTACCTGGCCATGCGCGAATTCTGGGTTGGCTACAGCGGCCTGACGCCGTATCCCGGCGAGATGCTCAAGCTCGGTCGCCAGCGCCTGCGCAATGACGACGGCCAGTGGCGCGACAGCAATATCGAAGCGCTGAACTGGACCTTCGACACGACTCTGCTGCGCGCCAACGCCGGTGTCGCCGAACGCTTCAGCGAATACCGCACCGACTTGAAAGAGCTGGCGCCGAAAGACAAGGATCGCCTGCACGCCTACGCCGATGCGGCTTACCAGTGGACACCGGGCAACTGGGTCGGCATTCGCGGTCACCACACCCACGATGACGGCAAACTCGACTATCCGGAACCGGGCGTTGCCGGTGATTCGCTGGACAAGAAAGAGAATGGCGACATCAGTTGGCTCGGCCTGACCGCCGACAGCGACGCCTATAACTGGCGCAACACCAACACCGTCAACTACTGGGGCAGCATCACCGGCATGAGCGGCGACCGTGACACGGTCAACGCGTTGAACGCCGATGGCACGCGTCCGACCCAGGCCAAGCGCAGCGATGACGTCAACGGCTGGGCCACCGACATCGGCATGCGTCTGCGCCTCGATCCGCAATGGCAAGTCGGCGCAGCCTATGCCCGCGCCAGCGCTGATTACGAGCAGACCGGTCTGGAAAGCAACCGCTCGAACTACACCGGTACGCGTTCACGAGTACACCGTTTCGGCGAAGCGTTCCGTGGCGAAATGAACAACATGCAGACCGCGACCTTGTTCGGTTCGTGGATGCTCAACGACGAGTACGACGCCAGCCTGATCTACCACAAGTTCTGGCGTGTCGACGGCAACAAGCCGGTCGGCAGCAACGGCATCAACGCGGTCGAGAACAACACCGACGACGGCACTGGCGCGATCCTCTCCAGCACTTCGTTGCCGCTGGAAGATGGCAACAAGGATCTGGGTCAGGAGATGGATCTGGTCGTCACCAAGTACTTCAAGCAAGGCCTGTTGCCGGCGGCGTTGAGCCAGTCGATCGATGAGCCGTCGGCGCTGGTGCGTTTCCGTGGCGGCGTGTTCAAGCCTGGCGATGCCTACGGCAAGCAAGTCGATTCGTACATGCACCGCGCGTTCGTCGACGTGATCTGGCGCTTCTGATGCTGACCGCCAAGGGAGTGCCCGACATGAACAGTGCCCGTAAAGGCTCACTCAGCCTGCTGGCCGGCGCGATGCTGCTGGCCTCGGCCGGCGCCTTCGCCACAGTGGAGCCGGCGAAACCGGTGACCACCGCGAAAGAGCTGCAGCAAGCCAAGACTTACACCGTCAGCAGCGCGCCGACCGAGGCGCTGAATCTGGCCGCACCGAAACTGCCGGACATTTCCGGCTACACCGCCGAAGCCGCTGCCGCGAAAATCGTCCGTAGCAAAGCGGGCAAGGTCAGCGTGCGCCGAATGATGCAGGAAGACGCCCTGAAGGATTTCATCGGCGGCGACAACAAGATGGCCGAATGGGTGGTGCGTCAGCACGGCATCCCGCAGGCGATCTTCGTTGACGACGGCTACATGAACCTCAAGGAACTCGCGCAGAAACTGCCCAAGCAGTACTTCAGCGAAACCGCGCCGGGCGTGTATCTGTCGAAGTTGCCGATCGTGGTCGGCCGTAAAGGCATCCTCGAAATCGACGGTCAGACCCAGGAATTGCGCCTGTCGCAAGAGGCCGGTTCATTCCTGGTCAACGACGGGCAGCTGTTCGTGCGCGATACCAAAATCACTGGCTGGCGCGAGAAGGAAAACGGCCCGGCAACTTTCCGTTCGCCGAAAGAATTCCGTCCGTTCCTGCTGGCCTGGGGCGGCACCGAGACTTACATCGTCAACAGCAAGATGGCCAGCTTCGGCTACGCCAACAGTAAGTCGTACGGCGTAAGTATTTCCCAGTACACGCCGAACATGGCCAAGGTGCTCAAGCGTCCCGAGCCGACTGGCTGGATCGTCGGTTCCGAGTTCTCGGACATGTGGTACGGCTTCTACTGCTACGAGACCCGCGACTTCGTGGTCAAGGGCAACACCTACAAAGACAACATCGTTTACGGCATCGACCCGCACGACCGTTCCCACGGGCTGATCATTGCCGAGAACACCGTCCACGGCACGAAGAAGAAGCACGGCATCATCATTTCCCGTGAAGTGAACGACAGCTTCATCTTCAACAACAAAAGCTACGACAACAAACTCTCGGGCCTGGTGATCGACCGTAACAGCGTCAACAACATCATCGCCTACAACGAGATCTACCAGAACCACACCGACGGCATCACCCTCTACGAGTCTGCCGACAATCTGCTGTGGGGCAACAAGGTCATCAGCAACAAACGCCACGGCATCCGCATTCGGAACAGCGTGAACATTCGCCTGTACGAAAACATCGCCATGGCCAACGGCCTGACCGGGGTCTACGGCCACATCAAGGATCTGAGCGATACCGACCGCGACATCAAGCTCGATCCGTTCGACGCCCAGGTGTCGCTGATCGTGGTCGGCGGTGAACTGGCGGCCAACGGCAGCGGGCCGCTGTCGATCGATTCGCCGTTGAGCGTCGAGCTGTATCGCGTATCGATGCTGGCGCCGACCAAATCCAGCGGCATCAGCTTCAACGGCATCCTCGGCGAGCGCCAGGATGAAATTCTTGACCTGTTGGTGCGCCAGCAGAAAGCCGTGCTGATCGACCCAGTCGAACGCCAGACCGAAATGCAGGACTGAGGATAATTTTATGCACCCACACTTGATCAAATTACTCAGCCTGTCGGCCCTGACCGTGGGCATTCTGGCGGCCAGCAACGGCGCCCGCGCGGACGAAGTCAAAGCGCCGCAATTCACTGCCGAGCCGTGCTGCAATCTGTGCCCGGCAGCGCATGACGCGAAGAACTACACCACGCGTTATCAGCAGAACTTCACCACGCTGGTGCAGGCGCAGGGCGACTGGTTGTTCCGGACTCAGGAAGATTTGCGCACCGAATTCAACACCACCCCGGCCGGCTACAAGCGCCTGCAGCAGTTGCACGATGCCTTCAAGAGCAAAGGCGTCGAGTTGGTGATTGTCTATCAGCCGACCCGGGGTCTGGTGAATCGCAACAAGCTCAACCCGCAGGAAAAAGCCGCGTTCGATTACGACAAGGCACTGAAGAACTACAAGACCATGCTCGGCCGTTTCGCGCAGATGGGTTATGTGGTGCCGGACTTGTCGCCACTGACCAACGAGTCGCTGCCGGACACCCTGCCCGCCCACGACTTCTACTTCCGTGGCGACCAGCACTGGACGCCATACGGCGCCCAGCGCACGGCGAAAATCGTTGCCGAGAAGGTCAAGCAGATCCCGGCATTCGCCGACATCACCAAGCGTGAATTCGAGACCAAGCGCTCCGGGCGCATGGGCAAGACCGGCACCCTGCACAACATGGCCGGGCAACTGTGCGGCACCAGTTACGCGATCCAGTACATGGACCAGTTCACCACCGAACCGAAAGGCGAAGCGGGCGACGGCGACCTGTTTGGTGATTCCGGCAATCCGCAGATCACCCTGGTCGGCACCTCGCACAGCGGCAAGAACTACAACTTCGCCGGTTTCCTTGAGGAAGCCCTCGGCGCCGACATCCTCAACGTCGCGTTCCCCGGCGGTGGTCTGGAAGGTTCGATGTTGCAGTATCTGGGCAGCGACGAATTCCAGAAAACCCCGCCGAAAATTCTCATCTGGGAATTCTCGCCGCTGTATCGCCTCGACCAGGAAACCATCTACCGCCAGATGATGGCGCTGCTGGATAACGGCTGCGAAGGCAAAGAAGCACAGATGACCGGCAACACCACGCTCAAGCCGGGCAGCAAACAAGAACTGCTGGTCAACAGCAAAAACCTGAACCTGCAGAACAGCAGCCATCAGGTGGACATCCGCTTCGCCGATCCCTCGGTGAAAACCCTGCAAGCCACCCTCTGGTACATGAACGGTCGCCACGAGGACATCAAGATCGAGAAACCGGAAACCTCCGATACCGACGGTCGTTTCGCCTTTGAGTTGCGCACGGACGAAGACTGGGCCTCGCAAAATCTGCTGGCCGTCGAAGTCCAGGGCCCGGAAGCGGGTGCCGCGCCACAGAAAGTCGAAGCGAAAATCTGCAAACGCAACGTATTCCCGGGCGCTGGGCAACAAACTGCTCAGGCCGGGCAATGAGGTCTGCTATGCGAAATCCGAAATTGAAATCCTTGTTGGCGCCAACGCTGCTGAGCCTGGCGATGTTCGCCGGGGCCACGCAGGCCGCCGCGCCACTGCGTCCGCCTCAGGGCTACTTCGCGCCTGTTGAAAAATTCAAGACTGGCGATCACAGCGAAGGCTGCGATGCGCTGCCGACGCCGTACACCGGCCCGCTGCAATTTCGCAGCAAATACGAAGGCTCGGACAAGGCCCGTTCGACCCTGAACGTGCAGTCGGAAAAAGCCTTCCGCGACACCACCAAGGACATCACCACGCTGGAACGCGGCACCGCCAAACGCGTGATGCAGTTCATGCGCGACGGTCGCCCGGAGCAGCTCGAATGCACGCTGAACTGGCTGACCGCGTGGGCCAAGGCTGACGCGTTGATGTCCAAAGACTTCAACCACACCGGCAAATCGATGCGCAAATGGGCGCTGGGCAGCATGGCCTCTTCGTACATTCGCCTGAAGTTCTCCGACTCGCATCCGCTGGCCCAGCATCAGCAGCAAGCGCAGGTGATCGAGGCGTGGTTCAGCAAGATGGCCGATCAGGTGGTCAGCGATTGGGACAACCTGCCGCTGGAAAAAACCAACAACCACTCGTACTGGGCCGCCTGGTCGGTGATGGCAACTTCTATCGCCACCAACCGTCGCGACCTGTTCGACTGGTCGGTGAAGGAATACAAGGTCGGCGTCAATCAAGTCGATGCCGACGGCTTCCTGCCCAACGAACTCAAGCGCCAGCAACGCGCCCTCGCCTATCACAACTACGCCCTGCCGCCGCTGGCGATGATCGCCAGTTTCGCGCAGGTCAATGGTGTGGATCTGCGTCAGGAAAACAACGGCGCGCTGAAACGTCTGGGTGACCGGGTGCTGGCCGGGGTGAAAGACCCCGATGCCTTTGAAGAAAAGAACGGCAAAAAGCAGGACATGGACGACCTCAAGGTTGACTCCAAATTCGCCTGGCTCGAACCGTTCTGCACGCTCTACACCTGCCCGGCGGATGTGATCGAGAAGAAGCGCGAGATGCAGCCGTTCAAGACCTTCCGGCTTGGCGGGGATCTGACCAAGGTCTATGACCCGTCCCATGAAAAGGGCGACAAAGGCTCATGAATCAAAAGCCCCTCACCCTAACCCTCCCGAAACGTCGGACCGCCCGGAGGGAGAGGGGACTGACCGAGGTGGATGTGCGAAATCCGCCAACCTGAAATACCGAGCCGATCTCAGGCGTTGAAAACACCCGAGATCAGGCTCCCCAGGCTGCACAGAAATACCGAGTCGATCTCCTTTTCTGAAAACCATGGAGATCAGGCTCCCTCTCCCTCCGGGAGAGGGCGGGGGGTGAGGGGCGCGGTCGCAAGGCCACCCGCAACCTTCGAAGAAACACCGTTGCACCCCTCCACTACCACGGGGGGTTTGGGGGGGCTTTGGCCCTTGACTGTTGGTTAAAACTGGAGAGATCGGGATGGTATTTTCATCCAACGTGTTCCTGTTTCTGTTCTTGCCGATCTTTCTCGGCATGTACTACCTGAGCGGAATTCGTTATCGCAATCTGCTGCTGCTGCTCGCCAGCTACGTGTTCTACGCGTGGTGGCGGGTGGACTTCCTGGCGCTGTTCGCCGCTGTGACGTTGTGGAACTACTGGATCGGCCTGAAAGTCGGCGCCGCCGGCGTGCGGACCAAACCGGCCCAGCGCTGGCTGTTGCTCGGCGTGGCAGTGGATCTGTGCATCCTCGGCTACTTCAAATACGCCAACTTCGGCGTCGACAGCATCAACGCGATGATGACTTCGGTCGGTCTGTCGCCGTTCATCCTGACCCACGTGCTGTTGCCGATCGGTATCTCGTTCTACATCTTCGAGTCGATCAGCTACATCATCGACGTGTATCGCGGCGACACCCCGGCCACGCGCAACCTGATCGACTTCGCAGCGTTCGTGGCGATCTTCCCGCACCTGATTGCCGGCCCGGTCCTGCGTTTCCGCGACCTCGCCGACCAGTTCAACAACCGCACGCACACCCTCGACAAGTTCTCCGAGGGCTGCACGCGGTTCATGCAGGGTTTCATCAAGAAGGTGTTTATCGCCGATACCCTGGCGGTGGTCGCCGACCACTGCTTCGCCCTGCAAAACCCGACTACCGGCGATGCCTGGCTCGGTGCGCTGGCGTACACCGCGCAACTGTATTTCGACTTCTCCGGCTACAGCGACATGGCGATTGGTCTGGGCTTGATGATGGGTTTCCGCTTCATGGAAAACTTCAAACAGCCGTACATCAGCCAGTCGATCACCGAGTTCTGGCGTCGCTGGCACATCAGCCTGTCCACCTGGCTGCGTGACTACCTGTACATCACCCTTGGCGGTAACCGCAAAGGCACGTTGATGACCTATCGCAACCTGTTCCTGACCATGCTGCTCGGTGGTCTGTGGCACGGCGCGAATATCACTTACATCGTCTGGGGCGCCTGGCACGGCATGTGGCTGGCGATTGAAAAAGCGCTGGGCCTGAACACCTCGCCGCGCAGCCTCAACCCGGTCCGCTGGGCACTGACGTTCCTGCTGGTGGTGATGGGCTGGGTGATCTTCCGCGCAGAGAACCTGCACGTTGCCGGGCGCATGTACGGCGCGATGTTCAGCTTCGGCGAATGGTCGTTGTCGGAGCTCAATCAGGCCAGCCTGACCGGCCTGCAAGTCGCGACGCTGGTGGTGGCCTACGTGACGCTGGCGTTCTTCGGCCTGCGTGATCTGTACACCAATCAGCCACCGGCCAAGGTCAAGCCAGACGTCAACGTCGCGGCCGACGGCCCTGCCACTGCAACGCCTGGAATGATCAAAGCAGTACCCGGCGACAACCCGGCGAGCATCCACGAACCCGGCTACATCGTCGGCGTCGACGCCCAGGTGCAACCGGCGTACTGGACGGCTGACTGGTCGCGCTACGCAATGCGCGCAGCGATTCTGCTGCTGTTCATTGCCTCGATTCTCAAACTCTCGGCGCAAAGCTTCTCGCCGTTCCTTTACTTCCAGTTCTGAGGGATCTGACATGACCCGCTCATTACGCATTTTCTACATCGCGCTATTTCTGGTCACTCTGCTGGTGCTCGGCGTGTGGTCGGTGCGCAGCTTCTTCGGCTTCAGCACCAACGCCGACGCGACCGTGCTCAACGGTCGCTGGAGCAAAGCCGTGGAAACCCATTACGACGACGAATTCCCGATCAAGCGTCTGGGCACCAATCTCTGGGCCGCGCTGGATTTCAAACTGTTCAACGAAGGTCGTCCGGGCGTCGTGCTTGGTCGCGATCAATGGTTGTACAGCGATGAGGAATTCAACCCGATCGTCAACGAAGAGCTGAACCTGCAAGGCAACTACGCGCTGGTTGAAGGCGTGCGCCAGACCCTTAAAGAAAAAGGCGTGAAACTGGTGATGGCGATTGTGCCGGCCAAGGTTCGCCTGTACCCGGAGCACTTGGGTGAGGTGAAACCGGCGAGCATCCACGCCAACCTTTACGAGGATTTCCACGCCCGGGTCGCGGCGGACAAGATCCTTGCGCCTGATCTGCTCAAACCATTCCAGCAGGCTAAAGAGAACGGTCAGCAAGTGTTCCTGCGCACCGACACGCACTGGACGCCGGAGGGTGCGGAAATCGCCGCCAACACCCTGGCCAAGACCATCGCTGAAAAATTCCCGCTCAGCGGTGAGCCGCAGCGCTTCGTCACGACGCCAGCAGAGAAGGTCACGCACAAGGGCGACCTGCGTCTGTTCCTGCCGCTCGATCCGCTGTTCGAAAACCTGATGCCGGCGCCAGAGCCACTGCAAAAGCGCAACACCGTCGCGGCCGGCGATCAGCCTGCCGGTGACGACGCACTGTTCGCCAACAGCGAAGTACCGGTCGCACTGATCGGCACCAGCTACAGCGCCAACCCGAACTGGAACTTCGTCGGTGCGCTCAAGCAAGCGCTGCACAGCGACGTGGTCAATTACGCCGAAGACGGCCACGGCCCGATTCTGCCGATGCTCAGCTATCTGAAAAGCGATGACTTCAAGAACAGCCCGCCACAGGTGCTGATCTGGGAGTTTCCTGAACGTTATCTGCCTGTGAACAACGAAATCGGTGACGCCGACCCGCAGTGGGTCGCAGAGCTTAAACAAGCCGGCGCACGCCAACAAAACGTAGCTGCAAACACTAAATCCGAGACGCCCGACCGGGCGCAAAACTGAAAGAGAGGTACACCATGACTTTCACTACTACTCCTCGCCGTCTCGCTAAAAGCTTCGCACTGGTTGCTGGCCTCAGCGTGCTCTCCGTACCCGCATTCGCCGGTGGCGACGCCGCGCTGTACGGCCCGACTGCGCCGAAAGGCTCGAGCTTCGTGCGCATCTACAACGCCAGCAACGCTGAAGTCAGCGCCACCGTTGGCAGCACCAACCTCAGCGATGTTGCGCCATTGGCCAGCAGCGACTTCAGCTTCATGCCGGGTGGCGATTACAGCGCCAAGGTCGGCAGCCAGACCCTGCCGGTGAAACTCGCCGGTGATCACTACTACACCCTGGTCAACAACGCTTCCGGCGCACCGCAACTGATCGAAGAACCGCCGTTCAAGAACAAGCAGAAGTCCCTGGTGCGCGTGCAGAACCTCACCGATAAGCCGCTGACCCTGAAGACTGCCGACGGCAAGACTGAAGTGGTCAAGACCGTGGCGGCCAAGGGTCGTGGCGAACGTGAAATCAACCCGGTGAAAGTCAGCCTGGCGCTGTACGAAGGCGACAAGAAAGTCGGCGACGTGAAGCCGGTTGCCTTGGAGCGCGGCGAAGCAGCAGTGCTGTACGTCACCGGTTCGGGCAGCAGCCTGTCGCCAGTCTGGGTGAAACGCCCGGTGTCGACCCGCTAACCAATTTTTCCCGAACTGACCCGGTTCCCTGTGGGAGCTGGCTTGCCAGCGATGCAGACACCTCGGTTCTGCAGATACATCGAGGTGATGCCATCGCTGGCAAGCCAGGCTCCCACAGGGACCGAGGTGAGAGTTCGGATATGTGACAAAAACAAGAGTGAAACGACACAGCGTTCGTGCCTCTAACCAATCGATTTTATGGAGTAACAATATGATTCCGGTGATCTTGTCAGGTGGTAGCGGCTCACGTCTTTGGCCGCTTTCGCGTAAACAATTCCCTAAGCAATTCCTCGCCCTGACCGGCGAACACACGCTGTTCCAGCAAACCCTGGAACGCCTGGTGTTCGAAGGCATGGACACCCCGATCGTGGTCTGCAACAAGGACCACCGCTTCATCGTCAACGAGCAACTGGCCAGCCGCAAACTGGAAACCCAGCGCATCCTGATGGAACCGTTCGGCCGCAACACCGCGCCAGCCGTGGCGCTGACCGCGATGATGCTGGTCAATGAAGGTCGTGACGAACTGATGTTGGTGCTGCCAGCCGACCACGTGCTGGAAGACCAGAAAGCCCTGCAACGTGCGCTGGCCCTGGCCACCGTCGCCGCCGAAAACGGCGAGATGGTGCTGTTCGGCGTACCTGCTACCAAACCGGAAACCGGTTACGGTTACATCAAATCCACCGCAGACTCGCTGCTGCCGGAAGGTGTCAGCCGCGTCTCGCACTTCGTCGAAAAACCTGACGTCAAACGCGCCACCGAATACGTGGAGTCCGGCGGTTACTACTGGAACAGCGGCATGTTCCTGTTCCGCGCCAGCCGCTTCCTCGAAGAACTGAAAAAGCACGATCCGGACATCTACGACACCTGCCTGCTGACCCTGGAGCGCAGCGAGCAAGATGCCGACACCGTGACGCTGGACGAAGCGACTTTCGCCTGCTGCCCGGACAACTCGATCGACTACTCCGTCATGGAAAAAACCCAGCGCGCCTGCGTTGTGCCGCTGACTGCCGGCTGGAGCGATGTGGGTTGCTGGGCGTCGCTGTGGGAGGTCAACGAGAAAGACGCTAACGGTAACGTCACCAAGGGCGACGTGGTGATTCAGGACAGCAAGAACTGCATGATCCACGGCAACGGCAAACTGGTGTCGGTGATCGGTCTGGAAAACATCGTGGTGGTCGAAACCAAGGACGCGATGATGATCGCGCACAAGGACTCGGTCCAAGGCGTGAAGCAGATGGTCAACACGCTCAACGAGCAGGGCCGCAGCGAAACCCAGAACCACTGCGAAGTCTATCGTCCGTGGGGCTCCTACGATTCGGTAGATATGGGCGGGCGCTTCCAGGTCAAGCACATCTCGGTCAAACCGGGCGCGTGCCTGTCGCTGCAAATGCACCACCACCGCGCCGAACACTGGATCGTGGTCAGCGGCACCGCCGAAGTGACCTGCGATGACAACGTGTTCCTGCTCTGCGAAAACCAGTCGACCTACATCCCGATCGCCTCGGTGCATCGCCTGCGCAACCCGGGCAAGATCCCGCTGGAAATCATCGAAGTGCAGTCGGGCTCGTACCTGGGCGAAGACGATATCGAGCGTTTTGAAGATATCTACGGTCGCTCGACTCCACTGGAGCGCGGCGTGTCGGTGAAAACCATCGCGCAGTAAGTGTTCAGTAACACAACAAGCCCTCGCCCAGCCCGCTGCGTCCCCTATCCGCAGCGGGTTGGGCAGGGGCTTTTTTACGCTACTTTTTTGGCCCCCAATCTTATGGCGATAGCCGCCGATCGCGGATTGACGGCGGCTGTCCTGACTTTCTGAATCTCATGCGTGTCCACCATCCGCGCCAACGATTTAATGGTCAGATAGGTTCCAATACCACGTAATTTGAAAGGTCGGAAAACCTCGGCTGACTCAGCCGATTCACCCGCGAAATTCTCAGCTCCCGGCTGCGACAGTGGATGCGCAAGTACGTTGCTGACACCAACCGTGCGCTCTCCGCCCTTCGTTGACGCAATACTCAGTTCAGCAATGCCGTAAATCACTTTGTCCTGATCTTTCTTTTCGACATCGTCCCGATTGATCAATGCGAAGAAACGGTGGGTGACCGTTTTCTCCTCCGATACACGGGGCTCGCTTGCATACTTGAGAGAGGAGGAGGTCATCTCGGCAATCTCTTTTCCCAATTCAAAATTCTGCGCCGCGCTGATATCTCTGCTCTGCGGATCTCGCCGCATCGAGTTGTGGTACATCTCACGGAATTGGCGCCGAAACAGCCTCAGGTGGTGCAACAGCTCACCCTTGTTTACTGAAAACTCAGGTCCCTCGCCCACTTCAACCATTGTGAAGTCCGAAGAATTTCGGTACTCCCCGCTTGCCGGATCGAGCCTGGCCACATGTGCTTGAGCGGAAAGCAGCTTGAGGGCCAATCTCACTCGAATGCCCACGTTTGCTTCGTAGGTTCCGGTTTCGGCTTGCAGACCCAGCACGTCGATCATCGTGAGTGGATTGTTGCGCACCATCCGATAAAGGTTCGGTCCATCCGAATGACCGGCAGGATCGGCGCTGGCCCAACGTTGTAGAAACGGGATGTAATAAAGAAAACCGTAGTAATACAGCCCGCTGGCATCACGCTCGTTGGCCGAGTAGCGCACGAATTTGTAGCTGAGTTCACCGTCCTGCCAGGCTGTTGTGCCGAATGGGTGGAATCTTTCCCGGTTGATGATCGTGCCGTCAGCGGCCGTTTCCAGGCTGACCGACCCCAGATGATCAGCGCAACAGTAGCGATATTGATGATTACCCACTGCCGGCGGACTGTCCCAGACCAACACCCGAACACTGTTCAGGCCACCGTCGACATTAATGACCTGAAGCATTTCACTGGTGCCAGTGTCGCTGCGCAATTCCAGACCACCAGACAGGTAACGCACTTCGGCGATCACTGAGCGGGCGTTTGTGTGCAGTGAGCGAATCTTTCGCACGCGCTGGCCACTGCCGTCGTAGACATAGATTTCGCTGTCGTCGAGGCCGGAGGCGCGCTCCACCGGGCTGACCGATTGCAGTTGATTGCGTAAATTCCAGCGTAGCGAGCGACCTTTATCGATTTCCAGCAAGTTGCCCCGGCGGTCATAAGCGGCAGCGATTTGCGCTTCGCTTGGCGGCACATCACCTTCCCAGGGCAAGCAGCGATTGCTGTAGCGCGCGGCCTGCAACTTGCGCCCGTGGCTTTGCGGCCCGACGTGGGTCAGCTTCAATAAATTACCGGCCGTGTCGTAATCGAAGGTCTGCTGATAGTTGCCGATGGCCGCCGGATCAGCACGACCGATCGATTGCGGCCCCTGACTGACGCTCCCCGCTTCCCAGCCGAATGCGTGGATCAGTTGATACAGACTGTCGTAGTCAAAGCGGCTGACCGGATCAATGCGCTGGCTGGCGAAGTAACGGATGGGCAGCGCCTTGTCTTCGATGCTCAAGACATTGCCCATGCGGTCATAGGCGTAGATCAAATGCTGCAGAACCGCACCACTGTGCTTGTCCTCACGCGATATCAGACGCCCGTCTGCAGCACGGTAGCTCAGCCTGGTCTGCACGCCGTTGCCTGCAGTTTCGCGCTCGACATTGCCATAGGCGTTGTACTCGATCGCGCTGACCACAGTTTTTTCAGGTTGGCCTTTTGGCTGCAGGCGAGATTCGCGCAAGTGACCATCAACGGTCTGGGAGAAGGACTGACGGTTGCCCTTGGCATCCGTCTGCTCAAGCACATCGCCCAGGGCGCCGTAACGCCATTGCGTCGTCGCACCTGGTGGAGCTTCCAACAGCCGCTCACGCTCGGCTGGCAGTTGCGGCCAGTCGAGGAGGCGCGGATCAAGTGTGTAACGCCGGGTGTTTTCCGTGCACTGCCCGCCGAGCGCGAATGCGTCGAAACGCATTTGACCCGCCGTGTCGTAGTGATCGATCAACTGGCCATACTGATTGCGCTGCTGATCACCCACACCAGGAGCGCCGTAGGTAAACCGCTCGACACAGCCACGAGGCTGCCCGACCCCTTGTTCGAATACCGCAACCGGGCGCAGGGAGGGATCATATTGAATTTCCACCACCGTCTCACGACTGTCGAAACCCGACCGCAGCTCCCCGCCCAGACCATACAGACTGAATTGCGCCCCGGCGTCGACACTCACGGTGCACAGTGCTGCTGCGTCCAACGAATACACCGTTTGCTGATTCGGCGGCGTGGCGGGATCGCCCGCCTGCAACGCCCACAACCGAGCGTCCCACCGCTGCACCGGCCGCCCGGCAGCATCGTGGCAGGTACGTTCGACCCGTGGCTCGACAGCTGCCCCCTCAATCGCACGCCAGTAATCGACCGAGCGAATCGGCAAGCCGCGCGGGTCAACGACTGTCAGCTTGGGAGTGTTGAAGTGCATCACCGCTTCCTGGAAAAATTCCTCGCTTCAATGCTTCTACACCGGCAGGCAGGGAATTGGCGCCTGTCAGAAATTACAGTCCCGACCAACGGTGCTTCGATATCTGCGAATGTCCATTCCCGCGCCCCTTAGGTAGGATGGTCGTCACGAGTTCAAGGAGCGTTCCAACATGTTCATCGGCGTCTTGCTGATCATCACCTGGCTGATCCTGTTGCTGCGCTACCCGGCCAAAGCCTTGCCGGTTTCAATGGCGGCCGCCGTCGGGTTGGGGTTGGTGGCGATGTGGGTGGTGTGGCTGGACAATCGCGAGGTCAAGCAACTGGCGCGCCTTGAGCTGCGCATCAGTTATGCCCCGGAGCAGTGCCCGGCGGATCGTCCGCTGCAACTTAAAATGAATAATGGCAACGACGTGCCGCTGACCGAACTGCGTTGGCGCATCGCGGCTTATGCGCCGGGCGACACGGTCAATCTGGCCGACAATCAATACACTGCCCCGCGCTATCGCGGCCCCGGCGAATTGCAGGCCGGCGGCAATTGGGAAGACTGTTTGCCGCTGCCGCCGCTGCGCCCCGGTTATCGCCCGCAAACCCTGGAGTTTCGCGCCGAGCGCTTGCAGGGTAGTTTCTCCGACTGATCCCCTTCCTCACACGTCTGCACAAGGAATGCGCCATGCCCGTTGCGTTGATTACCGGTTGTTCCAGCGGCATCGGCCGTGCCCTTGCCGATGCGTTCAAGAGCGCTGGTTATGAAGTCTGGGCAAGTGCGCGCAAGGCTGAAGATGTCGCTGCGCTTAATGCAGCAGGGTTCATCGCGGTGCAGCTCGACGTCAACGACGGCGCGGCGCTGGAGCTTTTGGGTGAGCGGATCAATCAGCAACATGGCGGCCTCGATGTTCTGGTCAATAACGCGGGTTATGGCGCGATGGGGCCGCTGCTCGATGGCGGCGTCGCGGCGATGCAGCGACAGTTTGAAACCAATGTGTTTTCGATTGTCGGCGTGACGCGCGCGCTGTTCCCGGTGCTTCGTCGGGCCAAGGGCCTGGTGGTGAATATCGGCAGCGTTTCCGGGGTTCTGGTCACGCCGTTCGCTGGCGCCTATTGCGCGTCGAAAGCGGCAGTGCATGCACTCAGCGATGCATTACGGATGGAGCTGGCGCCGTTCGGCATTCGCGTGATGGAGGTGCAGCCGGGGGCGATTGAATCGAGTTTCGCCAAGAATGCCGGGCATGAAGCCGAGCAGTTGATCAACGAACAATCACCGTGGTTTCCGTTGCGCGAGGGCATTCGCGCACGGGCCAAGGCTTCGCAAGACAAACCGACGCCGGCGCGTGAGTTTGCTGCCGAGTTGCTCAAAGCCGTGCAGCAGAGCAAGCCGCCACGGATGATCCGGATCGGTAACGGCAGCCGGGCGTTGCCGTTGTTGGCGACGCTGCTGCCGAAAGGCTTGCTGGAGTCGGCGTTGATGAAGCGGTTTGGTTTGCGTGGGCAGCTCTGACACCGAGTTGACCCAATCGCGGGCAAGCCCGCTCCCACAGGTTTTGGGGGGTAACCAAATATCCCGAACGACGCAAAAATTGTGGGAGCGTGGCTTGCCCGCGATGAGGTCCGATCAGCCAACACAAATCTCAAGCCCAACCCTTCATGAAATCAATAAACGCGCGCACCTTCAGCGGCAGGTGCCGGGTGTCCGGGTACAGCGCGTACACCCCTTGCGGGGCAAAACGAAAATCCACCAGCAAGCGCTGTAACCGTCCGGCGTCCAGATCCTCCTGAATCAGCCATTGCGGCAAAATCGCCACGCCTTGCCCGGTCAACGCGAATGCCCGCAACGTTGCCGAGTTGTCGGCGACGATTGCGCTGGTGCCTGGTTTCGGCTGATAGAAATGCTCGGTGCCGGCCGGGTCGGTGACGCTCATTTCCGGCACGCGCGCATGGCCCAGCGCAGGCATCGACTCCAACACCGCCAGCGTGTCGACCGGCGCGAAACGCTCGACCAGCCCCGGCGCCGCCACCGCAAACACCTCGAACGTCGACAACTGTACCGCGCGCAGATTGGAGTCGTGCATGCGCCCTAGGCGTATCGCCATGTCAAATCGTTCGGAGATCAGATCGGCGTGGGTCGAGGAAGTGGACAAGTGAATATTCAACTGCGGTTGCTGCTGACGAAACACCTCCAGCGCCGGCACCACCTGCGCCAGCGCAAACTCCACGGTGGTGGTGATGCGCAGCGTGCCCTTGAGTTGTGAATGCTCCGACCGCGCTTCCTCGATGGCCAGTCGCGCCTCGTCCAAGGTGCGTAAACAGCGCCGGTAAAAGCGCTCGCCGGCATCGGTCAGCGCCAGCTGCCGGGTGTTGCGCGTGAGCAAGGTCACGCCCAACTCTTCCTCCAGCCGCTTGAGGTTGAAGCTCACTACTGCGCGAGTCTGCCCCAGCGTATCGGCGGCAGCCGTCAGCGATCCGGCCTCGACCACGGCTTTGAAGGTGTCAAAACGATCCAGGCTGACCATGCTCGCAGCGCTCCTTGTCAAAATTATTTTGACAAACTAACAGCCAAACCAGCGTTTTCCTAACTCCAGAAGCGCCCTACCCTGCACACCTCATCACAGGGAAGTTGCCATGGCCTACCGCTCGAAAGTCGCGTTGGTGTATCTGTTGGGGTTCGCTCTCGACCTGCTGAACATGTTCGCCGCGAGCATTGCCTACCCGGACATCGCCCGGCAATTGCAGGCATCGGTGACGCAACTGGCGTGGATCACCAACGCTTACATGCTCGGGCTGACACTGATCATTCCGCTGAGTGTGTGGCTGGCCGCGCGGGTCGGCGAGCGCCGGCTGATCCTCGCTTCGTTGCTGGTATTCGGCGTAGCGTCCGGACTGGTGGCCCAGGCCGGTTCGATTGAAAGCCTGATCGGCTGGCGGCTGTTGCAAGGGCTGGGCGGTGGATTGCTGCTGCCGGTCGGTCAGGCCTTGGCCTATCGCGAGTTTCCGGCGACGCAACGCGCGCACTTCACTGGCGTGGTTTTGCTGGTGGCGCTGATGGTGCCGGCGCTGTCGCCAGCGGCCGGCGGGTTGATCGTTCAGACATTGTCATGGCGCTGGATTTTTTACCTGAACATGCCAATGGCGTTACTGGCTTTCGGACTCGGCCTGCTCTGGTTGCAACCCGACCAACCGACACGCGAACGCCCGACCCTTGATGCTCGCGGTCTGCTGCTGGCGGTCTCGGCCCTGAGTCTGTTGTTGGTTGCCGTGAGCCTGGCGAGCGCAGCCGCAACTCGTAACCTCGCGGGCGGTGTGCTGCTGTTCAGCGGCGTGATCCTGTGGATATATCTGCGCGATGGCTGGCACAAACCCGGTGCGGTGCTTGATCTGCAACTGATCAGGAACCCGTCCCTGCGCCTGGCGATGCTGATCTACCTGTTTGTGCCGGGCATCTTCACCGGCACCAACATGATTGCCGTGTTGTACCTGCACGAGCTCGGTTTCGGCGCGGCGCAAACCGGCGCGCTGATGCTGTCCTGGGCGGCGGCCTCGGGTGTGGCGATCATGCTTGGCAAACGCAGCTTCAACCGCGTCGGTCCCAAACCGTTGCTGATCGCCGGCATGCTGTTGCAATGCCTTGGGATTGTTGTGCTGATGCAGATTGAACAACCCGCAGGTGGCCCGCTGATCATTGCCTACGCGCTGATGGGGCTGGGCGGCAGTCTGTGTAGCGTAACCGCGCAGACCTTGGCGTTTGTCGGCATCGCGCCGGAGAAAATGGGCCACTCCAGCGCCCTGTGGAACATCAATCGCCAGCTCGGTTTCTGCCTCGGCGCAGCGCTGCTCAGCTCACTGCTCGGGGCCTTGGGCGCCAACGGCTTCGAATATTGCTTCCTCGCCGCCGCGCTGCTCACGCTGTTGCCAATGGTCGCCGTGCTGCGTTTCGATGCGAGCAAAGTGCTCGCGCTGCTGACCTCTCCACCCCTTCCGGAAAAATCCACATGACTGACTACACCGAATATTTTGACGAAGTGATTCAGGCGCACGAGGCGATCGAACGATGGTTTGCCGTGGCGCAAGACGAGGCTGAACTGGAGCGATTGCTGACGCGTTTTTCGCCACGCTTTTGCATGGTCTCGCCGCTGGGCCGGGTGCTGGATTTCGAGGCCTTGCGCGCGTTATTTCAAATGGCCGGAGGCAAGAAGAGCGGGTTCCGGATCGCGCTCAGCGAGCTGCACGGGATTGCCATCCATGAACACGGAGCGACGGTGAGTTACCGCGAGCAGCAGACCGATGCGAGCGGCTTGCATACGGATCGGCGCTCGACCGTGGTGTTTGAAAAACTCGCATCCGGGCAGATTATCTGGCTGCATCTGCACGAGACGTTTTGCAGCGTCTAGTCGTTCGGCAATTTCCTGCAAGACCGAGTCGCCTGCATCGCGGGCAAGCCACGCTCCCACAGGTTTTGCGGTGTTCAGGAATTTTGAGTACGCCAACAATCCTGTGGGAGCGGGCTTGCCCGCGATGGCAGCAACTCGGTCGATCAGTTATCCACAGAAGCCTGATTCACCACCACCGTGCAAGTAATCCCCGCTGCCAGCAAGACTCCTTCCGGCACATGATCAATGTGAATCCGCACCGGCACCCGTTGCGCCAGCCGCACCCAGTTGAAGGTCGGGTTCACATCGGCGATCAGTTCACGGCTTTCCGGATTGTCGCGATCGTAGATGCCGCGCGAAATACTTTCCACATGACCCTTAAGCGTTTCGCCGCTCATCAACTGCATGTCGGCTTTATCGCCAACCCGAACATGCGGCAGTTTGGTTTCTTCGAAGAAACCGTAGACCCAGAACGAGTTCATGTCGACCACGGCCATTTTCGCTTCGCCAATGCGCGCGTAGTCGCCGCGATGCACGTTGAGGTTGGTCACATAACCGTCGACAGCAGCGCGCACTTGCGTGCGTTTGAGGTTGAGTTCAGCGGCTTCCAGCTGTGCCTGGGCGTGTTGATAATCGGCCAGCGCCGAGTCGGCGATGTTGCTGGCGTCGTCGCGGTTTTCTTTGGAGATCACCAGCGCGTCCATGTCGGCGCGACGGTGGGCGTTTACCTTGCGCATTTCCCACGTTGCCTTGCGCGAAGCCACCAGCGACTGCGCTTGCTTGACGGCAATGCGGTAGTGCTCGGGGTCGATCTGCATCAGCAAATCGCCCTTCTTCACCAACTGGTTGTCGCGCACCGGCACGTCGATCACCTCGCCAGTGACGTCGGCGGCCACGTTGATGATGTCGGCGCGCACGCGTCCGTCACGGGTCCACGGCGTGTCCATGTAATGCACCCACAACGTGCGGCCGATCCACAGCGCCAAAGCCAGCACCAACAGGGTCGCCAGCAGGCTGAAAAACTTTTTCATCAGATCGTTCTCAACGGTAGACAGTCAGCGCCAGCGCGCCGAACAGACAGAAAAAAAGGCTCAAACGCAGCAGCGCCGGGTGCCAGAAGAAACGGTACAGATCGAACCCGGACAGAAAACGATCCAGCGCCCAGGCCAACGCCGCAGCGATGAAAAACATCAGGGTCATGGTCGGCATGTACACGCCGTGGAACGCAATTTCACGAGGCATGGGCAAGTCCTTCGGGCTTGGCGACGGTGTAGGCCGAAAGCGGCGATTGCGGGTCGAGCAATGAGGTGCGGATGAAGTGCAGGTAGCTCTTTACCCGGCGCAACGCCGAGGTGTCGAAATGCGGCGCGAACGGCTCGTCGGTGGCTGCGACACGGCTGATCGCGTGGTCCACCGCGACCAGTGCGCGTTCGAGATTGCTCGTATTCGGTTGCAGAAACAGCCGCACCAACGAACGGCCCATCACGCGGATCGCCTGGCGCCACGGCTGCGACTCGGCATACGCCGGATGCACCGGCAGAATTGCCTGCTCCTTGCGCAACTCGATCACCGCGTGACCGACTTCAAGCACCACGAACATCCAGCGCAGCAGATTTTGCTGCACCTTCGGCTCACCTGCCGCCAAGCCGTAAGCCTGATGCAGCAGATCGCGGGTGCGGCTTTCAAAACGCGAAGTCAAACCTTTGAGTTTGCCGCTGATCGCATACACCACTTGCCCGCGCAGATCCTGCTCCAGACGTTTCCACAACCAGCGACTGTTCGGCGGCAGGATGATCGCGCCGGCAGCGGCGCACACCAGCATGCCGATGACCATGGCGATGTAATCGTTGATGAAAGTGTACGGGTTGTAGATAGTCAGATTGTCCGGCACCGAACCGGTGCTGAAAAAGATCAGCAGGCCGAGACCGACTCCGGCGTATTGCGCGCGCGAAGTCAGGAACGAACCGAGCACGATCACTGGCACGAGCATCACGCATAGCAGCGGGAAACCATCGATCCACGGGAAGATGAAAAACATCTCGACGAAGCCGATCAGCGCCCCGAGAAAGGTGCCGCAAGCCATCTGAAACGCCATGCGTTTCGGATTCGGGGTCGCGGCAGACAGGCCCACGGTGGCGGCGGCAATCATGGTCATGGTCGCGCCACTCGGCCACGCGGTGGCGACCCAATAACTGCCGAGCACAATCAGGATGAACGACGCGCGAATCCCCGATGCCGCTGCGGCCCACCAGTTGGTTTGCGGGGAGAACGGCTCATCCCAGCGCTCGCGCTCGTGGCTGTGTTCGGCCAGAGAGGCGTGGGTCTGTGCATAACTGTGCAGCTCGTCGACGAAGCGATACAGCAGTTCGTAAGCGGTGTGGAAATCCAGCTGCTCGGCGTCGCTTGGATCGCTCTGCTGAAACTCAGCGCGCAAGGCCCGCACGCGCGCCGGCAAGCCTGCCTTGTAGGACGCAAGCGCCGTCACCAGACGCGCCGCATCGGGGCTGGTCAGCGAGCGGCCGCTGAAGCCGTCGAGCACTTCGGCCAGCTCCTGCAAACCCGGTTGGATCGCCGCTTCAACATGATCCGCGCCGTTGCGCCGCAGGCGTTCGAGCAGCTGATGCAAGGCGTTGAAGCGCGTGGTGATGCTCATGAATTCGCTGTTCAGGCGACTGAGCCGACCGTTGCGCCGACGCATGTGCGGGTCTTCGAACACGGTCACGCTGCGCAAGCCTTCAAGGCCGACGGCTTCGGCGATGAAACGCACGTTGGTCGCTTCGAACGCTTCAGGTTGGCTGCGCCCGCGCAGACCATCGGTGACGAACAGCGCAAACACGCCGAAGCGCTGATACAAGGCGTTGCGCATCGCCGCGCTGGCGGTCTGCGGCAGGATCGCGGCGCTGATCACGGTGGCGCAGAGAATCCCCAGCGAGATCTCCAGCACCCGCCAAACTGCCGCCATGAACGCACCGTCGGGATGCGCCAGCGCTGGCAGGCCGACCATCGCAGCGGTGTAGCCGGCCAACACAAAACCATAAGCGCGGAAGTTGCGGCAGCGGGTTGCGCCAGCCGTACAGACACCGACCCAGATCGCCAGCGAACCGAGGAACAATTCGGTGTTCTGCGCGAACAGGGCGATCAGCGTGACCATCATCGCCGACCCAGCCAAGGTGCCGAGAAAGCGATAGAAACTCTTGGCGAACACCTGACCGCTTTGCGGCTGCATGACGATAAACACGGTGATCATCGCCGTGCGCGGTTGCGGCAATTCCAGACGCATCGCCAGCCACAGGGTGAGGAAAGCGGCGAGCAACACCTTGAAGATGTAGACCCAGGTCACGCCATCGCTGCGCGCCCAGTCGAAGAAACCGCGACGCCATTCGAGCGAGTAGAGCCAGCGCAGAGGGGCGGGCAAGGGAGTCATGAAGTTTGGCTCAGTGATCCAGGATTACAGAATTTTCTGTGGCGAATGCAAAACCTGTGGCGAGGGAGCTTGCTCCCGCTTGAGTGCGCAGCACTCACAGGATTTTTGGGGCCGCTTCGCTGCCCAGCGGGAGCAAGCTCCCTCGCCACAGGGGGTAGTTTCAACGCAGGAGTGCCGGGGTTTTCGGGGCTTGGGTTTGTTCGGCGGTTGGCGCGTCGTTGCCGGCGTCGAGACCTCCGCCCAATGCAGTCACGAGTTCCGCGTGAGCACTCAGCCGCGCCGCCTGCACTTGCTGCTGCACTTGTTGCTGTTTGAACAGCAAAGTCTGGGCGTTGAGCACGTTGAGGTAATCAGTGAGCCCACGCTGATAAGCGATCAGCGCAATGTCGTAGGTCTTCTGCGCGGTGGCCACGGACTCGGCGGCGAATGCTTGCTGCTTGTCCATCGATTCGCGGCGGATCAACTGGTCGGAGATGTTCTTCAGCGCATTGATCAGCGTCTGGTTGTAATGCGCCACGGCGAAGTCGTAACCGGCGGATGCTTCACCGAGTTCAGCGCGCAATCGGCCGCCGTCGAAGATCGGCAGCGAGATAGCCGGACCGACGTTGTAGGTGAGCTTCTTGCCAGTCAAAAACTCCAGCGCGCCACCGCCAGTGGCCATGTAACCGAGGCTGCCGACCAGATCAACGTTTGGATAGAACCCCGCGTGTGCCACATCGATTCCGCGTGCTTGCGCCGCGACTTGCCAGCGACTGGCGACCACGTCCGGACGCTGGCCGAGCAGTTCGGCCGGCAGCGCCGACGGCAGTTTCAGCGCAGCACCGAGCGCCAAAGTTGGCCGTTGCAATTGCGCGCCCTCCCCCGGCCCTTTACCTGCGAGGGCGGCGAGTTGGTTGCGGCTCAGGGCAATTTCCTCGTCGAGCGCATCCAGCTGCCGATGGGTTTCCGGCAACGGCGTTTGCGCCTGGCTGACTTCGAAGTGCGTGCCGATCCCGCCGTTCAAGCGCTTTTGCGCGAGATCGAGAATCTGCTGTTGCTGCCTGAGCGTCGCGGCAACGATGTCGCGCTGGGCGTAATGCAGCGACATCTCGATGTAGGCGCGCACGACGTTGTTCTGCAATTCGAGTTGAGCCAGACGCGCTTCGGCAGCGCTCATGTGCGCCAGATCCACGGCACGTTCGCTGCTGTTCTTTTCCCGGCCCCAGAGGTCGAGGGCGTAACTGAAACCCAGCGCTGCGTTGTTGTCCCAAGTGGTGGTGGTGGCCAACTCGCCCGGACCGTAGAACTGATCGGTCGGCCAGTTGTGGCGTTTAAGCGTCGACTCACCGTTGATCTGCAACGACTCGGCGGCCTCGGCAACGCCGGCCAGGGATCTGGCCTGACGCACCCGCGCGGCGGCCATCGCCATGCTCGGGCTGCCTTGCACGGCCAGATCAATCCAGCGATTCAGTTGTGGGTCGCCGTAGGCTTGCCACCATTGCGCAGTCGGCCAGTTTGCATCACGGGCGGCGTGGGCGATGGCCTCGTCGGTGGCCAGTGAATTGGCTTCCAGCGCCTTGCCCTGCGGGGCAATTCCTTGGGTACCGATGCAGCCGCTGATGAACAGGGTAAAAGCCAGAACACTGAGCGGCATAAGCGCTCTGTTGATGCGACGCGGCACTGCTGCGAATTCCTGAGAGGGGAGATGTTTCGAGGTGGGCGCAATTCTAGGGGGGCGCCTTTGCGGCGATAAGCTGGGATTCCTGTGAATCTTTGTTACCGTTAACGCGATAATCCCTTGGTCGGGGTCTCAGCCTCGAAACTTCGTGTCACAATTTGCCATCTGCCTTGAGAGCACCCCATGGACACTTTGCAAAACATGCGCGCCTTCAGTTGCGTGGCCGAAGCCGGCAGCTTCACCGCCGCCGCCGTGCAACTCGACACCACCACCGCCAACGTTTCGCGCGCGGTCTCCAACCTTGAGGCCCACCTGCAAACCCGCCTGCTCAACCGCACCACACGGCGCATCGCCCTGACCGAGGCTGGCAAACGCTACCTGCTGCGTTGTGAACAGATCCTCGCCTACGTCGAAGAAGCCGAAGCCGAAGCCAGCGACGCCCACGCACGCCCGGCCGGACAGCTCAAAGTGCACACCATGACCGGCATCGGCCAGCACTTCGTGATCGACGCCATCGCCCGCTACCGCAAGACCCACCCGGACGTGACCTTCGACCTGACCCTGGCCAACCGCGTCCCGGACCTGCTCGACGAAGGCTACGACGTGTCCATCGTGCTCGCCAGCGAACTGCCGGACTCGGGTTTCGTCTCCCAACGCCTGGGCATCACCTACAGCATCGTCTGCGCCTCCCCGGCCTACGTGAAAGCCAACGGCTGCGCACAAAAACCCAGCGACCTGCTCAACCACGCCTGCCTGCGCCTGGTCAGCCCGGTGATCCCGCTGGAAAAATGGGCCTTCGACGGCCCGGAAGGCCAGGAAATGGTCACCATCAACAGCTCACCGTTCCTGGTCAACTCCGCCGACGCCATGAAAACCGCGATCACCAGCGGCATGGGCGTCGGTGTATTACCGGTATATGCGGCGATAGAGGGCCTGCGCAACGGCACACTGGTGCGGGTAATGCCCAACTATCGCTCGCAAGAACTGAACCTGTACGCGATCTACCCATCGCGGCAGTATCTGGATGCGAAGATCAAGACCTGGGTGGAATACATGCGTGGCTCGTTGCCGGAAATACTGGCGGCGCATCAGGCGGAATTGGCGGCGTACGAGTTGAGTGGGAGTCTGGCGGGCGCGCGGGTTGCGAATTGATTATTGGCGGCGAGTGCTGGAAATTCACAGTAGTCGCACTCGATTATAGCGATCAAGTCTAGCCAACTGTCATTTCTGACAGTTGGCAGGATAGTTCTTCGACATGACACTTTGTGACGTAATTTCATAGTTCATTCGAGGAGCATCACCTATGTTCGCTGATATCAAAACACGTGCAGACGTTGGCACTCTTGCCGCTCAAATTCACGGATTCAAGTTTCCCGACTTTCAAGGTCAGGTCTCGTTTTTTTTTCGACGGCGATTCCATAGGAATTTATCTAATCGCCAAGCAACAACTTAGTAAAACCGAATGGAATGAAATTGGTCTCGTCGTTTCTCAGGACATCCAGGCTATACGCTATGAGCTACCCAACGCTGCCGTTAAGATCGCCCCCAACTTTCGAGAAGTCTGGATGGATGAACACGGTGAAACTCACAGCAGAAACTACGTAACCGACAAGAATTCAGGTCATTTCACCGTTAAAAAGTTTGATCGAAAGACAGGTGAATTCGAAGCCGAATTCAACGTCAGTGTTTTAGATGAAGGCAAAGGCCACCAAGCAATTGGCAAAATCAAAGTCGATAGGTGGAGCGAAGTTTAAAGGCGGAAAACATCAATTCCTCACTGCCGTCATCACAGTAGGCAGTGAGGTTCACAATGGTAAATGCCCCCTCACCCTAACCCTCCCGAAACGTCGGACCGCCCAGAGGTAGAGGGGACTGACCGAGGAGCCCACAAGAAATACGCCGACGTGAAATACCGAGTCGATTTCAAGTTTTGAAAAGCCCATCACCATTATTTCCCCCCAGCGGCGAAGCCGCCCCAATCAACACAATGAGCGTTAGCTCGCGTACCGCTCTTGATCTCAAGGCCCCGTCGGCCGGCTGAGTGGAGGGGTTCATCCGGGGGGAACATCGAGAGGAGGTGCAGCGCAGCAAACCGGAGGCGATGCCCCGGATGAACCCCGGAGCGAAGGAACCCCGAGCCCCGGCGAGCGGGCCGAACGTTGGGGCAAAGCCTTTTGCTTACTTTTTGGCGTTTGAAAAAGTGAGTCGCTGTAAAAGCGAAACCGCCAGCGCCCGCACCCGAAGGAACGGATATTCACTCAAACACCCCAAAGCATGGTCGGCCCAGAGGCCGCCAAGACAACACAAAACAGAAATGTTAGCTTGCTTGGCACCCAGACGCCCGACGAGTCCTCAGCAATGAAAAAAACAGTCCTGGCCTTCAGCCGCATCACCCCACCCATGATCGAACGCCTGCAACAGGACTTCGACGTCATCGTCCCCAATCCGAAAAACGGCGACATCAACGCCCAGTTCAATGAAGCCCTGCCCCACGCCCACGGCTTGATCGGCGTCGGGCGCAAACTCGGCCGCGCACAACTTGAAACCGCCGCAAAACTCGAAGTGGTCTCCAGCGTCTCGGTCGGCTACGACAACTACGACCTCGCCTATTTCAACGAGCGCGGGATCATGCTCACCAATACCCCCGACGTGCTCACCGAAAGCACCGCCGACCTGGCCTTTGCGCTGATCATGAGCAGCGCCCGACGCGTCGCCGAACTGGATGCCTGGACCAAGGCCGGCCAGTGGCAAGCCAGCGTCGGCGCACCATTGTTCGGCTGTGACGTGCACGGCAAAACCCTGGGCATCGTCGGCATGGGCAACATCGGCGCGGCCATCGCCCGCCGTGGGCGCCTGGGCTTCAACATGCCGGTCATCTACAGCGGAAACAGCCGCAAGACTGAACTCGAGCAAGAACTCGGCGCACAATTTCGCAGCCTCGATCAACTGCTCGCCGAAGCCGACTTCGTCTGCCTGGTAGTGCCGCTCAGTGACAAGACCCGTCACCTGATCAGCCATCGCGAGCTGGGGTTGATGAAGCCGGGCGCGATTCTGGTGAATATCTCCCGAGGCCCGGTGGTTGATGAACCGGCGCTGATCGAAGCGTTGCAGAACAATCGCATTCGCGGTGCAGGCCTGGATGTCTACGAAAAAGAGCCGCTGGCAGAATCGCCGCTGTTCCAGCTGAAAAACGCTGTGACCCTGCCACACATCGGCTCGGCAACCAATGAAACCCGCGAAGCCATGGCCAATCGCGCGCTCGCCAACTTGCGCAGCGCCCTGCTGGGTGAGCGACCGCAGGACTTGGTGAATCCGCAAGTCTGGCGCGGCTGAATCAAACAGGGCAAGTACAGCACTGTACTTGCCCTGTTCAAAGTTTGCAGATACATACCTTGCAAACCAACCTGACACCGAAATAGTGACTACCGCTATAAACTCTCCTGACTTATCGAAACCACGATAAAACAATGGAGAACAATATCCGTGAACACATTGAGTACCGATCAATTAATCCGTTATAGCAAAATACTCCTGATGGCTTACATCAGCTTCTTCGGCTTGCTGGTGATGTACAGCAACTTCACCGACTACGCTTCCAACTATGAGTATGTCGGACATGTTCTGAGCATGGATACGACCCTGGTTAATCCGAACATACGATATCGGGCGATCGAATCACCGATGATGCACCACCGAATCTACTGGTTCATCATCACCATGGAAGTGACCTACACGGCCTTTTGCCTGCTAGGCACCTATCAACTGTTTCGAAAGCGCAATGACCCTGCAGAAATGTTCCACGATGCTAAAAAATTTTCAATTATCGGCCTGTTAATCGCGATATTTATTTATTACGTATGCTTGCAAATAGTTGGAGTTGAATGGTTCAACATGGACACTTCAAAAACCTGGAACGCCAAGGACTGGGCGCGGCACATTGTCGATTTCATGTTGCCGCTGCTGATTTTTATTGCACTGAAAACCGAGCGCTGAACGTGGAGCGCTCAATTTCCTGATTATCTCAGGCCAACTTTCCATGACTCGAAGCAACCGGGGGGCGTGGTTTACGAAACACCAGCACATTACCCAGCATCACCAACACCAGACCGCCCAGCGCTGGCGCTGTCCACTGGTAGCCTTCGGCAAATGCCGAGACATTCAGCGCCACCACTGGGAACAACACGGTGCAGTAAGCGGCGCGCTCCGGCCCCATCCGGCCGACCAGCGTCAGGTACGCGGTGAAACCGATCACCGATCCCGGGATCACCAGATACAGCAGCGCACCGACGTAACGCGGTGACCAATCCATGTCAAAGGGAATGCCTTTGACCAGACACCACGCCGTGAGCATCGCCGCGCCGTAAGCCATGCCCCAGGCGTTGGTCGTCAGCGGTTTGAGACCGGCCTTCTGTTGCAGGCTCGAGAGCATGTTACCGGCCGAAAAACACAACGTGCCGCACAGCGCCAAACCGAGGCCGAGCAAGGTTTGCGGGGTGGCCTGATGCCCGGCCAGTTCCGGCCAGAACAGCAAACCGAGACCACCCAGCCCCAGCGCGCCGCCCATCAGCACATTGCGTGCGATGCGCTGGCCGAAGAACACCCGCGCATTCAGCGCGTTCCACAAGGTCGCGGTGGAAAACACCACCGCTACCAGACCGCTGGGGATCCATTGGCTGGCGGTCAGGAAACACATGAAATTGACGCAGAACAGGCACAAGCCCTGCGCCACGCAGATCACATGCCCGCGACGGTTCATCGGTTGCAAGCGCCGGCTCAACAGCAACAGAACGAACAGCACCAACGCGGCGAGGCCGAAGCGATAGACGATCGACACCGGAATCGCCACCACGCCCAGTTGCCATTTCAAGGCAATCCAGGTGGTGCCCCAGATCAGCACGGTCAGCAGGTACAACGACAGGTTCATGGTGGACACTCCTCAATTGGCGTTCAGTGTCCGCCCGCGGTGTTCGATCGCACTTGCATAAACTTGCGCTTTTGTCGGCGCGCAGGCTGGCAGCGCAGGGCCTACGGAGTAGGATGCAAGGCGATGGAGAGAACCAATATGGCCGCCCTGGATTCACTGCAAGTCTTTCAAGCCCTCAACCGCTCGCCGAACGCTCGCCTTGTGCACAGCGCCGAGCTCGGTGACGGCTTGTCTGCCGCTTTGTGGACCAACCACCACGACGCGCAGGAATACGAAGCGCCGAGTCATCACACGCTGTCCTGCTATATCGCGGGTGGCACTGGCACATTTCGCCGAGGTCAGCCGGGCCAAAAGGGTGGGCCGGACAAGCTATGCATTCTGCCTGCCGAGCATGAATCCGGCTGGGTGATCAACGGCGATATCCGCCTCGCGCATCTGTACTTCAGCGCCGAACAGTTTGCGGTGGGCTGTGTGACCTTGCTCGATCGCGAACCTCGCGAATTGCAGTTGCGCGAGCAGACATTTCTCGATGATCCGCAACAGGCCAAACGCTTTCGCCAGTTGATCAGCCTCAACTGGGATGAGCCGGGCGAGCGTCTGCTGACCAGCAGTCTGGCGCATGAATTGATCAGCCATACGTTGCTCAGCCAAGTCGGGATTCGTCAGGGTTTGCGCCTGAAGGGTGGACTGGCGGCGCATCAACGCCGACAGTTGGTGGAGTTCATCGACAGTCAGTTGGCCGAGCCAATCAGCCTCGGGCAACTGGCCGGTTTGTGCGCGTTGTCGGAATACCACTTTGCGCGGATGTTTCGGATGAGTTTTGGCTTGCCGCCGCATCAGTATCTGCTGGCACGCAGGTTGAGCCGGGCGCGGCAGTTGTTGCGCGGGACGCGGTTGCCGTTGGGGGAGATTGCGCTGGCTTGCGGTTTTGCCAGTGCCAGTCATTTCACTAACCGGTTTCGGCAGGTATTGGGTGGGACGCCCGGCGAGTATCGCCAGGCGTTTTTGCGCTGAAGCCTTTTCCCCTCACCCTAGCCCTCTCCCAAAGGTAGAGGGGACCGATACGGGGATATTGGGGAAATACGCCGACCTGAACGTGCCGCGCTGAATCCATAATCGCCTCGATCTTTCAGGTCGATGTACAACGCCAGACACCTCGGTCGGCCCCCTCTCCCTTCGGGCGGTCCGACGTTTCGGGAGGGCTGGGGTGAGGGTAGCTTTTGATCTGCCCTCAGAACTCCAGCGTGCTCGAAAGCGAAACCTGCCGCGAATCCCCCATCGACACAAAAAACCGGCTCGCCGAAGACGTGTAATAAGTCCGGTCAAACAGGTTCTTCACGTTCAGTTGAAACTTGACCTTCTGCCCTTCGACTTTGGTGTCGTACGTAGCAAACGCGTCAGCCACGGTATAGCTCGGCAGATCAAAATCATTCACCGCATTGCCCGCCCGTTCACCGACATAACGCGCACCTGCGCCGACGCGCAATTGATCGCCGCCAAGCACACTGCCGAAGTCATACACCGCCGACAGCGAGCCGGTATTCTTCGCCACGTTTTGCAGTCTCTTGCCTTTGTAATCCGGATCCTCGGTGACTTCAGCATCGGTGTAGGCGTAGCTGCCGATCATGCTCCAGCGCTCGCTGAGCTGGCCGCTCAGATCAACTTCCAGACCGCGCGAACGCACTTCACCGGCCGCGCTGTAAATTGTCGTCGGTCCTTCTGAGTTGGCTACCAGCACGTTGCGTTTCTTGATGTCGAACAACGCGATGTTGCCAGTGATGCTGCCCGGCATGTCGAGGCGTGCGCCCAGCTCCCACGACTTGGCCTCTTCCGGCGCAATGCTGCCGTCGAGTACGGTGCTGCTGCCGCTCAGCGGGGCGATGGTCGAGTTGGGTTTGAACGATTCGGTGTAGCTGCCGTAGAACGACAACGCGTCGGTGTAGCGATACACCAGACCTGCGCGCGGCACCCATTTCTGGCCGTTGCTGTCGGTGTTGGCCTTGAACGGCACGCCTTTGCCAGCGTACTGGTCGTACTCCTGAAAACGTCCGCCAGCCACCAGAATCCACTTGTCGGTGAGGTGGATCGAGTCCTGCAAAAATATCGAATCGCTGCGCAGTTCATCGGTCTGTGCGCTGTCGGCGGCACTGACGGTGCTGCCGGCGACTTCGCGGCCGTAGACCGGGTTGACGTAGCTGAAGGTGCTCAGGCTTTTTTGGCGGATCAGGTCGGCACGGTAGATCTTGCGGTACTCGTCGTCGACGCCGAACACCAGGTCATGCTGCATGCCCAGCACGTTGACCTTGCCTTCGAGGCTGGCAGTGGTGAAACGGTCGGTGCTGATCGCGTTTTGCGTGCCGTCCATGCTGCGCGTCAGCGTGCCTTTTTTGGTGTCGATCGCAGTCACGCGCACCTGGCTCGCATCGTAGGTTTCGCGGTTCCAGCTGTAGCCGAAGTGCGCTTTCCAGTCGTCGTTGAGTTCGTGATCGGCCTCGAAATGGTACAGATCCGAACGCCCTTCCATGTCATTGAACGGCTCGTCGAGGCGCTCGTTGCGCGAGATGTCCAGCGGATGATTGGTGCGCGGATCAATCACCGTGCCCCGGTCGAACGGAGTAAGAAATTCGCGATGCTCGTAAGCGAACAACAGCTTGGTGCGTTCGCCAAACCAGGCAATCGACGGCGCGATCAGCGATTCACGGTGGGTGCCGAAATTGCGCCAGTAATCTTCGTCTTCGTGATCGAGCACCATGCGGTAGGCAAGGCCGGAATCGCCCAATGCGCCGGTGCTGTCGAAGCTGCCGCCACTGCCATTTTTGCCATCGCCGTAGGTCGAGCCGCGCAAGGTCAACGCGTTGTATTGGGTCAGTTCAGGCTTCTTGCTGACCATGTTGACCACGCCACCCGGGTCCTGGATTCCGTAGAGCAGCGAGGCCGGGCCTTTGAGCACTTCGACGCGATCGACCGTGGCGTTCATGCCGCGTCCCTGCACCACCGGCATGCCGTCGCGCATGATCGAGCCGTTGCGGTTGTCGCCAAAACCGCGCGTCATCACCGAGTCCTGGGTGCTGGCCAACGTGTTGCCCTGGGTGATGCCGCTGACGTTGTCCAGCGCATCGTCGAGATTGCGCGGTGCCTGATCGCGGATGACCTGGGCCGGGATCACGTTGATGGTCTGCGGGATTTCCTGCAGCGAAGCCGAAGAGCGCATCACCGACGTGGTCGCCGGCGGCTGATAGCTCATCGACGAATTGACCTGCGAAGTGATGGTGGTGGCGCCGAGGGTCAGCGCACCGGCAGTCGGTTGCGGTTCGAGGGCGAAGGTGTGGCTGTCGGTGCGACGGAAGTTCAGGCCCGAGCCGCTCAGCAGACGTTGCAGCGCCTGCTCGGCGCTCATCTGACCAGTGACCGCTGGCGCAGTGAGACCGTACGGCGCTTCATCGGTGTAAACCACGCTTTGGCCGGTCACGCGGCTGAAGTCGCTCAAGGCCTGCGGTAGCGGTTTGGCGCTCAGGGAAAAACTGAACTGCTTCTGCGGCTGGCTGCTGACGGTTTCCGCGGCGAGAGCCACGCTCAGTGGCAACAATGCCATCGCCGAAACGCTCAGCACTGATGCACCGAACCACTGTTTGACCGAACCCGATTTTGCCCTGGACTTCATTGCTAATGACCTGTGTAGAACCGCAACGGATGCGAATGACTCGCAGTTTCAGTCACTACACGGATGAGCTCCGGGTTTACCTCACTACAATTGTGAAAATATTTTCAGCGCAGGATGATCAGCGTTCCGAGTACCTGATGCTGCTCGAATCCCAACACCCCTTGCAGCGAACTCAGAACCGCCTGCGGATCCTTGCTCGGGAAACTGCCGCTGACCTTGCGCGCCGCCAGTTCATCGTTGAGCAGCACGATTCGGCCGGGGTAATGACGGCGCAGATCCTGCACGACGTCGGCCAGCGTGGTCTTGTAGTAAGTCAGCCAGCCCTGACGCCAGGCCAGTTGCGCGGCGCTGTCCACGGCATGCAATTTTTCCGCATTGCCCTGGCCGTACGCGACTTGTTGGTTGGCGGTAAGAATCTGTTGTTGAGCGCCAGGGGTTGCGCTCACGCCGACGCGCCCGGACAGCACCGAGACTTGCGCACCCTGCGGTTGCAGACGCACTTCGAATTGCGTGCCGAGCACGCGCGCCTGACCTTTCTCGGCCTCGACCACAAACGGCTCGCCAGTGTGGGTGACGGTGAAAAATCCGGCGCCACGGCGCAGTTGCACATGGCGCTCACCGTGACTGAAATCCACCGCAATGGCGCTGTCGGCATCCAGCGTCACTTGCGATTGATCGGCCAGCGTGACCGTGCGGATTTCACCGGGAGCCGACACGTAATCGGCGCCCAGATCATCGACCCAACGCTGCGGCTGCCAACCGCTGCCGAGGCTGATCATGAGCACCAGACACGCGGCCATTGCCAGCGCTCCAGCCCAACGCCGAATCTGCGGACGCCGCGGTCGATCCATCGCATTGAGCAACGACTGCAACGCCAGCGAATCTTCATCGGCCAAGGTGCGCGCCGGCTCTTCGCTCAGTTCCCAGACCACTTGCGCCTGGGAGTAGGCCTCGGCGTGGGCCGGATCGGCGCGCAGCCAATGGCTGAACGTCAGTTGATCGCCAGCGCTTGGGCGGTCGTGCAGCAGGCTCAGCCAGGCCAAAGCGGCCTGCTCCTGCGCGGGCGTCGGCGTGACGCGATCCATGTGATTCACGGTGCTTTCCTTCGCATGCGTGGCGCGGGTTCGCGCAGGCTGGCCTTGCAGGCCTCGAGGGCGCGCATCATATGTTTTTCCACGGCGCTTTGGGACAGGCCCATGGCTTTGGCGATCTCGGCGTACTTGCGCCCGTGGATGCGGTTGAGCAAAAAGATCTGTCGCGTGCGCTCGGGCAAGGCGCGCAGTGCCGCCTCGACATGGCGCAAATCGTTGCCTGCTTCCAGCGCCGCTTGCGGTTCGCTGGCGCTACTGTCAGGTTCATCCGGTTGCCAGCCTTCATTGACGCGCACCCGCGCGCCTTCACTGCGCAAATGATCGATGGCGATGTTGCCGGCACAACGCAAAAGATAGGTGCTGAGTTCTTCGACCTGCACCAGCGGCCGGCGCCAGAAGCGCAGAAACAGATCCTGCACCAGATCCGCCGCTGTCGCCCGACAGCCGACGCGCCGGCTGACCAACGCTTCCATCTGCGGGCGCTGCGAGAGAAACACCTGAAGGAAATGCGCACGCGCCCCGCTCGGCTCATCGTCGCGCGATTCCGGGGGATGGCTGATCAGCATTTCAGTTGAATGCCCATGCAGCGACCGGGCTGGCCAGCAGACTCACGCCCGCCAAGGCGAGCGCCAGACGGGGGCGGTACGGCAGCAACAGCACCAGCGCCAAAGCGCTGATCATCAATACGGCGAACCAGTCGACCAGACCGAAGCTCCAGCCGTTAATGCTGACTGCTGCCCACAGCGACAAACCCAGCAGCAACCATCCACCGAGATGCAGAGTGCGCCGACGCTGCGCAGTCGGCTTGTTGCCGAGCAATTGATCATGGTGACGGGGCATCGACAGACACAGTGCCGTGAAGCCGGCGTAACACAGCAAGAGCGCCAGCAACATCAGTTGACCCCTTGCTCAAGGGTGATCGGATGAGATTTTTGCGGGCGTGTTTTTTTCACGCTGACCGACTGTCCGGCGCGCTGCATTTTCCATGCGGCCCATGCGAGGAATACCCCGGTTGCCAGACAGGTCAGGTCGAAACCGGCGAGCGTCCAGTCACCATTCGCCAAGGTCACACCGAGGTGATAAGGCGTCAGCACACTCAGCAACGGCACCGCCGCAAATAACGCGCCACCGAACAGAAGCTGCTCAATCCACGCCTTGCGGCCCGGTCGCAACAACGCATGGACCAGGCTCAAACCCCAAGCGATGAAAAACGCATTGACCTCCCAATCGGCACGCCCGGCCAGACTCACCGGCAGCAGACGATTGGCCCAGAAGAACACCGCCACTGCTGCGACCAGCCCGGACATGCTGGCGATGTTCAGCACTTCCACCAGCCGCAATTCGAACGGCATCACAGCGCTTTTCGCGTGTTTGAGCTGACGTTTGCCGAGCCAGATCACCAGCCCGGTGCCGATCATCGCCGTGCCGGCCAGACCGCAAATGAAGTACATCCAACGCAGCACGGGCGCGGCGAAATGGCCCATGTGCAAACCGTAGAAAGCGCCGGCAATCGCCATCGGCACGCGTTGCTGCGGCGTTGCGCTGAGGACTTGTCCGGTCACGCCATTGAAGGTTACGGCGCTGCCGGAGTCGTGAACAACGCGGTCGGACCCGGCGCGCGACACCACCACCGATGCATTCACATCACCCGGGTTATTGACGGACACGCGCCCGACATTGCCGCCCGACCACCGCTCGCGGGCCTGAATCAACAGTGGCGTCATTGGTGCCAGATCTGCCGGTTGATTGGCCCGCTCGGGAACATTGGAAGCCGGGAAAACCTCGTCGTAAAACGCCCGGGCGTTGCTGCCATAGGAGGCGAGAATGCTCGCCGGCATGACCATCGACATGAAAATCACCAGGCTGCTGTAAGTGATCATCAGATGAAACGGCAACACCAGCACCCCCACCGCGTTATGCCCGTCGAGCCATGAGCGCTGACCTTTGCGCGGGCGGAAGGTGAAGAAGTCCTTGAAGATTTTCTTGTGGGTGATGATGCCGCTGATCAGTGCGACGAACATCACCATCGCGGCGATGGTCGAGAGCCAGCGGCCCCATGGATAGGGCATTTGGAGCTGGAAGTGGAAGCGGTAGAAAAACTCGCCGCCCATGCTTTCACGGGCCTGCACTTCGGCGCCGGTCTGCGCGTCAAGGGTCTTGCTGGTGAAGCGCCCGCGTTCGCCGGGATTGGCTGGCGTTTGCTGCCAGCGCACGGTCAGGCCGGGGTCGCGGGCGTCGGGCAAGTCGATCAGCCAGCGTGACGCGCCGGCAGCATTCTGTTGCAGATAGTGTTGCGCCAGATTCAGGCTGGCTTCGGCATTCAGCGGGCGTGCGGGAATTTCCGGCTGCATCCAGTGACTGGTTTCATCCTTGAAATACGCCAGCGTGCCGGTCAGGAAAATTGCGAACAGCAACCAGCCGAACACCAGACCGGTCCAGGTATGCAGCCAGGCCATCGACTGGCGAAAACCCTCTTTCATGCGTAACCCAATCCGCGCGCAGCGCCGGAGACCGTAGCCAGAATCACACTCGGCACCAGTAAACCAACCCATGCCGACCACGGGCTGCGGCAGGCGAAACACCAGAGCACCGCCACCAGATACACCAGAAACGAAACCGTCATGCCGGTCACCACCGCCTCGGCGCGGCTCAATGGCAGCCAAAGGGTCAGCGTGACACTCGCCAGCGCCGCGACCAGATAGCCGCCAAACACCGCCGCCAGCACCCGCGAGGTGACGGCCAGACGATAGGACATGGGAAGTGCGGCGAGTTTGGCTTTCATGTTTCGACCCTGAAACGAAAAACGTCCGGCCAACGAAGCCGAACCAACAGACGGCAATACTAATGATAAATATTCTCATACGCAAAAGCGTTTGATTGCCGCGCGTCGCCTCGACACCCTACAATGCGAACCGTTCTTGTTCTCTAACGCACGCCCAATGCGCCCGGAGTAATGCCGTTGCCACCCGCCCATCCTGTCGAATCGCTCTATCAGGCCCACCACAGCTGGCTCAACGGCTGGTTGCGGCGCAAGCTCGGCTGCCCGGAGCGCGCGGCGGATCTGGCGCAGGACACGTTTATCCGGGTGCTGACCGCTCGCGAAACACCGGTGATTCTCGAGCCGCGCGCGTTCCTTACCACGCTGGCCAAACGTGTTCTGTGCAATCACTACCGCCGCCAGGACCTGGAACGCGCCTACCTCGACACGCTCGCGCAGATGCCGGAAATGCTTGCGCCCTCGGAAGAACACAAAGCAATCATCCTGCAAACCCTGCTCGAGCTTGATCAGTTGCTCGATGGCTTGCCGCGTCCGGTCAAACGCGCTTTTTTACTGGCGCAGATCGATGGCCTGACTTATCCGCAGATCGCCGCTGAGTTGGGAATTTCCGTGGCCACGGTGAAACGTCATCTGCAGAAAGCGGCGCTCCGCTGCTACTTCGCCCTGTGAATCCGCCGATGGATTTTTCTGCGCAGGTCGCCGAACAGGCTGTGCATTGGTTGCTTGAGATGCAGCAAGGACAACTGAGTCCACGCCAGCAACTCGCGTGGCAGCAATGGCTCGATGCGCACAGTGAACATCGCCGTGCGTGGGAGCATATTCAGCGGGTCAATTCGCGCTTGCGTGGATTGTCGTCGCCACTGGCGCATGCGGCGTTGAATGCGCCGAAGTCCGGCAGCCGACGTCAGGCACTGAAACTGTTGCTGATTCTCGGTGCCGGCTCGGCCGTGACCTGGGGGGTGCGCGAGCAGAATCCATTGCCTTCGCTGCTCGCCGATTACCGCAGCCCGCTGGGTCAGCGGCGCAAAATCTCGCTCGGCTCAGGCGGCCTTTTACAGCTCAACACCGCGAGTGCCGCCGATGTTCGGGATGGTGGACTGATCCGTCTGCTCGAAGGCGAAATGTACCTGAGCGCCACGCAATCCTTTGAAGTGCAGACAGCCCACGGTGTGTTGAAGGCTCAGGGCGCGCGCCTCAACGTACGCCAGTTTGCCGAGCGCACGCAGGTCGCGCTGTTCGAAGGCCGGGTTGAACTGGTTGCGCCCGATCGTGCGCCGCTGCTGCTGCCGGTCGCCCGGCAACTGAGTTTCAGCACAACGACGGTCAGCGAAGCAAAACCGCTGGATGCCAACAGCGGCGCCTGGACTGACGGCATGCTGATCGCGGCACACATGCGTTTGGGGGATTTCCTCGACGAACTCGGGCGCTACCGTCGCGGGCAGATCAATTACGATGCGAAAGTTGCCGAACTGCTGATCTCCGGCAGTTACCCACTGGACGACAGCGAGCGGATTCTCGATCTGCTGCAAATCAGTTTGCCGGTGAAGGTGCGGCGATTTACCCGCTACTGGGTCAACGTCGAAGCCAGCGTTTGAATCCACGCAAAAATAAATGAGCCGTTTTTCAGATCTGGCGTGACAGAGAAGGAAAGCCCCCTTTGATTCAACCTTCTCAGGATCGTCCTTCATGCAGCCCACCCGCCTCACGCCTCTGGCCCGCACTCTGCGCAATCTCATCCTTGGCGCCAGCCTGAGTTTCAGCGTTCTGCCGCTGGCGCACTCCGCCGACAGCCAGGCTTACCACATTGCCCCTTCGTCTCTGGAAAATGCGTTAAACCAGTTCGGCCGTGAAGCCGGCGTGCTGATTTCTTTCGGCTCGCAAGTCACCACTGGCGTGCAAAGCCGAGGGCTGGAAGGCAGTTACACGCCGGAACAAGGTCTGAACGCGCTGCTCGAAGGCACCGGCCTGCAAGCCCGCGCCGAGGGCGGCAATGCTTTCAGCCTGCAATCATCGAACGATGCGGCGCTGGAGCTGGACACCTCGAAAGTCGTTGGCGACTGGCTGGGAGATGCGGCGCAGATCAACGTCTTCGAGCATCCGGGCGCGCGTGACGTGATCCGTCGCGAAGAGTTCGAACGCCAAGGCGCGACGCAGGCGCGTGACGTGCTCAACCGCATTCCCGGCGTCAATGCGCCAGAAAACAACGGCACCGGCAGCCACGACATGGCGCTGAATTTCGGCATTCGCGGTCTCAATCCGCGCCTGGCTGCGCGTTCCACGGTGTTGATGGACGGCATTCCGGTGCCATTCGCACCGTATGGTCAGCCGCAGCTGTCGTTCGCGCCGATCAGCATGGGCAACATGGACGCGGTGGATGTGGTGCGTGGTGGCGGCGCGGTGCGTTATGGCCCGCAGAACGTCGGTGGCGTGGTCAACTTCGTGACTCGCGCGATCCCCGATGAACCGACGGTCAAGGGTGGTTTCCAGACTGAAACCAGTCCTTCTTCAAGCCACGACGGCTTCAAGACCAGCGCCAACCTGCTGGCCGGTGGCACCAATGAAAATGGTCTGGGCGGCGCGCTGCTGTACTCCGGCACTCGTGGTGGCGACTGGCGTGAGCACAGCGATACTGAAATCGACGACCTGATCCTCAAGGGCAAATACCAGCTCGACGACGCCAACAGCTTCAACGCCATGGCACAGTATTACGAAGGCAAGGCGGACATGCCCGGTGGTCTGAACGTTGCCGATTACGACGCTGATCCGTATCAGTCCACGCGCAAGAAAGACCAGTTCTGGGGTCGTCGCACAATGTTCAATTTCGGCTATCGCTATCAGGAAGATCGCCGCGAATTCACCGCCAACACCTTCTTCACCAAGACCCTGCGCAGCGGCTATCTGGATCAGGGTTCGTTCCTGTCGCTGTCGCCGCGCGAGTATTGGGTGCGCGGTCTGGAAACCCGCTTCGCGCAAGGTTTCGACCTCGGCCCGACCAGCCATGAAGTAGGCGTTGGCTATCGCTACATCAACGAGGCCGGCCACGAGCTGCGTTATCGCACGCCGATTGCCAGCAACGAATACCCCACCACCGACAGCCGCAACGACCGCGACACCCGTGGCGGCACCGAGGCCAACGCATTCTTCATTGATGACCGCATCGATATTGGCAAGTGGACCATCACGCCGGGCGTGCGCTACGAGATGATTGAGTCGCAGCAGACTAACAATCTGACCACCGTCAAATACAAAGGCGACTACAACACCGCGCTGCCGGCGCTCAACGTGCTATATCACCTGACCGACAGCTGGAATCTGTACGCCAACACCGAAGGCTCGTTCGGCAGCGTGCAATACAGCCAGATGCCCAATCGCGTGAGCAGCGGCGAAGTGAAACCGGAGAAGGCGCGCACCTGGGAACTCGGTACGCGCTACGACAACGGCGCGTTGCGTGCGGAGATCGGTGCGTTCCTGATCAACTTCGACAACCAATACGAAAGTAACCAGACCAACGACTCGGTGATCGCTCGCGGCGAGACTCGTCATCAGGGCATCGAGACCAGCGTCAACTACGCGCTGGATGACTTGAGCCCGGCGCTGGCGGGTTTCGATGTGTACGCCAGTTACGCTTTTGTTGACGCGACCATCCGCGAGGACGGGCCGAACAAAGGCAATCGTGTGCCGTTCGCGTCGAAACACAAAGGCACTCTGGGTGTGGGTTACACCGAAGGCGCATGGAAACTGAATCTGGACAGCAGCTTCCAGAGCGACCAGTTTGCCGACAACGCCAATACCTCGAAGGAAAGCGCTGACGGCAGCACCGGCAAGATCCCCGGCTATATGTTGTTCAGCAGCCGTGCCGGGTATGACTTCGGCCCGCAATTGTCGGATTTGAATGTCGCGGTGGGGGTGAAGAATATTTTCAATACCCAGTACTTCACGCGCTCGTTTGATGACAACAACAAGGGTAAGTATGTGGGTGAGCCGCGGACTGTTTACGTGCAAACGTCGGTGGCGTTCTGAGGATTTAAAAGCCCCTCACCCTAACCCTCCCGAAACGTCGGACCGCCCGGAGGGAGAGGGGACTGACCGAGGTGTTCTTTCGAGGTACACCGACCTGAGATATCGAGTCGAACTCAGGTCTTGAAAAACATGAAGATCGGCTCCCTTTCCCCCTCGCCCCCCTGGGGGAGAGGGCTGGGGTGAGGGGGCTGGATCTCAAGCCTTGCGCAATTCCAACAACCCCACAAACCAAAACGGGCCTGCATCTGCAGGCCCGTCATCATCAGGTGAATTAAAGAATCAACGCATCAACTGTTAAGTGCTGCCTGCTCGTTCTCCAGAAATTCTTCCTCCAGCAACTTGTCGTTGGCTTTGCTCTTGAATGGCACTACCGCAGCACGTGGCTTGCCGCGCAGTTTGCCAAACAGATGATCCAGCGCGTGCTCGAGTTTTTCGGCTGCGCCGTCGATCGCCAGCTCCAGCGAATCGGCTTTATGGGTAACGGAAATCGGCTGATGACCTTTTGGCCGCGCTTCCAGTTGGCAGCGCAAATCATGCGGACCAGGTTTGTCACCGTTCTCGTCGCTCAGATGGACTTCGATACGGGTCAGGTCTTCTTCGTAACGTTCGAGCGTGCTCTCAATGGTGGTGCGTACCCACTCCTCCAGTCGTTGACTACTTTGAATATGGTTATCGCTGTTGACTTGGATTTGCATAGTTCATCCCTTATTTCAGCTAGCTCGCGAGAGGCCGTGAATATGGTTTTCGTGACCTCTTGATTACAACAATCGGCCCGACCACCAAACATTTCAACCCCTGAAAAAAGAAAAATATTCATTCGCAAAAAAAGCCGGACAACCACTCGCAGCGCTGGTAAGGTCGGGAGTTGGGTCGCCTGGTGATCTAGTAAAAAATAGTCACAATTGGCCATCACCCAACGGGTGCAAGCTGCGAAATATCCCCGCTTCTTCTACCAGCCAATCATGCACCGCACGCACACCCGGATGGCTCAACGCTCCCGGCGCGTAAAGCAGTACATAGCGTTTGTGATTGGGCACCGACAGCCCGAACGGCACGATCAATGTCCCCCGCTCCAACTCATCGTTAAGCAATGTGCGTCGCGCAATTGCCACGCCCATGCCGGCAATCGCCGCCTCGATGGTCAGGTGATTGCGATTGAACGTGTGGCCGCGCCGTACGTCGGCGCCTTCAAAGCCGATGGCATTAAGGTAAAACTCCCACTCCGCATATTCGTAGCTGCCGCGCCAGGCAGTGATGTCGTGCAGCAACGGAAAATGCAGCAGATCCGCCGGGCCATGCAACGGCGGCCGCCCGCGCAATAGACTCGGCGCGCACACCGGAAAAATCTGTTCATCGAGCAAGGCTGTGGATAACAGCCCCGGATAGCTGCCGTCGTTCAAATCGATGGCCAAATCAAAATCGCCTTCGTGCAACGGCACGCTGCTGTCTTCGGCCACCAGCCGCAGCTGAATGTCCGGATAACGCTGTTGCAAGCGTGGCAAGCGCGGAGTCAGCCACTTGCTGAGGAACGACGGAATCGAGCGCACGCGCAGAATCCCGCTGATCATGCCCGCATCCAGCCGACGCAATTCGGCGTCGATGCTGCCGTATGCCTCATTCACGGTAATGGCCAGTCGCTGGCCTTCAGCGCTCAACTCGACACCGCGCGCACGGCGATGAAACAGGCGCAGGCCCAGACGCTCTTCCAGTTGTCGGATTTGTTGGCTGACCGCACCGGGTGTGATGTGCAACTCCTCGGCACAACGGGTGAACGACAAGTGCCGCGCGGCACAGGAAAACACCTGCAGCCAGACGTAAGTCTGGGCATGCAATTGACGACTCATTATTTAGTCCTGCTAAAGGCTTGCTTAGGAAGTTTCGTTAGTCACGCTGTAGCGAGGTAGGCAGTATCGCCGACATTGCGCTTGTCCTACAAAAAATGGCAGCGATTCCCACACCATTGCTTGTAAGGCTTTAGCATGGCTATCAGTGTTTTCGATCTATTCAAAGTCGGCATCGGTCCGTCCAGTTCCCACACCGTCGGCCCGATGCGCGCCGCCGCGACCTTCGCCCAAGCCCTGATTGATCAGCATTTGCTGCTCGATGTGCAGCGTGTGGAAATCCGTTTGTACGGTTCGCTGTCCGCCACTGGCGTCGGTCACGCCACTGACCGCGCCTGTGTGATGGGCCTGATGGGCGAATGGCCGGACAGCATTGATCCGACGACCATCGACCCACGCATTCAGCAACTGCGCGAATCGGGGCAATTGTCCCTCGCCGGCCAGCGCTCGATTGCTTTCGACTGGAACACTGATCTGCTGCTGCTCGACGAGAGCCTGCCCTATCACCCTAACGCCATGTCGCTGACAGCCTTCGGCGCATCCGCGCAATTGTTCGAGCAGACGTACTACTCGGTTGGCGGCGGTTTCATCATCGAAGCGGCTGAAGCCGAATCCGGCGAAGCACCGGCCGGCGATGTGATGCTGCCGTTCGATTTTTCCAGCGCTGCCGAACTGCTCTCGCTGTGCAACCAACACAACCTGCGTGTTTCCGAATTGATGATGGCCAACGAACGTGCCTGGCGCAGTGACGCCGAAATCCGTCAGGGCCTGTTGCACATCTGGTCGGTGATGCGCGAATGCGTCGAAAAGGGCATGCGCCACGAAGGCATCCTGCCCGGCGGTCTGAATGTTCCGCGCCGGGCGGCGAAACTGCACCGCAGCCTGTTGGAAATCGGCAAACCGAACGTGATCAGCTCAACGCTGTCCGCGATGGAGTGGGTCAACCTGTTCGCCCTCGCCGTCAACGAAGAAAACGCGGCGGGCGGGCGCATGGTCACCGCGCCGACCAACGGTGCAGCCGGAATCATTCCGGCGGTTCTGCACTACTACATGAAATTCAATCCGGAAGCGTCGGACGATGATGTAGTCGCATTCTTTTTGGCTGCGGCCGCTGTCGGCATTCTGTGTAAGAAAAATGCCTCGATCTCTGGCGCCGAGGTCGGCTGCCAGGGTGAAGTGGGTTCTGCCTGCGCCATGGCCGCCGCCGGTCTGGCCGAGATTCTCGGTGCTACCCCCGAGCAACTGGAAAACGCCGCCGAAATCGGACTTGAACACAACCTCGGCCTGACCTGCGACCCGGTCGGTGGCCTAGTGCAAGTGCCCTGCATCGAGCGCAACGCGATTGCGGCGGTGAAGGCGATCAACGCCACACAAATGGCCCTGCGCGGCGACGGCAAGCACTTCATTTCCCTCGACCGGGTGATCCGCACCATGCGCGATACCGGCGCCGACATGCATGACAAATACAAAGAGACTTCACGGGGCGGCCTGGCCGTGAGCTGGGTGGAGTGCTGAGGAGCATTCCCTGACCGCCCGTAACACGTGAGCCCGAGCAAGAATAATAACGAGGCCAAAACGATGACCGATGTACGTACACCTGCTGCCGAAAATCCCGCTGTAGACCGCACAAGCAAAAGCGCAATCGCCCACAAGGGCTGGAGCAAATTCGACACCACCTGGATGCTTGGCCTGTACGGCACGGCGATTGGCGCGGGCACTTTGTTCCTGCCAATCAATGCCGGTGTCGGCGGCTTCTGGCCGCTGCTGATACTCGCGGTGCTCGCGTTCCCCATGACGTTTTTCGCGCACCGTGGCCTGACCCGCTTCGTACTGTCCGGGCGCTCTGGTGACATCACTGAAGTGGTCGAAGAACACTTCGGTATCGGTGCCGGCAAACTGATCACGCTGCTGTACTTCTTCGCGATCTTCCCGATCCTGCTGGTGTACAGCGTGGCGCTGACCAACACCCTGAGCAGTTTCCTCGAACACCAATTGCACATCGCCCCGCCACCGCGCGCGGTACTGTCGCTGGGGCTGATTCTCGGTCTGATGGCCATCGTGCGTTGCGGTCAGCAAGTCATCGTCAAAGCCATGAGCGTGCTGGTCTATCCGTTCGTCGCTGCGCTGCTATTGCTGGGCCTGAGCCTGATTCCGAACTGGAACGGCGCGTTCTTTGCCAGCGCTCAAGAGCCGATGCAGATGTCGGTGCTGTTCAAGACTCTGTGGCTGGCGATCCCGGTGATGGTGTTCTCGTTCAACCACTCGCCGATCATCTCGGCGTTCGCCGTCGATCAAAAACAGCGCTATGGCGATCAGGCCGAACGCAAAAGCAGCGGCATCCTCGCGATGGCCCACGGCATGATGGTCGTGACCGTGATGTTCTTCTGCTTCAGTTGCGTACTCGCACTGTCGCCGGCAGATTTGGCAGCGGCCAAAGCGCAGAACATCTCGATCCTGTCGTACCTCGCCAACCACTTCCAGACGCCGGTAATCGCTTACGCTGCGCCGTTGATTGCGCTGGTGGCGATCACCAAATCCTTCCTTGGCCACTACATCGGCGCCAGCGAAGGCTTTCAGGGCCTGATCGTGAAAAGCCTGCGCGGCCGTGGCCGAGTCATGTCGGCGAGCTGGCTGAACCGCGCCACCGCGCTGTTCATGATCCTCAGCTGCTGGGCCGTGGCGACCTTTAACCCAAGCATCCTCGGCATGATCGAAACGCTCGGCGGGCCGGTGATCGCCTGCCTGTTGTTCCTGATGCCGATGTACGCCATCCGGCGCGTGCCAGCCTTGCGCCAGTATTCGGGCCAGGCGTCGAACGTGTTTGTGGTGTTGATCGGCCTGATTGCACTGTCAGCGATCATCTACTCATTCCTGCCCTGAAACGGGCCGTAAATGAACAAGGCGAGCACTGGGCTCGCCTTGTTTTTGTCCGGGTTCATTGTCCGGGATTTTTCCCGGCATGCCCCTTGCTACGCCCTTAACCGCGATATTGGCGATATGGCCACGGAATGGCCGGTGGTCTGGATGGGCGAACCAACCCGAGCACGGCCGGTCAACAACTGCACGTTCAATCAGGCGGTGACGCATCATGGACAACCCCTTTCAGATCATTACCGATGCCTTCGCGCCGGACTATCAGATCAATCTGAGCATTCAGGGCCTGGACGGCAGCATCATGCTGACCCTGTCCAATAGCGGCCGCATCGTCGCGAAACGGATGATCAGCGCTGAACAGCGCAACGACCCAAAACGTTTGAAAATGCTGGTGCAAAGCATTCAGTTCGGCATCGCCATCGAGCAAGGCCACAGCGCCATGGCGATCCTCGAAGCCATGACCAGCGGCGACGGGCTGACCCCGCCACCGCCACAGATCAAAGGTCAGCCACGCCCGGTGGCCGGCCTTTAAATCTCGCCTTTTTCCACTTCCGGATGCTCACCGGAACCCGTACCGATCTTGCGTTGCGGGTGTTCGATCTTCACCGAAGGAAATTGTGACGAGGCGTAACGCACCACCAGAATCGAGAATGCCAGCAGCAGAATTCCACCGCACAGGTAGAGGATGCCCATATCTGGCGGGTTGTGGTGGGACACGTTGGAGATCAGCAGCCTCGTCAGCGCGGTGATCGCTACGTAGATGAGGAAACGCACGGGCATGTGGTTGGTCTTGACTGCGGGGTTTCCCTAATTTTCCCGAAAGAACGATTCTGGCCCTAAATTCCAAGCGCTCCCCTGGCCATTGTCAGAGCTTCATACTTTTTTAGTAACGCTCAAAATCACTGGCGCGCGCATCGCCCTCAAAGTAGCATCTAGCCACTATCTCGTATAAGACGGATATCAACGCCCAAAAGAAGAATTTATAGGGCGAAATAATTGCAGGGAGCAAATCTATGCATTTCTTCTATCCAGATAAAAGCGGCGATACTGGCACCAATCTACAGGATGCTCAGCACCCGATATTCGTATTGGCTGGTATGAGCGTTGCGGACAAGAAGTGGAACAATACACAAGAACGCCTGGACGCAATAATTTCAAATTATTTCAATAATGAAGTACCTCATAATTTTGAGATTCACTCTCATCAACTACTCTCGCCAAATGGTGAGGGCTTCTTTGAACACCACCCCATAGCAAACAGACTGCAACTGGTCAAAGACCTGCTCCAATTAATTGTAGAACTCGGGCATTATGCACATTATTACGCAATAGAAAAATCAAGCTTAATAGATGCTAACTGTCAATATCAGACAGTCTATGATACCTGCCACCCTTATCTACTATCGTTTGACTACCTAATCACCTACATGAACTGGCACATCAAAAAAATCTTGGCCAATCTGCGCGCGGGATGATAGTCATGGATGAAAAAGAAGAACACCATAGTAGTGTAGAAAAAATAATACAGAATCGCCGCTTTGAAGTCCCTGCAAACCAAAAGATTAAATGGATTGTCGAATTTAGTTACCCTATCGATTCGCGTAAAAATCCGATGATTCAGTTATCTGACCTAATTGCACTATGCGTTCGTAGATTCATGGAGATCGAGAAAGGATACAAACCTGGCATTCCCCTGCCCGTCAAAAATTTCTATGCTGAATGCTTTGATATTATTGACTCCAGAGTAAAAGGGCGTCGAGTAATTGAGCGTAATGGACGAAATTTAAATAAGCTGAACGAACACATCACTAACATGCAATGCAAGGCCAGGGCGAAATGGCGAAGATCATATGGACTACAGCGCGCATAACTCAACCAAGATAACGATCATTTAGGCGTCGCATGAGCAATCTAGATAAGTTTGAAATGCATTACTATCTGGCAGATCACTCTCACCAAATCGATGCAGTATTGAGAAACAGGTGCGAGACTGAAATTCTCGCGATAATTTTAGAGATATCCGATGCATTAGGCTTCAACATAGAGATCGTTTCCGAAGTATCGAAAGAGGGAGGCTTCAGGGAATTCTGGAAAATTATACAAGACAATTCTATATCTATAACACTAGTACTCATGCTGGCTCAAACTCTGATCACCGCAGCACCACTAATGTTAAAATCCGAAAAAGAAGAGTTAGAAAAACAGCTGATTCGACTCCAGATAGAGGAGAGTCAGCATAATCTTGAATCTCTAAAAAAAGAAGCTAAAACGAACAGCCAATCGCCTACCACCTTAAAAAAAGCAGTCTCCGCACTCTCAAAAAACCTAAAAATAATTAAGAGAAAATCAAACTTCTACGAGCTTCTAGCCAACCACAACAAAATCACACAAATAGGCGTCAACCTACTAAGTAGCGAATCTATCCTGAACGCTGATGAGACGATAGTAATACGCGAAAGATTCAAAGACTTCATCCTTAGCAGCAACAAACTGGAAGCCCAAGAGACCGAGGCAACCATAGAGATCATATCACCAGTACTGAGAGAAGGAAATTACAAATGGAAAGGTGTATACAATAAACAACCTATAAGTTTCCATATGCTAGATGTAAAGTTTAAAGACTCCGTAATACTGGACAATATCGCATTTCAACATGGCACATATATAACCTGCATCCTGCGAACCAGTCGAGAGCTTGATGAAATAGGCGATATTAAAATAACAGGGTTTGCGGTTACGACGGTCATCGAAAATATCGATGCATCATCTACAAACATAACGTCGCAGGGTAGAGAGTACCGGCAAGCTAAAAAATTTATCGACGGGCAAGGGAAGTTATTTACTTGAACTCTCATGTTGACTTTTACTAGCGACACAATATGGAAGAGTAAACCTCATTGTATTCACCCCCAAAAAATTCGTGTTGAATATCAAATGTAAATACGCCGCAAAAGGAAACCCAAATGGTAGGATTTCACAAACTTTGACAGGCATCAAAATATTACCTTTACTCCCCAAAAACCACATAGATCCACCTCAACAACTAACCTTAAAGCTTTTAGAATCCAGTATCTCACTACATTTTATACAACTCAGGTCACTTACACTGCAGACGGTTACATTCGGATAGCTGGACTCCAATATAAGCTCACGCTGAACTGCACTCTTAATGTAAACATTATGGATCAAAACTTTAGCTCCAAGTTGCGCCAAAACCGCTTCTGTAACTATCCTATCATCTAGTCTAATATCTCGCCTTTTTTTTAGTGTCAGATCCCTTCGTCCGAAAAGCCCGAGTTTATTTTGCTCAATAAACTCAACCCTTGCATTGTTGTACTTAGAAAGCCCAGCAGCGCTAGTCAGGTCAAGAACCTTATCCCTTGGCACGCTTATGAGACTTCTAACAACAGCAAAACCTAGATGAAACTTATTTCTGGCCCATTCGGCAGCATTCTCTCGTGGGCAAGAAATTCCATCCACAAAAAAATAAACACCCGTCCCCAACCAATCCTCTGGACTGGGAACTACTTGATAAGTAGAATTCACTATTGATCCTGCACCTTCGACTGAGGTGCCATGAAACCCTTCCAGAACCACTTCAGAACTAACCATGAAAAACAAAAACCTTTTGCTGTATATATTAACTGGGAGCCTTAGCAGACTGATTAAATATTACACAAGCAGATGCCAGTATGGAAGAGCTGCATTTGCTTTAATCGGTGCATCGGCAGTGGTCAGCTCTGCGTCTCTTATCGACCTAGGAATTAAGCTAGTAGATACTGCGGACACTAACAGGACGACACCCATACAAACCTGCGGTATAACGGGCTCGGACACGCTAAACTTCCTCCTGTCGATTGTAATGCTATTGCTTGCCGTGCACTTCATTAAGAAATCAACTCAAAACAAAAAACAAGCACTTGAGGAAGGGAAGCTTATCTTTGACAAAAATTCGGGCGAGATCGCCACAATTAAAAACTCGCGAATTCATGCCTATTGTGGCAGCGTTACGCAAATTTCAAATATTAGCTTAGTGGTTACCTCTGAAAACACGGACCTTAACTTAGGCTCACTAACTGGAACTTCCGTATCAGGGCGAATTAGAAATCTAGCTGCTACCCGATCTCCTGCTGGAGATGTAACACACGATAATTTAGAAAAATTCATAAGGGAATGGAAAGAAAGCAACAATAGATTTGATAACTTTCAGCTAGGAACTTGCATTGAGTGCGACTCCCCGTACGAGGCAAGATCCCGCGGCATTGAAACTATAATCTTCGCCGTCGCCATCAAGAAAAACTCCAATGGAGTTGCAACAATTGATGAAACAGCAATAAATAACATCGTACACAAAACCATCGACACAGCAATCAATAAAGATATAAAAAGCTTATTCATACCAATTTTTGGATTAGGCAGCGGCAATACTAGCCAATCCGCCATACAAATCACTTCGTCCGCAGTGAAGGCAAAACTTGACACTATCGAGCATAGTCTAGACATATATCTCGGAGTTTATCGAATTTCCGATCTAGCAGAACTATGCATGCAGGTTTCAAAAGCATAACAATGATAATCCTACCTACCGATCTTGCAAGTATAAGACATCGAAACCCCCTTATAAAAATTGGATATACCTCGGGGGTCTTCGACTTGTTTCACCGGGGACATATAAACTATCTAAACCACTGCAAATCACATTGCGAAATCCTTATCATAGGGGTAGACGCCGATGACTTAGTTTCAGCTAGAAAAGGCACACATAGACCTATTCAATGTGCAGCTATCAGGATGAACAGCGTTGCTGAGCATAGCCACTACGCGTTCATAAAAAGCTCCCCATCTGAGTTTTACACACAGCAGTTCAATCCAAATTTTTACTTTTTCTCCGAGGACAACTTTATCCCACCACAAAAATTGATAAGCATATCTAAAGACTCAAAATACGAAGGTGCTTACTTCATCCCGTACACCAGAGACACATCTACCACTAAAATCTTAGACACCCTATCTTGAATACTTACAAACTGGTTAACTCCGTTCCCCGCTAGCTCCTCATCTCCCTAGAAACCCGAAAGCACCCTAAAAGCATTTTAAATAAGCATTACGAGCAGTCAGTTAACAACCCTCGCAATGCTCACAATGCTCAATCCAGCAGGCAAACAACCGTAACTTTCCAGTGCGCCTCAGCTTTCAATTTTTTCTTTAACTGAGGGATACTTTGATGATGAGAATCGAACCACCAAGATTGAAAATGCAAGCAAAAGAACTCCGCCACAAACGTAAATAATCCCCATATCTGGTGACTTGTGATGAGATACATCGCTAATTAACAAGCGAATCAATGCAGTGACACCAATGTAAAGCAAAAACCGCAACGGCATATGATTAGTTTTAAAATAAATCCCAACCATTGCGCCTAATTCGAGATAGATGAATAGTAGCAAAATATCATCTACGGCAATATATTCTTGCCCAAGCATTCCGATGAAAGCCTTAATAGCTGCAAAGGCGGTGATCGCCCCTATGCCAAACAATGCTAAATAGTGAAACCCCTCGACGGCGAGGTTTCCCAAGCTGTTAGCACTGGCATGTAGTCTCAACCTCATGCGATCTGCCCAATTTCGACCGTCTGTCATAACCAGCTTCCCCTGATTCAAATTGCAATAAAACTGTAAAAGCGGATTTTACGCCGTAATACTCTGATTTTTCTGAGTTTTTGACGAAGCAAAAAAACCAAAAATAATGTTAGAAATGTGGACCTTCGTCTTGAAGTAAATCCCGACCATCGCTCCGAGTTCCAGATAAATGAACAGCAACAGAATGTCATCGATCTTGATGTGCCCTTCTTCGAGCATCCCGAGAAACTCGACCACTGCCGCATAGGCGGTCACCGCACCGATAGCGAACAGCGCCAGATAGTGAAAGGTCTCGACGAACAGGTTGCCCAGCGACTCCGCAAGTTGATGCACGTTTTGCCGCAGTCTCTCGGCCCAGTTGATTTTCACGATGATGTTTCCTTAGCCCGATGCGAGCGGATGATGCAGGTTGGACGTGACGGTTTTCTGCACGCGATTGTGTTCATGCAGAAATAAGGCCACGCATCATGGCGACCCGCCATAAAACCTGCGCCGTGGCGTTTGGTCGCACCTCGCCAGCAATTGCGGGCTGACAAAGCCCAAATCCGGTCTACATTAAAAAGCCACTACCCAAAGCGCAGGGATTCGCTTATCCTTTTCGCTGTATATAGATACAGTAGTCGCTAAGACAACTTAATGAAGGCATGTGAGGTGGTGAATGGCCGTCGAAGTGGTATACCGCAGCAGCCGAGATCTGGAGCGCTTGTTCATGGATAAAGCCGAAGCTGACCGTCATGACAAAATGCTCGAACTCGCCGAATTGCTGGCTGAAGTGCTGGAAAAAGCCGTTCCGTCGTTGAGTGAGCAGCAAGTGGAAGAAGTCGGGATCTTCATGGCGAAGAACCGCGATGTGTTCGCCAGAGCGTTCAAGAGCCAGCCCGATGCGTTGTCGGAGCTGATCAATGCACCGGTCGAAGCGGTTGAAGTGGCAGATGCTGCTGAACCGGCTGAATCGAGCAAACCGGCCAAGGCACCCAAGGCTGCGAAGTAATCGATGCCCGAATTGAACAGGCCCTGAGTCGCGCGACTCAGGGCCTTTTTAATGCCCGCAACATTAAAAGATCAGCGATACAGGACTTTCTCCGCCAACTCATCCGCCACCCGCGCCGGCGAACGTTTTTCCGCCTGCGCATGGGCAAACACTTCGGTCAGCCGCGAGCTTATCTTCGACAGATGCGCGGTGATGGTGCCCAGCTCCTCGCCGCGATGTTTGAGCGAAACGTAAATCAAGCCACCGGCATTGATCACATAATCCGGCGCATACAGAATGCCGCGCCGCTCGAGTTGATCGGCGACGTCCAGATGCGTCAGCTGATTGTTTGCCGACCCGGCCACCGCCGAACAGCGCAATTGCGTGACCGTGTGGCTGTTGAGTACTCCGCCCAGACCGCAGGGCGCGAGGATATCGCACGGTGTGCTGAGTAAAGCGTCATTGGCGATCGGATGCGCGTTGAGTTGCTCCATCGCCAGTTGCACCTTGCCGTGGTCGATATCGCTGACCAGCAACTCGGCCCCGGCAGCATGCAGCTGTTCGGCCAGCGCAAATCCGACATTGCCCAAGCCCTGAATCGCCACGCGCAAGCCTTCGAGATTGTCACTGCCAAGGCGCGCCATCGCCGTGGCGCGAATGCCGGCGAATACGCCCATTGCCGCGTGCGGAGCGGGGTCGCCGGCAGAGGTGGTGCTGGTGACATGTTGAGTTTGCTGCGCGATGCAATCCATGTCCGCTACTGAAGTGCCGCTGTCGATCGCGGTGATGTAGCGCCCGTCGAGTTGATCGATGCAGCGCCCGAACGCTTCGAACAGCGCGGCGCGGTTCTCCACATGCGCCGGACGCACGATCACCGCGACACCGCCACCTTGTTCCAGACCGGCCAGCGCGGCTTTGTAACTCATGCCTTGGGCCAGACGAATGGCGTCCTCGACTGCGGACTCGTCATTCGGATAGGCAAGGTAACGGCATCCGCCAAGGGCTGGCCCGAGGCGACTGTTATGGATGGCAATGACCGCCTTCAACCCGGAAACCGGGTCAACGCTGAGGTGCAGCGAATCCAGGCGAGTGCTTTGCATGAGAGCGAACATCGGCAGGCTCCCGAATCACTTCTGGTAAGTCGCCAGTATAGGCTTGCGCCTGAAAATTGCTGGAGCGCACCGGAATAAGCAGCCCCCACTATCAGAGCGTTGCGGCATATCCCGTCGGCGGTGCCGCGCAGCACTGGACGAATGCCTGAGACGGGGCTAAAACGAGGCATTCCCCGGAGATTTCGATGAGTCCGCGCCAACGTTTTTTCGAGTGCCTGCACCGTTCACCGCCCGCGCTGTTCGAAGCGGCGCTGTGGCTGGCTGCCGAGCACTCCAGAGACGTTGATCCCGAGGCGTTGCTGCAAGACTTCAAGGAGTTGCAGCAAAAGGTCAGCTATGGCTTGCCGATGTTGCCGGTCAATGAACTGGCCCAGCCGTTGTTACGGCGCATGAACGATCTGGGATTTGCCCAGGATGACTTCACGCCATTGCGCCCACAGGCCGCTTTGCTACACAAGGTGTTGCAGACCCGGCGCGGTCAGCCACTGACTCTCGCGCTGATTGCGCTGGAACTGGCGCGAGGTCTGGAAATCCCCTTGGTCGGCGTGAACTTCCCCGGACACTTCCTGCTGCGGGTGCCCGGCGCCGATCACTTGCTCGACCCGTGCGGTGGACGGCGCTTGTACCCCAACGATTGCCGGGAACTGCTGCAACGCCAATACGGCCATCACCTGCAGCTCAACGCCGAACATCTGCTGGCTGCGACGCCGTCGCAGATGCTCCAGCGTCTGTCCCGCAACCTGCGCCACTTGCATCTGACCCATGACGATTACATCGCGGCGTTGATCGACGCCGAACGCGTACTGGAAATGGGCAACGGCAACGCTGCCGATTACCTGGCGCGCGCCAGTCTGTATCAACGGCTCGACTGCCCGAACGCCGAGCGCTTCGATCTGGAACACGCGTTGCTGCTCAGTGACGACCCGATTCAGCGGCTGCGGCTGACTGAACGCCTGGGGCATCTGCCGCCAAATTCAGTGGTGCATTGAGCGTTGTCTCTGCGGGCGAACGCACCTGAATAATCAGCAACGCCGCAATCACCGCCGGGATCGCGCAGAAGAAGAAAATCTGCTCGACCGGAATGTGCATCGCCAGCAGCAAGCTGCCAAAGAGCGGCCCGAGAATCGAGCCGAAGCGCCCTACTCCCAGCGCCCAGCCAGTACCCGTGGCACGCACATGGGCCGGATAAAAGTTGCTGGCAAAGGCATTCAGCGTCAGTTGCCCACCGATGATGCAGAACCCGGCGGCGAACACGCAGGCCACCAGATAGCGCGGATTATCGTGATTGAGTCCGAGCAGAATCGTGCACAGCGCAGCGCCGGCCAGCACGCCCGAGAGCAAACGCACTTTGCGCTTCAGGCGGTCGGCAAACCAGGCCATGCAGATCGCACCCAGGGTGCCGGCGAACAGGAACATCGAGGTCACCAGATTGGCTTCGTTGAGCTTCAAACCACTTTCCAGCAGCAGCGACGGCAACCAACTGATCATGAAATACAGCAGAATCAGGCTGACAAAGAACGTCGACCAGATCAGCAACGTCGGCCGCGCATAACCATTGCGGAACAACTCCACCACCGTCAGTTTGCTGCCCTGCTCGCGTTCGTTCTGTTCGACCGAGGCAACCGGCGGCTGCCAGTCCGGCAGCATGTGCGCGGTGACTTTGCGTAAGCGGGTATACGGCGGCGCATCACGCAGCAAGCGTGGCAGAGATTCCGGCAGCATCCACCAGAGAAACGGGAACAACAGCAACGGCGTGACGCCGCCAGCGAGGAACACCGCTTGCCAGCCGAACTGGTCGATAAATCCAGCCGCGACAAAACCACCCGCCGCGCCGCCGAAGGAGAAACCGCATGCAGCCAGCGTCACCATCAGTGTGCGCAGGCGTGGCGGTGAATACTCGGACATCAAGGCCATGGCGCTGGGCATCGCGCCGCCCATGCCGATCCCGCAGATAAACCGCGCGACCATCAGCGAATTCAGCGAATTGGCGAACACCATGAGCACGGTCAGGCTGGCGTAGATCAGCACACAAGCGAGCAGAATCCGCCGCACGCCGAAGCGGTCGGCCAGCGGCGTGACAACCAGAGAACCAATGGTCAGCCCCAATAAGTTGGCACTGAATACCGGGCCGAATGCCGACTTCTCCAGACCCCAATCCTGCGCCAACGCAGGCACCACATAGCCGAGCACTTGCGCGTCGTAGCCGTCGGTGACCAGCAGCAAGGCCAGCAGAATCAACAGTAACCACTGATATCGGGACACAGGACGGGCGTCGAGTGCCGCCCGGAAGCTGGCAATCTGGTTATGCATCGCAAGGTACCTGCTTTGTTTTTATGATTTTTGTACGGCGGTGATCCTGTGGGAGCCGGGGGTTCCCACAGGTTTTTGCGGTGTGACGTTAAGGTGTATCTGGCTGATTCGCCGGGTGGGCCGTGATGAACGCCGGATGTTCCGCGGCCAGCGCAGCAACCCGACGAATCCGTGGATAAGCTTCGAGCGAAATATTGAAACGCTCCGCCGCATACAACTGCGGAATCAGATACACATCCGCCACGCACGGCCACTCGCCAAAGCAGAAACCGCTATCGCCGATCAACTGCTCGACCGTCGCCAAGCCTTGACTGATCCAGTGCCCGATCCACTCCACCACCTGCGGCTCGTCATGCCCCGACTGACGCAGGCGATTGAGCACGCTGACGTTGTGCAGCGGATGCACATCGCAACCGATCACCGCCGCCACACCGCGCACCTGCGCGCGCGCGACCAGATCGACCGGCAGCAGCGGCACCTGTGGATAACGTTCTTCCAGGTATTCGATGATTGCCGGCGACTGAATCAGCAACGCGCCCTCTTCCGTGCGCAGCGCCGGCACCCGGCCCTGCGGATTGATCGCCAGATACGCCGGTTGCCGATGTTCGCCACCGGTTGGCGCGATCAGATTGACCGGCAGCGCCTGGTAATCCAGGCCCTTCAGCGCCAACGCGATGCGCACCCGGTACGACGAGGTCGATCGGTAGTAAGTGTAGAGATCCATGACCCGCTCCCCTTACCGCGCCGCGAGCACTTTGCCGCGGCACTCGCCGAAGCCGATGGAGGCAAATCCGTCACGGGCGCAACGCGCGCGCAGGATGATTTCGTCGCCGTCTTCAAGGAATTTACGCACTTCGCCGGAAGCCAGTTCGATCGGCTTTTTACCGCCCTCGGTGATTTCCAGCAGGCTGCCGAACTGACCGTTTTGCGGCCCGGACAAAGTGCCCGAACCAAACAGATCACCGGCTTGCAACTGGCAACCGTTAACGCTGTGATGCGCGACCATTTGCGCGACAGTCCAGTACATGTAGCGGGTGTTGCTCAGGGTCAGGCGATGCGCCGGCAGATTCTGTTCACGCATGGTTTCGGTGAGCAGCAGCACTTCCAGTTCGATGTCGAACGCGCCGCCCTCCTGATCGCGCTTGTCGAACAAGTACGGTAGCGGCTGCGGATCACCTTCCGGACGCGCCGGTTGTGCCGCGCGGAATGGCTGCAGCGCTTCGGCAGTCACCACCCACGGCGAAACGCTGGTGATGAAGCTTTTCGACAAGAACGGACCCAGCGGCTGGTATTCCCAGGCCTGGATATCACGCGCCGACCAGTCGTTAAGCAGACAGAAACCGGCGATGTGTTCGGCCGCATCACCGATGGCAATCGAATCGCCCATCTCGTTGCCCTGACCGATCCAGATCCCCAGCTCCAGCTCATAGTCCAGCCGCGCACACGGGCCGAAAACCGGCTCGCTAGCACCGGCCGGCAGGGTCTGGCCTTTCGGGCGACGCACATCGGTGCCGGACGGGCGAACGGTGGACGCGCGACCGTGATACCCGATCGGTACGTGTTTGTAGTTCGGCAGCAGCGGGTTATCCGGGCGGAACAGTTTGCCCACGTTCTGCGCATGTTCGATACCGACGTAGAAGTCGGTGTAATCGCTGATGCGCGCGGGCAAATGCATCTGGCAATCAACCGCCAGCGGCAGCAGTTTTGCGCCTTGCGCTTCGATGGTGCCGCGATGGATGCTGCCTTCGCTGAACAGTTCCAGCAGACGCTCGCGCAGAGCAACACGCGCTTCGCGACCGAGATCGAAGAATGCATTCAACTGGCCGCCACGGGTGGCTTCGACTGCAGTGCGCGCAGCACCGTCGAACAAACCGGCCTCAAGTGCAACTTGCAGATCGAACACCTGGTCGCCGATGGCCACACCGCTGCGCGGCTCGCCGCCATCAATGCTGAACACGCCCAGCGGCAGGTTCTGCAAAGGGAAATCGGCGTGATCGTTGGCCGAAGCAACCCAGCTGCGGGTGATGGAATTCTGAGTCATGGGTTATCTCCGGGTCGGGTCGAACGTGGCGGGCAACGTTGCCCAGCAGGCGTCGTAACTGGATTGCAGTTGTGGGCAGTCGAGGGCAAAACGGCTCGGGCGTAGCACCTGGCTGGTCTCGAACATGAAGGCCATGGTGTTATCGATCTTGGCGGGTTTCAGCTCGGCGTTGATCGCTTTGGTGCAGGTCTCGCCGTCCGGGCCGTGGGCGCTCATGCAGCTGTGCAGCGAAGCGCCGCCGGGCACAAAACCTTCGGCCTTGGCGTCGTATTCGCCCTGGATCAGGCCCATGAATTCGTTCATCAGGTTGCGGTGGAACCAAGGTGGACGGAAGGTGTTCTCGGCCACCATCCAGCGCGGCGGGAAGATCACGAAGTCGAGGTTGGCCAGACCATGCACGCTGGTCGGCGAAGTCAGTACGGTGAAGATCGACGGATCCGGGTGATCGAAACTCACCGTGCCGATGGTGTTGAAGCGGCGCAGATCGTATTTGTACGGCACGTTATTGCCATGCCAGGCGACCACGTTCAGCGGCGAATGATTGAGTTCGGTGCCCCATAGCTGGCCGAGGAATTTCTGCACCAGCGTGGTCGGCTGCTGCAGGTTTTCGTAAGCGGCAACCGGGGTCAGGAAATCGCGCGGATTAGCCAGACCGTTGCTGCCGATCGGCCCCAGATCCGGCAGGCGTAAAGGCGCGCCATGGTTCTCGGCGATGTAGCCGCGCGCTTGCGCATCGAGCAATTCAACGCGGAATTTCAGACCGCGCGGCAGCACGGCGATTTCCAGCGGTTCGACTTCCAGCACGCCGAGCTCAGTGGCAATGCGCAGCCGCCCCATCTGCGGCACCAGCAGCATTTCGCCGTCGGCGTTGAAGAACACCCGCTCCATCGAACGGTTGGCGCAGTAGTTGTAGATGCTGATGCCGGACGGCTTATCCGCGCCGGAATTGGCCGCCATGCTGACCAGTCCATCGATGAAATCGGTCGGCTCTGCCGGGATCTCCAGCGGATTCCAGCGCAGGCGATTGGGGGTCACTTCACCCAACGGCCCGCCGGCCAGTTGCCGCTCCAGTTTGACGAATGCCGGGTGATTGGCCGATGGCTGAATCCGGTACATCCAGGTGCGCCGCGATTCGCTGCGGGGCATGGTGAACGCGGTGCCGGAGAACAGTTCGGTGTACAGACCGTACGGGGCTTTTTGCGGAGAGTTCTGGCCGACCGGCAGTGCGCCGGGCAGCGCTTCAGAGCTGAATTCGTTGCCGAAGCCGGACTGATAGACCGTTGAATCGGAGTTCATGGAGCCTCCTGAACAGGGAGTCGGCATGGCCGAACGCTCTGGAGCAGAGGTCTTGGCACGCCGGGGTTATTTTTATCGTAATTCGATTACGCATAACGTAATTTGCTCGCTATCCAGCGTCAAGCTATAAAGACGTCCATTCGTTCCGGGACACGGCAGCACCATGGAAAAAACCAGCGACAGCAACGGCAAACAGAAAGTGCGCTCGGCCGAAGTCGGCACCGACATCCTCAAGGCTTTGGCCGAGTTGTCACCCTCGACTTCGCTGTCGCGTCTGGCCGAACACGTGCAGATGCCCGCGAGCAAAGTGCATCGCTATCTACAGGCGTTGATCGCCAGCGGTTTCGCCGAACAGAACGCCGCTACCAACCATTACGGTCTGGGTCGTGAAGCTCTGCGCGTGGGCCTGGCCGCACTCAACAGTATGGACGTGCTGAAAGTCGCCGCCCTGCCCCTGTCCGAATTGCGCGACGAACTCAACGAGACCTGCTTCCTCGCGGTGTGGGGCAATCAAGGTGCGACCGTGGTGCACATCGAACCGGCGGTGCGCGCGGTCACTGTCGTTACGCAACTGGGGTCGGTGCTGCCGCTGCTCAGTTCATCGACCGGTCTGGTGTTCAGCGCTTTTCTGCCGCATCGGGAAACCGATGAACTACGTGAACGGGAAGTCGCCGTGGGCGCGCATCCGCTGGCCGACGAACAGGTCTACATAAACTTGTGCGAACAGATCCGCGAACGCGGTCTGCATCATGTGCACGGTTTGCTGATGCCGGGGGTGGATGCCTTGTCGGCGCCAGTGTTCAACGCGGTCGGTCAGGTGGCTGCGGTGTTGACCATCGTTGGCCCGACTTCGCTGTTTCATGCCGACGAAAACGGCCCGGCGGCGCAGCGGTTATTGGCTGCGACGCAGGCCGTGAGCTGGCGGATGGGTTATCAACCTGCAAGCGAGGAGCAGAACTGATCGCCAGCGGTTGATCATCCACACAGGCCGAGCGACTTGGCTCTCGCCACAGCTTGTGTGCGACGCTCGACCCCCAGCTTGCCGTGAATGCGTCGGGCATGGGTCTTCACGGTATGCAACGAGATGAACAAGGTATCGGCAATCTGCTGATTGGAGTTGCCCCCGGCGATCAGCCGCAACACTTGCAGTTCGCGTTGACTGAGCGAATGCACCTGGGGCGTTGCAATAACATCCTCTACACCCGGCGATTGCCTCGCCGCCTCCATCAGTTGCGGCTGGCGCAAGCCCAACTCGTGCAAGAGTTGCGGCGCCTGCACACGTTCGACGCGACGACAGCCCTCATTCAGGGTCTCCAGCGCCTGTTGTTTGCGGCCATCGAGCCAGAGCACTTCGGCGCAGGCCAGTTGCAGTTCGGTGGCCAGCGCCTGCATGCCGCTGGCCTGCGCTTTTTCCATCAGCGAATGAAGCATTCTCAGGCCTTCATTCGCAGACATTTCGCCGCGAACGCTGCCGAGAATCAGCAAATACTCGAGTCGGGCAATCAAATCCAGTGTCGCCGGTGGCGCCTGTCGGGCGTCGGGCTTCTGATAATGCTTGAGCACCCGTCGCAATGCTTCGCACGCCAGCCCGGCGCGACCTTGTTGCAACCAGAAATGACTGCTGACCTGTAACAGCACGCCCCGGTAGACCGTGTCCGGAATCTGCCGCTGCTGCATCAGTCGTTCGGCATCGCGCAACCGCACGAAAGCCAAGGCAAAATCGCTGCGGTTGGCGGCGAGTTGCGCCTGTCCGAGGTAGCCGTACAGCACGCGCTTATCGTGGCTGCGCAGACAGTCGTCGAGCCCGGACTGAAAAAATTCAGCCGCGCGTTCCTGCTGGCCCATCGTCAACGCCAGACGTCCGCGTCGCAGGGCGATACGGCCGAGCAACGGCGTCGGTGGATCGGCCTGCTGGCACAGCAGCTCGTGGATGTTCGCCAACAACGCTTCGGCCCGCCCGGGTGTTCCGCGCTGTTCGAGCAATTGCGCATGATCGAGTTCCAGCAAGCCCTCGAACAGCAAGGAGCCCTGGGCGCGAGCCAGGCACAAGGCTTCGCGATTGATTGCCAGCGCCTGTTCCAACTCACCGCGAAGCAACGCCTGCTGGGTCTGTCCCGACAGACACAGCAACCGTGCGGGCCAGGCATCCGCTGCGAGTACCGTCAGGGCTTGCAGAAAATGCTCACCGGCCGACTGCATGCGGCCCTGCAAATGCAATAACCAGCCCTGCTGGGTCTGCCAGCGGGCAATCAACTGTTGTTGAAGGGTGGCCGATGGCTGCGGCAGAAACCGCGCAAAATGCTCGATCCAGATGCCGGCCTGCTCAAATCGTCCGGCAAACAACAGTGCGGCGGTCACCAGGCCGATCAGTTGCGGCGAGCCAAGCATCAGCGCTTCGCCCTGTTGTTCATGCAGTCGCAACAGGAGCACGACGGTGTGTTCCTCGAACAACTGCTCAAAACTGAAATGCTGCAACAGACTGATCGCCATTTCGTACTCTTCGGCCAGCAGCGCCTGTTCGAATGCCGATTTCCAGTCCTGCTCAGCAGAAAACCACTGACACGCCCGGCGATGCCAGGAACGTCCTGTTGCCCACTGCTCGTCGCGCATCAAGCGCGACAGCGGTGGGAAAATCTGCAGCCACTCGGTCGAGTCTCGCCACGGTTCGATGAAACAGCCAAGTGCTTGCAGCGTACGCAGCAATTGCGCGCCCTCCGAGGCGCCGAACAGGTGATCGCATAGCCCGGCATTGAAACGCGGCAAGTGCGCCAGCACCCGCCAGGCCTCCGCCAGTTCTGGCGTAAGCGAGCTGAACAATTCGTGATGCAGATAATCGAGCAACGTATCCACGCGCTGCTGCGGCAGACTTTTTTGCGACCAGTCACACTTTTGCAGCAGGGCCATGCGCACCCCCGCACACCAGCCATCCGTGCGCTGCATGATCCGCGCCGCCACGCTGTCGGCCTGCTCTGCCGGCAAATGCTGCAGCACCTGGATGATCTCGCTTCGGGTAAGCGCCAGCGCCGCCCCTTCGCACTCGTACAACTCATCGTCGAGTAGCAACCGCGGCCAATTGCATTGCGGGCGCCGACGCGAGCCTAGCCACCAGGTCAGTGCCGGACTACTGACCGCCAGCAAGCGATCCAGCAAGGCATCCACTGGCGCATCTGGCAGGCGAGAAAAATCATCGATGAACAACCAGGTTGGCACCGCCCAGCGCGCCAGTGATGCAAGCAGTCCAGCTTCATCCGTCTCGGGCAGACCCAGCGCAGATGCCAACTGCCGAGAGAATTCACTGGCGCTGATTGTCGCACCTGCCAGAGGCATCCAGTGCACCGTGCAATCCGGGGGTGCCTGCAACAGGCACTCGGTTAGCAATGCGGTTTTGCCGCTGCCGGGCGGGGCGCAAATCAGCCTGACCCGCGCCGACGATTCCAGCAGTGCAGCACTCAAACGCGGACGCGGCAAATGATGGGGAGAAAGCCTGGGGAAAAATCCTCGGCGATCCACAGTGGACTGCATGGCGGTCATCGGGTGCGCCTTTTTATCGTTGTGCGCTAACCCTAGTCCTCTGCCGGGCGCTTGTTGACGAGTATTCAGCGCGCTGATTGGCGCCCATAAAAAAGGCGACCGAGCGGTCGCCTCATGCACTACGTATGTATCAGAAGCCTTACCGAACGCCCTCGGCGCGCAGGGCTGACGGCGTGTAGTCGGCAGACTTGGCTTCGAAACCGAATTCGTAGCTGTGCTTCTCTTCGTTTTTCATACCCAGCGCGATGTAGCGACCGGCAATGATGTCGTAGAGCGCTTCGAGGGTGTAGGCCTGCGCCTGCTGATCGTAGTAATACTGGGCATGACCTTCTGCGACGCGCCAGAGTTGCCCGCGACCGTCGTAATGGTCGGCCAGCGCCACCTGCCAACTGTCTTCATCGATGTACATGTGACGCTTGGCGTAGATGTGCCGCTCGTTCGGTTTGACCGTACCGACTACTTCCCAGACGCGGTGCAGTTCATAACGAGTCAGATCCTGATTGATATGCCCGGCCTTGACGATGTCGTCGTACTTGAGCTTCGGCGAATCGAGCTTGTAGCTGTTGTAGGGAATGTACATTTCCTTCTTGCCGATCAACTTCCAGTCGTAGCGATCCGGCGCACCGGAGAACATGTCGAAGTTGTCCGAAGTGCGCAGGCCGTCGGCGGCGGTGCCCGGTCCGTCATAGGCCACTTGCGGCGCGCGACGCACCCGGCGCTGGCCGGCGTTGTAGATCCACGCCAGGCGCGGTTCTTTCACCTGATCGAGGGTTTCATGCACCAGCAGCACGTTGCCCGCCAGCCGCGCCGGCGCGGTTACCGACTGCTTGAAGAAGGTCAGGACGTTGGCGGCTTTTTCCGCATCGATATCCTTCATCAGTTGCGGCACGGCGATCTCTTCTTCGAAGCGGATCGGCGTGTAGCTGCCATTGGTCTGCGGGGTGACTTGCGTGATGATGCGTTTGACGTTGCCGCCGTGGTAACGGGTGATGTGGTTCCACAACACCTCGACGCCGTTCTTCGGAATCGGAAAAGCGTAGTAGCGATTGCCAGTGAAATTGGCCAGGCCGTTGCCGTCGTTGATCGTCGTGACATTGAGCGCACTGCGCTTGGCCGATTCGTAGATTTCCGCCGGCGCGGCCACGGTTCGATGGGTGGTGTAAACCGGAATCTTGTAGGTCTCTGGATAGCGTTTGAACATCGCCACCTGACCTTCGGACAGCTTGTTTTTGTACTTGTCGACATTGGCAGCGGTGATGGTGAACAACGGTTTTTCGCTGGCGAACGGGTCGCCGAGGAAGCCTTTACTGTCCACCGCTGCGGCGTTTCTCGCGATGCCGCCGGTCCACGCCGGAATCGAACCGTCGGCGTTGCCGGCCTTCTCGGCGCCCAGCGGAGTGAGGCTGGTGCCAAGTTTGTTGGCTTCATCCGGCGACACCGCCGCCATCACATTGGCGGCCAGCAAACTCAGGGCCAGCACGCCGCATTGCAGAATCAATTTGCGCATTGCTTTCATCCTTCTCGGGCAGATCAGAAGTTCACGCCGAAGCTCAGGGCCACGAAGTCACGATCTTCGAGGACGTTGTAGTCGCCACCGAAAAAGTCGGTGTAACTGAGGCTCGCGGTGTAGGTGTTGCGGTAATCGGCATCGACCCCGACGCTGATCGCCTTGGCGCCTTCGTTGAACAATCCGTTGGGGCCATAACCGGCGACATCGTGCGACCAGGACAGGTTGGGCTTGAGGTTGATCCCGCCGATCACGTTGGCGTAATCGAGAATGGCGCGGCCGCGATAGCCCCATGAAGTCGAGGTGACGAAACCGTCCCTGTCACCGCCGAAACCGTATTGGCCGTAGACCGAGTCGCGGCCGTAACGCAGCTTGTCGCGCGACTCCAGACCACCGACCCGCACCACCGCTGCCTCGCCGACCAGCGTCAGACGCTGAGCGCCGAGTACCTGATCAAAGAAGTGCGTGAGGGTGCTCTGGATCTGCGTGACTTCCTTGCGCCGGTAGCCCTTGTTGTCCGCCCCCGGGGTGGTGGCGATTGGCGAGGCAGCGCCGCCGGCAATCGGGTTGAGCAGCGACAGGGTCAGGTCGTTGGTGCTGAGCTGCACGGGCGCGTTGGGGCGGTAGCTGATCTCGCCGGTCCATGCGGTGCCGGTGGGCAATGTGGTGGAGAAACTGGCGCCGTAGAGACGAATGTCTTCCGGGTATTCGAGGTAGTACTGGCCGCGTCCGAGCATCACGCTTTGTGCCAGGCCCGAGCCGCTGCCGGGCGCCAGGCCGTTGGCTATCCCGACCATCGCCGGCAACGCTGCCAGTGTCGACAGCCCGGCGGTCGTCGTGCCGACAGTCGGCGTGCGGCTGTGGTAGTTCATGAAGTACAGGCCATATTCGGTGTCATCGCCGAGCCAGCGCAACGCCGTGCCCCACTGCCCGGAATCCCGCGCATCGCGGTCGCCACCACGCGGGATCACTACGCCTTCGCGAGTCACCTGAATGCCTTGACCGAAGGCCGTGGTCAACGGCACCAGCGGCGCAATCGCAGGGTTACCGACGGTGTAACCGCTGTTGCAGCCGTCCGCCGCCACATCGCCGCCAAAGAACGTCCCGCAGTTGTCGAGAACGGTCTGATCCCATTCCAGTTGATAGAAGCCCTCGACGGTAAGTTGATCGGTCAGCCCCTGCGAGGCGAACAACATGTTTACCGGGATCAGGCCTTCCTTGATCTCGGCACCCGGACGGCGGAACGCCGAGACGTCGATCGGGTTGATGCTGTTGATCGAGTTGCCGATGAAAGTACTTTCGCCCCAGCTCACCACCTGCTTGCCCGCGCGCACGGTGCCGGGCAGGTCGGCGATCGAATAATTGTGATAGACGAATGCATCGAGAATCTGCGCGCCGGAGGATTTGGCGCCTTCCTTGCGGCCCTGGTCGCTGATCTGCTTGAACTCGCGGTCTTCATCCTTGAGTTCGAAGTCGTACCAGTACTTGCCACGCACGAACACACCGGTGTCGCCGTACTTCAGTTCGAGGTCGTGGATGCCTTTGAAGATTTTCGAGAAGGTTTCGCCCTTCTTGAAGTTCAGGCGCCCGTCATCACCGGTCGAGGATTGCCCGGTACCGCCATTGACCGTGCCCACCAGAGACTTGTCGGCATCGCGCATGCCCCAACTCGCGCCGACCGACAGCGACGAATCGAACGTGCCTTCGATTTCGCCGATGTTGAAAGCGACCGCGTGCGCCTGGGCACAGCAACCCAAAGCCACCGCGGCGGCCAGCGCCTGCGGTGTGAAGATGGCGCGCATTGTTGTTTTTGTCATGCGTCTTCCCCGGTGAGTGACAGAAGGCCTCACCCTACTGCCCCGCGCCGGGGACGATAAGCGCACCAAGGAGGTATTCGTATTGTCGCTCGAAAGGATGAATACCCGCTCGAAACGGGGCTTTGCGCCGTCCATGAATCCGCTGGATGAACCATGATCAGTGCGGCGGATGATGAGCCCACTGTTACATGCCCCGTAACAGTGCATGTCCGCATTTGGGGTTTTTCCTTCAGACTCATACGCTTATTCTCACCCGGTGTTCACTGACGTTGATTTGTAGCTCCTTGATCCAACGTCTTATTTGGCCGCTGCGTTTGCAGCGGCCTTTTTTATGGCTGTTTAAAAAGTCATTCCCACGATCTATGAACTCTTTCCGAGAAAGACGTCGGACCTTTCCTGCTACGCAGAAGAATTCTCTCTGTTTTGCTATTAGCCTGCGAAAAACCTGTCAAAACAACACCGTGTTACTTACGGGTTTCTCAGATTTTGTAACAGCAATTTTGATGTAACTTGAACAACCTCAAACATGCGCTGGCGACACGGACGTCACTATCGCCCGTGCTAGCGTTTCAGCGAGTTACCACGCAATTCAAAAGGACATGAATATGCAGAGACCTCCCCCCTTGTTACTTGATGAAACACGCATTAATGCACCCGCTCCAGATCATTACGACCCCTTCCAGGAAAGTAATCAGGGCTATTCCTATAGCGGCATGTTTGGGCCGGCAGGCGCCAACCATAAAACCCGCGAATTAATGTACGAAACTCAAGTCGCCCTGGAACAAGAGTTCAACGCAAAGTCCAATTTGTTACCGCAATCCATTGAGAATGAACTCGCAGCCGCACGGCTGACAGGGGCAACGAACCCTCTACCGCCAGCGGCAGCAATAGTCCGCGAACTGGATGTCCGAAATACGCTTATTCAACGCAAGTCCGCTGAACTTCACGAGCAGACCGCCGTTGCCAACCGTTTTTTCGGAAGCGATCCGCTGGGTAAAAACTTCAATGATTTTCTGAACCAGGCCTCGGCTATCCGGCGAATGAACCACGCAGGTCCGGCCGTGCGAGAGCTATGGAGTCAGTCCTATCGGGCAGCTCATGAAGCGAGGCTTCTAAACCAGACTGTCCAGTTGCTCAATCAACAACAAATCAACGTGCAGAACTGGCTGTCCGCCGTGCTGGCCAATGATCAGGCGCAAGCGGCTGCCGCTGCGCAAGAAGCCCAGCGCTTGGCCGCAGAACGTGCGCGGATCGCAGCCGAACAACAACGTCAGCGAGAACTTGCCGAGGCAATACGCCGCGAGCAGGAACAAGTCCGGGCGCGGGAACAGGCAAGGCTGGCCGCGCTCGCAGAAAAACAACACCGGGATGCTGAACAGGCTCGCCTGGCTGCCGAAGTTGCCCGAATCAATGCTGAAGCTGAAGTTCAGGAAAGAGCGCGGATTACGGCATTGAAGATCGCCTTGGCTGAAGCACAAGCCATAGCTGAAACAGCCGCACGGGAGTTGGCCGCCGAGCAGGCTCGTCTTCAAGCAGACATGGAACAGCGCATTGAGGCGATACGAGAGCGGGAGGACCGTTCGCCGGAGATGCAACGTGTTTACCCGGCGTCAGGAGTAGCGGCTTCCACCAGTCCGCATTTCTCCTTTGCTTCGACAGCCATTCGTCTTCCCCCGGCGACATCATCCGCAATTCTCAATGCACTGCGAGCCGGTTTACTGACGGTGAAAGCGACGGGCGCCGCACTGTTCGGCGGCCCGGTACTGATTGGTTTCGCGGCGCTGCTGATGCCGTCCCGTCTGGGCAACGGCGAGCGGTTTGCCATGAGCGTTCCATTGTCCGAGCTGTCATCGGAGTCTTCGCAGACATTGCGCGAAATAGCAGACCGACAAGGCACGCTGGAGATGCCCGTAGGCTTGGGCGTGCGACCGCAAGGCGCTGGCACGGAAGTGTTCGTTATATCGGCCGACGACTTCCATGTTCGCTCGAGTGTGCTTGTTCTCAATGCAGCGTATGACTTGCTGAATGATGTTTACGAGATAGCACTGCCGGGTTCACCAACGGATTTTCTTACCTGGACACCAGCCATCTCACCGAGTGATAGCTCTACTGAGTCGCCAATGGTTGAAACCGAGTCGCCGCCGTACTCCGGCGGACCGATTGTTCCGGTTGAAGGGCGACTGGACCTGCATCCGATTCTGGTCGAGGGTTGGGAACGATTCATCATTGTGTTCCCCGATGACTCGGGGATTGAGCCGCTTTATGTGGTAATCAGCGGTACTTATGAAGGAGGGAGTGAAGACGGCGAACACAGCGGCCGAGCATTCAACCCGAATGACACGGGTGGCCCGACTCTGAACCTGAATTGGACTACAGCTCTGGCTACATCAGAAGGGGAAAATATCGTGAAACTGCACATTTCCAAGTTCTCGGCATCAGCCGCCAATAAAGTAATGATCGATCGCCTTGAAAGAATTGTTCGTGGCGAGCTTGAAGCGACGGATACAGATAAGCGCTTCTACACTCATGAGCTGAGGGAGTTCGAAAGATTCAGAGCCTTGGGGTACGGAGATACCGAGCGACCTGATCCGGACTCACCAGTGTGGAACAACGTGCACACAGCAACATTGGAAGACTTTCAACTGGCGGATGATGCTTCGCTGCTTTACACACCGGAAGCACTGGCCGCCGAAGCAGAACAGGACGAACGCGATTATCAGCAACTGTTGAAGGAGATGTGGAAATGAGCGCGGTTGAACAGATTGTCAAAAACGAATCTCTGGATGACATCGTTGCTGTGTTCGCATTGACCAAGCCCAATCCGCTCCTGGACATGATGATCAGACGCTATAACCCGGACTTGCTCAAAGGCTACGGTACGTTGGAAAACGCTTACTCTCGACTATTCGCCGCACGCGTGCTGGCTATCGGTGAGAGTGGTCTGGCGGTTAAAGGACCGAACTGGACGCCTCCATCGTTCATGCTCGAAAACAAATATTCCTGATCGGCCAATCGGCCACCAAACCCGCGTTTGGTGGCCGTGCGCCCCTACAACGAATACTTCTGCAAATTCGCCATCATTTCCTTCACCGCTTCAATGTTGTCTTTCGGATGCGCCGCGCCCTCGAAATCACAAATTTGCTGCCAATGCGCCGCAACATCTTCCGGGCTGAAACCGGCACGCGGATCAAACCCGGCACCGAGGCTGCGCTCCCAACGCACCTTGCCCATCCAGCCGCCGCCGACTTCAAATAACCCGGAAGTCTCTTGGCACTGTTCACTGGCCAGATACACCACCAGCGGGCTGACCAGTTCCGGTTTCAACTGTTCGAACACTTGCGGCGGGATCAGGCCTTCGGTCATGCGTGTGCCGCCGGTTGGCGCGATGGCGTTGACCAGGATGTTGTTCTTGCGACCTTCGATGGCCAGCGTACGGGTCAAGCCGTACAGACCCAGCTTGGCCATGCCGTAGTTTGACTGGCCGAAGTTGCCGTAGATGCCTGAAGTGGAAGCCGTGAAGATCACCCGGCCATAATTTTGCTCGCGCATGTGCGGCCACGCGGCGCGGGTAACTTTGTAGGCGCCTTCGACGTGAACGCGATAGACCAGATCCCAGTCCGCGTCGTCCATCTTGTGGAAGCTCTTGTCGCGCAAGATTCCGGCGTTGTTGACCACCACATCGACACGGCCGAACACATCCAGCGCGTTCTGCACGAGTTTGTCGCCGTCGGTGACCGAGTCGTGGTTGGCTTCAGCGATGCCGCCAGCTTCGCGAATCTCTGCAACGACCCGATCGGCAGCCGAAGCATTGGCGCCCTCGCCCTGGGTCGAACCACCGAGGTCATTGACCAGCACTTTGGCGCCCTGTTTCGCGAACAACAATGCGTGGGCCCGGCCAAGACCGCCGCCAGCTCCGGTGACGATCACGACTTTATCTTCGAAACGTACAGACTCATTCATCGGGGCAACTCCAGCAGGCCTGAGGGACAGTGCTCCGGAGTGTCAGGCACGATGCTTCGGGTCACAACGAATACGGCAGAGGCTGAATGGTGCGCGATAAGGCGCAGGGATGATGATCAGTCAGGAGCAAGCCACTCGGCGCGGCGGCAACACCAGTTGATCGCGAAACTCCAGGTAATGCCTGAGCACCTGCACCGGGGCCTCGGTTTGCGGATAGTGGCCGATGCCCGGCAGCAACACGATATCTGCATCGGCAATCAGCTCGCGATACCGCTCGACCATGTGCACACCGGAGATCGGATCGACTTCGCCATCAATCACGCGCAACGGCACGTCGCCCCGCTGCATCGCCGCGACCCAGCGATCACGCTGCACCCGGCGCTCGGGAATATAGCCGATCAGCTTGTGCATGATCCGCGGCCCGCGATTGCTCTCGACCAGGCTCCAGAAATCATCCATTTCGCTTTCACTCGGCCGAGTGTTCGGGCCGAATATCTGGCGGAAACTTTTCACCAGCGCATCGCGAGTAAAGGCCCGGCCGATCATCCAGCCCAACGGGCTAAGTAACAGTTTTTGCGCCAACAATGGCCGGTGGGTTTCCGGGAACAAGCCGCCGTTGAGGAACACACAACTGGCGACTTCGATCAGTCCTTCGTAATGCCGGGCGAGCAGTTCCTGGGCGACGCTGTCGCCATAGTCGTGAGCCAGAATGTGCACCGACTCTTCGATCTGCAAATGCGCGAGCAATGCCTGTTGCAGGTCCGCCTGTTCGAGCAGGCTATAGGCGTGGTTCAGCGGTTTGGCCGAGTCGCCGAAACCGAGCATGTCGCAGGCGATGACCCGATAGCGCTGCGCCAACGGCTGCCACAGATAATGCCAATCCCAACTGGCGGTCGGAAAACCATGGATCAGCAGCAGCGGCTCACCCTGCCCGGCGCTCCAGTAACGGATCGACTGACCGCCGAAGACAAACGTCTGGCCGCGCTTGCGCCAGGCACTCAGAGGGATCTCGGCGAGAGGCATTAGAGTTTATAACCCGCGTCTTGTTGATCGAGTTTGCGCAGCAACGCCGGCCAGGCCAGCGCGCCCCCCATGCCTTGAGCACTCTTGGTCACGCCGGCGATCATCGCTTTGGCGCCGGCCAGAATCTGCGGTTCGATGGCGATCAGTTCAGCGCCGCCGGTCTGCGCCATGACCTGAATGTCGCAGGCGCGCTGGAAGGTGAACATCATCAGAAACGTGTCAGCGATGGTGCCGCCACAGGTCAGCAGACCGTGGTTGTGCAGCATCAGGAAATTGCTCTCGCCGAGGTCGGCCTGCAGGCGAGCTTTTTCTTCGTGATTCAGCGCCACGCCTTCGTAGGCGTGGTAGCCAAGGCTCGAGAGGACGAACAACGATTGCTGGCTGATCGGTAACACGCCCTGCTTCTGCGCCGATACTGCGACGCCAGATGCTGTGTGGGTGTGCAACACGCATACCACGTCGTGACGCACTTCATGCACGGCACTGTGAATGGTGTAACCGGCGGGGTTGATTTCGTAAGGGCTATCCATAAGCTTGTTGCCGGCCTGATCGACCTTGACCAGGCTCGACGCGGTGATCTCATGGAACATCAGCCCGAACGGATTGATCAGGAAATCTTCGGTGCCGGGTACCTTCGCGGAAATATGGGTGAAGATCAGATCGTCCCAGCCGTGCTGCGCGACCAGACGATAACAGGCAGCCAGATCCACACGGGTCTGCCACTCGGCGGCGCTGACTTGGTCTTTGACATTAATTGACGACTGGACGGGGGCTACGCTCACTGTATGCACCTCTGCGTTCTTATTTTTTTTTGTATGTGTCAGCAGTCTAGTCAGGTGCCAGCATTCGCGTAGTTGCATTGGCAGCCAGCTTGATGACTGAACGAGTCAGCTACGCAAACAGCCTGGATCCATGTCAACGCGCCGACGCCAACAAAGTTGCACAGCTCAGCCTTTGAGCGCTTCGATCAACTGTTCCAGCCATGGCTCGGCATCGGTTTCCGGGGTCACGCTTTCGCTGGCGTCGAGGCGCAGCATGTCCAGCACTTCGCGTACACCCAGCTCGGCGAACAGTTCACGTATCTGCTCACCGCCACCGCAAAAGGTGTCGCCGTAGCTGGCGTCGCCGAGGCCGATCACTGCGCCGGGCAGACCGCGCCATGCAGCGGGCAATTGATCACGGATGGTCGAGTACAGCGGTTGCAGGTTATCGGGCAGTTCGCCCATGCCAGTTGTCGAGGTCACGGCGAGGACCGCTTGCGGGCCAAACGCCTGCAAATCGGCAAGGCTCGCACGCGAGTTGTAGAAGGTATCAAAACCGGCGGCTTGCAACAGGTTTTGGGCATGGCGAGCGACTTCTTCGGCCGTGCCGTAGACCGAACCGGAGAGGATGGCGACTTTCATCAATCTGATCCTGAAACTGAAAAAAAGAGCGCCGATAGTAACAGTCGCGTGTGCAAAGCTGCGATTGGCTCTCAATCAGCGCTAATGGCCAGTAGACAGCGCCGGTTGATCTTCTAGAATGCCAGCCGTCGATAACCTTGAATGGATTCAATGATGATCAATGCCAGCCTGCTGCAAATGGTGATTAACGCGTCGAACGACGGAATTGTGGTGGCGGAGCGTGAAGGCAAGGATGACAACATCCTGATTTACGTGAACCCCGCTTTCGAGCGACTGACCGGCTACACCAGCGAGGAAATCCTTTATCAGGATTGCCGCTTCCTGCAATCAGGCGATCGCTATCAGGAGAACCTCACGCTGATTCGCGACGCCCTGCGCGATAACGGCTCGTGCCGCGAGATTCTGCGTAACTACCGCAAGGACGGCACTCCGTTCTGGAACGAACTGTCGCTTTCGACGGTGAAAAACGCGGACGATGGGCAGACCTATTTCGTAGGCGTGCAAAAAGACGTCACGGTTCAGGTCAAAGCTCAGCAGCGCGTGGTGCAGCTTGAAACGCAGGTGGCGGCACTCCAGGCGGAGCTCGCCGCACTCAAAGCGACGAACGGCGCAAACAAAACTGCGAACTAATTGTCATTAACTACAATCACCAATGACTTTGTAACTATTTCTTTCGAGTTGGCCATGCAACGCGACGCACTCCTGACCCAGGATGAGCTGGATTTCATCCAGACCATGCAACACAACCCGCAACTGAACGTGCGGGATGCGACGTCGAGCCTGCTGGTTAACGGCGGATCGCAGATCCGTGATTTGCTCACCCGCCTCGCGGCCCATGAGCAAGTCACCATCCAGGCCAGCTTCGAAAACCAACAGATGACCTTCCCGCTGCACTTGGTGGAAGACGAATTCCATGCACTGCATTTGCGCCTGGGTGTGCCGAGCATTTTCGAAGACGGCCCGATGGTGCGACCTTGGCGGCTGGTGCTGGACGAGCCGGTGGCCCTGGAAAATGCCAAGGGCCAGCCCGGCACGTTGTGGGTGCACGAGGTTTCGCATAAAGGCGTACTGGTGGAAGTGCGCAACAAGACCAAAGCGGCGAAGCATTTTGCCCTGTGGTTCAGCCCTTCAGGTTACGAGCGAATTTCCCTGCGCGGGACTTTCGAACGTGAAACCGAGAACGGCTTTTACGCCTATGACCTGAGCCAGACCGACACCGATGAGATCGAGCGCCTGCGCCAGTTCATCCTGCAACAACACCGCCTGACCCACCCTGCCCTGCACACCTGAGATTCAAGTATCCAGCGTACCGGCGAGAAATTGCGTCATGCGCTGACGCATGCTTGCGCCTTCATTGCCCAGACATCCAATCGATGATCCCGCCAGGCTTTCCTGCGCCAGATCTGCCGCATCACCTGCCAGCAGCAACTGACAATCAAGACTCATGGCCAGACGATTTAGCCGTCGGGGCAGCTCCGCGGTCGGCGCGTGATTGGAAAACAGCACCAGCGCCTGGGGTTTGACCTTGTCGCAAACCAGGGTGAGTTCATCGAACGGCTGGCCGGTGGTCAACACGCGAACCCCCGCATCATTGCCGCTCAGAAACAACGCGGCGACCAGCAGTTCAAGCTCCCGACACTGGCCGGCCAAGGCGCTGACGATCACTCTGCGCGGCTGGTTGCCACGCAGCGTGACAATACGCTGCAACACTCGCGCCCGCAGAAACCCGTCGTAAAACAGCCACTCGCTGGTCTGGCCGAACGAGTCCTGACGTTGCAGCAATTGCAGCCACAGCGGCATCAGGATGTCCTGGAACACCACTGGCAGCGAATAGGAAGAGAAGATCTGACCGTAGACCTGATCCAGCGCCTGGTCGTCGAAAGACCTCACTGCGCGCTGGACCTGCTCCTGCCATTGCCGGTAATCGGACTGCACCAGATCGTCGGGGATGATGTGCGCCAGCACCTTCAATGGCTCGGTCTTGGCGAGAATCTTGCCGACCTTGCTGACTGCGACGCCGCGGTCGATCCAGTCAACGATACTGCGCACACGCTCGATATCGGTCATTGAATACAGCCGATGCCCACTTTCAGTGCGCGTTGGTTGAAGCAAACCGTAGCGACGCTCCCAGGCGCGCAATGTAACCGGGTTGACGCCGGTCACGCGGGCTACTTCGCGGATGGGAAACAGGTCTGTGCTTTCGAACGTGCCGGATGCCAGCGCAGCAGGATTATCCTCGGTAATGACAGCCATCTTGCGTGCACGTCCTTGTTGGCGAATTTGGATCCCATTCTAACCCTGATGTCCGGTGACGGTTCAAGCCGTTAAATGCGACGAAAGTCGCTGGTCTAATCACGAAAATCAGGAATAATCCTTGCTTGTCGAAAACGCAGCCCTCTATCCCGGTGCTGCGTCTGGCGAAACTCCTACCCGGAGTGACGCACTTGTAATACGGAGATACACAATGTCTAGTTCCCCCGTCACGTTGATGGTTGCGCGCCGTGTCGCCGACGGTCGCTATCTGGATTTGATGAGCTGGTTGCGCGAAGGCGAACAGCTGGCCACTGATTTTCCCGGTTATCTCGGCTCCGGCGTGCTGGCTCCGCCGCCCGGCGATAACGAATTCCAGATCATTTTCCGCTTCGCCGACGAACCGACCCTGCATGCCTGGGAGCACTCGGTGTCGCGTACGGCGTGGCTGGCGCGTGGCAGCGAACTGTTCGAGCATCCCAAGGAACATCGGGTCAGCGGCATCGAGGGCTGGTTTGGTGCTGCGGGCACGCGGCCACCGCGCTGGAAACAGGCCGTGGCGATCTGGCTGGCGTTCTTTCCGGTGTCGTTACTGTTCAACTTTGTGCTCGGCCCGTTGCTCGCGGATATGAGCCTGCTGCCACGGGTATTCATCAGCACGCTGTGTCTGACGCCGTTGATGGTTTACCTGTTTATTCCGTTGTCGACCCGGATGCTCGCCAGTTGGCTGAACAGCACGCCGGTGCGCCGACTGCCCGTTGAGCCATCCACGCTAAACCGCTGAAGCCGCCCGGCGATAGGCTTACCGCTCGCGTCGCTGTTATAGTTTTTGCTCATGCAGAGACGCGAGCCGTTCATGACTACTCCCGCAGCCCCCATTCTGATCACCGGTGCCGGCCAGCGCGTCGGCCTGCATTGTGCGCAGCGCTTGCTCGAAGACGGTCATCAGGTCATTTTCACGTACCGCACTGAACGACCGGGCGTACAGACTCTGCGCGATCTCGGCGCCATCGGCCTGCACGCGGACTTCTCCAGTGAAAGCGGGATTCTGGCGTTTATCGAAACACTGAAAACCCACACCGACACCCTCCGAGGCGTCGTGCACAACGCCTCGGAATGGCTGGCGGAGACCGAGGGCAGCGAAGCCGAAGCTTTCACGCGCATGTACAACATTCACATGCTCGCGCCGTATCTGATCAACCTGCACTGCGCTGATCTGCTCAAGCGTTCGAACCCCGCCGACATCATCCACATCAGCGACGACGTGACCCGCAAGGGCAGCAGCAAACACATCGGTTATTGCGCAAGCAAGGCCGGGCTCGACAGCCTGACCCTGTCCTTCGCCGCGCGTTATGCACCAGCCATCAAGGTCAACGGCATCGCGCCGGCCCTGCTATTGTTCAATCCCGACGACGACGCGGCGTACCGCGCCAAGGCGCTGGCCAAGTCCGCGCTGGGCATCGAGCCCGGCAGCGAAGTGATCTATCAGAGCCTGCGCTATCTGCTCGACAACCCTTATGTGACGGGTACGACCCTGACCGTCAACGGCGGACGGCACGTTAAATAATACGGCCCCGCGAGGATGCTCCATGACCCGTTCCCTGCCCGAGAATTACCGCGAAATCCTCATCGGCCTCGGTGAAGACCCCGAGCGCGAGGGCTTGCTCGACACGCCCGAGCGTGCGGCCAAGGCCATGCAGTACCTTTGTCACGGTTATGAACAGAGCGTGGAGCAAATCGTCAACGGAGCGCTGTTTGCCTCCGACTCCGACGAGATGATCATCGTCGCCGACATCGAACTGTATTCGTTGTGCGAACATCACCTGCTGCCCTTCATTGGCAAGGCGCATGTGGCTTATATTCCAACCGGTAAGGTGTTAGGCCTGTCGAAGATTGCGCGATTGGTGGACATGTTCGCCCGCCGCCTGCAGATTCAGGAAAACCTCACCCGGCAAATCGCCGACGCGGTGCAGCAAGTCACCGATGCCGCTGGCGTCGCGGTAGTCATCGAGGCCAGACACATGTGCATGATGATGCGCGGTGTCGAAAAACAGAATTCGACCATGAACACCTCGGTCATGCTCGGCGCCTTTCGCGAGTCGAGCAACACCCGTCAGGAGTTCCTGCAATTGATTGGACGGAGCAAGTAAATGCCACAACTACAACCGGGAATGGCGCGCATTCGGGTCAAGGATCTGCGCCTGCGCACCTTTATCGGAATCAACGAGGATGAAATCCTCAACAAACAGGATGTGCTGATCAACCTGACCATCCTGTATGCAGCCCAAGAAGCCGTGCGCGACAACGACATCGACCACGCGCTGAACTACCGCACGATCACCAAGGCGATCATTGCTCATGTGGAAGGCAACCGTTTTGCACTGCTCGAACGCCTGACCCAAGAGTTGCTGGATCTGGTGATGACCAATGCGTCGGTGTTGTACGCCGAAGTTGAAGTCGACAAGCCGCATGCGCTGCGCTTTGCCGAGTCGGTGTCGATTACCCTGGCCGCCAGCCGCTGAGCGTGACTGGCGCATCGCCCGCCAGACTTTTATCATCCGCGCCACGATTTGATTGCACAGAGCCCAACATGACCGAGCAACAACGCCTCGAACTCGAAGCCGCCGCATTCCGCCGACTGGTCGTCCATCTGGACAGCCGCAAGGATGTGCAGAACATCGACTTGATGAACCTCTCCGGGTTCTGCCGCAACTGCCTGTCGAAGTGGTACAAGGCCGCCGCCGACGAGCGCCAGATCGAGGTCAGCCTCGACGACGCCCGCGAAGTGGTTTACGGCATGCCCTACGCCGACTGGAAAGCCCAATTTCAGCAAGAAGCCAGCGCCGAACAACAAGCGGCGTTTGCCAAAGGAAAACCCGAATGACTGACCTCAACACCTTGCGCGCCAGCCTGAACAGTGGCGAGCACGCCTTTGCCGACACTTTGTCTTTTATTGCTGCCGGCTACGACTACCAGCCTCAGGCGTTCAACAATGGTGGCGTGGAAAACGCCGCCGGGCAGAACGAAGGTTCGTGCAAGACGCTGGGTCTGGCGCTGCTCGAAGGCTTGAGTGATGCAGAAGCGCTGTTGGCGTTTGGCGAGCATTACCGCTCGGTCGTTGCAACGCCTGAGGGCAGTGATCACGGCAATATTCGTGCGTTGATCAAGCATGGTCTGGCCGGTGTGACGTTCGAAGCACAGCCGCTGACTCGTCGCTGATTCTTCAGCGATTCGCGGACGCAAAAAAACCGGCCGAAGCCGGTTTTTTTATGCCTGCGATCTTAGAACGAAGCGTTCTGCAGACCGTCGAGGTAGCGCTCGGTGTCGAGTGCCGCCATGCAGCCGGCGCCGGCCGAGGTGATGGCCTGACGATAAACGTGGTCGGCCACGTCGCCGGCAGCGAAGATCCCTTCAACGTTGGTCGCGGTGGCGTTGCCTTCACGCCCGCCCTGTACCACCAGATAGCCGTCCTTCAACTCCAGCTGACCTTCGAACAACGAAGTGTTCGGGGTGTGGCCGATCGCGATGAACACGCCGTCAACGGTGATTTCGTCGAAGCTGCCATCGTTGTTCTTCAGACGCGCACCGGTCACGCCCATGTTGTCGCCCAACACTTCGTCGAGGGTCGCGTTGAGTTTCAGCTCGATCTTGCCTTCGGCCACGCGGGCGTTGAGCTTGTCGATCAGAATCTTCTCGGCGCGGAAGGTTTCACGACGGTGGATCAGCGTGACTTTGCTGGCGATGTTGGCCAGATACAGCGCTTCTTCAACCGCGGTGTTACCGCCGCCGACCACGGCAACTGGCTTGTTGCGGTAGAAGAAACCGTCGCAGGTGGCGCAGGCCGAAACGCCTTTGCCCATGAACGCTTCTTCCGACGGCAGGCCCAGGTAACGAGCACTGGCGCCGGTGGCGATGATCAGCGCGTCGCAGGTGTAGGTGGCGCTGTCGCCGGTCAGGCTGTAAGGCTTGGAAGCGAAGTCCACCGCATTGATGTGATCAAAAACGATCTCGGTTTCAAAACGCTCGGCGTGTTCACGCATGCGCTCCATCAGCACCGGGCCGGTCAGACCGTGGACGTCGCCCGGCCAGTTGTCGACTTCGGTGGTGGTGGTCAGTTGGCCGCCGGCCTGCATGCCGGTGATCAGCAGCGGCTTGAGGTTGGCACGCGCGGCGTACACAGCAGCACTGTAACCGGCAGGGCCGGAACCGAGGATGATCACTCGCGAATGACGGACTTCAGACATGAACCTGTCTCCTGTTGACCGGCCAAGACATCAGGCGCGGACGCCGGATTGCCGGCGGAATAAAAAAGGACTGTGGATAACCTTGGGGAAGGCATGAGCTCGACAGTCCTGTAAAAAGTTGGGTGCAGCGTATCGAGGGGGGCAAGATTAAGGAAATACGGTTTAACAATCCAGCTCATAGGTGGTCTCTATGCCGACACACTGACGAGATGGACGTCTTTGTTACAGTGAATGTCGATCCAGCTGCCGCGCTTTCGCCACCCCGGCAAAGTCGGTAAGGTCGGCGCGTTTTCCCTTGCTCGGAGCACCTTATGCCCGCCCCTGTTCTGTCCGGCCCGCAATACCTGCGCGAAGGCCTCAAACTGGTTCTCAGTCCCGGCCTGCGCCTGTTCGTTTTGCTGCCGCTGGCGATCAACCTGGTGCTGTTCGTCGGATTGATCTATCTCGCCGGCCACCAGTTCAGCCTGTGGGTCGACACGCTGATGCCGTCGCTGCCCGAATGGCTGAGTTTTCTCAGCTACATCCTGTGGCCGCTGTTCGTGGTGCTGGTGGGTTTGATGGTGTTCTTCACCTTCACCATGCTCGCCAACGTGATCGCTGCGCCGTTCAACGGCTTCCTCGCAGAAAAAGTCGAAGTAGTGGTGCGCGGCACCGATGACTTCCCGGCTTTCAGTTGGGGCGAATTGATCGCCATGGTCCCGCGTACCCTGTCCCGGGAAATGCGCAAACTCGGCTACTTCCTGCCACGGGCGCTCGGCCTGTTCATCCTCTCGTTCATCCCGGTGGTGAACATCGTCGCCGCACCGCTGTGGCTGCTGTTCGGCGTGTGGATGATGGCGATCCAGTACATCGACTACCCGGCGGACAACCACAAGCTCGGCTGGAACGAAATGCTCGCCTGGCTACGCGAGAAGCGCTGGCAGAGCATGAGTTTCGGCGGGATTGTGTATCTGGTGCTGCTGATTCCGGTGGTCAACATCTTGATGATGCCGGCCGCCGTCGCTGGGGCGACACTGTTCTGGGTGCGCGAGCGCGGCGCTGAAAACCTCGTCACCCACGGCTGAGCCGGTCACAAATCCATCATCTGACCGTCACAAGCACGACATGGCCTCAGCCGACACTGAGGTCATGACGACAGCTCTAAATATCACCCTGATCAGCGAAACCTTCCCTCCGGAAATCAACGGCGTGGCCAATACCCTTGGCCGCTTGTGCGATGGATTGCGCGCGCGCGGGCATCGGGTCGAACTGGTGCGCCCGCGTCAAGGCGACGATCCGCTGCGCAGCGAGGATGAGTCGTTGCTGCTCTGTCGCGGCTGGCCGTTGCCGGGTTATCCGGGGTTGCAATGGGGTCAGTCGTCGATGCACAAGTTGCTTCGACGCTGGAAACGCCAGCGCCCGGATGTGCTGTATATCGCCACCGAAGGCCCGCTCGGGTTGTCGGCGTTGCGCGCGGCGCGGCGTTTGGGGATTGCCGTGGTCAGTGGCTTTCACACCAATTTTCAGCAGTACACCAGCCAGTACGGCTTGGGTTTGCTGACGCGTTTGCTCACGCATTATCTGCGTTGGTTTCACAATCGTTCGGCGCTGACGCTGGTGCCAAGCGTCAGTCAACGGCTGGAACTGGAGCGGCGGCATTTCGAGCGCTTGGCCTTGTTGTCCCGAGGTGTCGACAGCCAGTTGTTTCATCCGGCCAAACGTCTGGACGCGTTGCGTGAGCAGTGGGGACTGAGCGAGCGAGACATTGCGGTGATTCACGTAGGACGCCTGGCGCCGGAGAAGAATCTGGGCCTGCTCAAGCGCAGTTTCGAAAAGCTGCGCAGCTCGTATCCACAGCGCAATCTGAAACTGATCGTGGTCGGTGACGGGCCGCAACGTGCAGCGCTGGAAAAGGAATTGCCCGAGGCGATTTTCTGCGGCTCGCAGCGTGGCGAAGCACTGGCGGCGCACTATGCGTCGGGGGATGTGTTTCTGTTTCCGAGCCTGACTGAAACCTTCGGCAACGTGGTACTCGAAGCACTGGCGTCAGGGTTGGGCGTGGTGGCTTACGATCAGGCCGCGGCGGCGCAGCATATCCGTCATGGATACAGCGGCGTGCTGGCGATGCCCGGAGATGAAGACGCGTTCTGCGATGCCGCAGCCTGGTTACTGGAGAAGCACGAAACGTTGCGCTGCGTGCGCCTGAATGCGCGCCAGCATGCGAGTCGTCAGGGGTGGGCGGCGATCATCGAACAGTTTGAAAGCCATTTGCGTGGGGCGTACGAGGGGGAATTGGTTGTTCCAAATGCTCCAACATTGCCCTGAATGTTGACTGACTCGAATGCCGTCATCGCTGGCAAGCCAGCTCCCACAGGGATGTCCAGTGAACACACTTTTTGTGAACACCAGCTCCCACAGGGATCTCCAGTGAACACCTGTTTTGTGAACACCAGCTCTCACAGGAATCTGCAGTAAACACCTGTTTTGTGAACACCAGCTCTCACAGGAATCTGCAGTAAACACCTGTTTTGTGAACACCAGCTCCCACAGGGATCTGCAGTAAACACCGGTTTTGTGAACACCAGCTCCCACAGGAGATCTGCAGTGAACACCTGTTTTGTGAACACCAGCTCCCACAGGGATCTCCAGTGAACACCTGTTTTGTGGACACCGTGAAACCTGTGGGAGCTGGCTTGCCAGCGATGGCGTCGGTGAGGACGCCGGTTAAACCAGCGTCATCAACGCCTCTCGGCTGAAGGGCAGAATATCCTGCTCGCGGCCTTCGCGGACTTTCAGCGCCCAGTCCGGATCCACCAGCAGCGCGCGCCCTACCGCCACCAGATCGAACTCGTCATTGTTCAAACGTGTCAGCAGGTTTTCCAGACTGGCCGGCTGCGCGACCTTGTCAGTGTTGACCATGAATTGCAGGAACTCGCCGTCGAGGCCGACGCTGCCCACAGTGATGGTCGGTTTGCCGGTCAGTTTGCGCGTCCAGCCAGCGAGGTTCAGGTCGGATCCTTCAAACTCAGGCTCCCAGAAACGCCGTGTCGAGCAGTGGAAAATGTCCACGCCTGCGTCAGACAAAGGCTTGAGGAATTCACCCAGTGCTTCCGGGGTTTGCACCAGACGCGCGGTGTAGTCCTGCTGCTTCCACTGCGAGAAACGGAAGATGATCGGGAAACCTTCACCAACTGCCGCACGCACGGCTTGAATCAGCTCAATGGCGAAACGCGAACGGTTGGCCAGGCTGCCGCCATATTCGTCGGTACGCTGGTTGCTGCCTTCCCAGAAGAACTGGTCGACCAGATAACCGTGAGCGCCATGGATTTCCACGCCGTCCATGCCAATGCTCTGCGCATCTTTGGCAGCCTGGGCGAACGCGGCAATCACTTCCTGGATGTCCTGTTTGGTCATGCCATGCACAACGACCTGGCCGTCCTTGAGCTTTTCCGACGGGCCATAACCCGGCACGCTCGCATCCGGCTCGGTGCCGATGCGGCGCACGCTGCCGACGTGCCACAGCTGCGGAACGATCTTGCCGCCCTCGGCATGTACCGCATCGACGACTTTTTTCCAGCCAGCCAACGCGGCTTCACCGTAGAAGTGCGGCACGTTCGGGTAGCCGTTGGACGCTTGATGGCCGACGGTGGTGCCTTCAGTGATGATCAGGCCGACACCGGCCGCCGCGCGCCGACGATAGTATTCGATGACTTTGGAATTGGGCACGCCCCCCGGAGAAAACGAGCGGGTCATCGGCGCCATGACCACACGGGTCGGCAGTTCGAGAGTACCGAGGTGGAACGGTTTGAACAGGGCTTGGACGGGCATCGGGGAGCTCCACAGAGATGGCTTTATGACGGCGATAATATGGATGCCCGAGTCCGTTGAACAGCACTATTGATTTTGGTGATTAAGGATTAGAAACGAAAAGATCGCAGCCTGCGGCAGCTCCTACACGTGATCTATGTAGGAGCTGCCGAAGGCTGCGATCTTTTGATTTTGACCTGACGCTTTAGCTCAGCGCTTTTTCGATAGCCGCGATGACCGTCGGATCATCCGGCGCCGTGCGCGGCGAGAACCGGGCCAGCACGCGGCCGTCCTTGCCGAGCAGAAACTTTTCGAAGTTCCAGGTGATGTCACCGGGAAACTCCGCGCCCTCGCCCGCCAGCAGACGGTACAGCTGATGACGCTCGTGGCCGTTGACTTCGAGCTTGCTCGACAACGGAAAACTCACGCCATAGTTAAGGCTGCAGAACTCCGAAATCTCTTTCTCGGAGCCTGGCTCCTGACCGGCAAACTGGTTGCACGGCAGGCCCAGCACGGCGAAGCCTTTGCCTTTGTATTGCTGATAAAGGTTTTCCAGCGCCGCGTACTGTGGGGTCAAGCCGCATTTGGAGGCGACGTTGACCACCAGCACGACTTGGCCCTTGAAGGGTGCCAGCGGTAGCTCCTGACCATCCAGGGCTGTCAACTTAAGGTCGTGAAAAGCACTCATGACGAACTCCAGATTCCCGTTTTCTACTCGAAACAGCCACTTGGCGAGGCCACCAAGGACAGCCGCGGACTAAAAAGGCGCCCCTCGGGCGCCTCTCCAGTTCTCTGAGCTTAGCGCAGAAATCAGTGCTGATGGCCACCTTCGCCATGCACGTGACCATGAGCCACTTCTTCCTGGCTGGCGTCACGGATGTCGATGACCTTCACTTTGAAGTTCAGACGCTGACCGGCCAACGGGTGGTTGCCGTCAACGGTGACGTCGTCGCCGTCGAGGTCGCGGATGGTCACGATCTGCATCTGGCCGTCCGGCGCCGAAGCGTGGAACTGCATGCCGACTTCCAGCTCGTCAACACCTTCGAACATGCTGCGGCTCAGAGTGCTGACCAGTTCGGCAGCGTATTCGCCGTAAGCATCTTCCGGCTCGACGGCAACTTGCAGTTCGTCACCAACGGTTTTGCCTTCCAGGGCTTTTTCCAGACCTGGAATGATGTTGCCTGCGCCATGCAGGTAGACCAGCGGAGCGCCGCCGGCGGAGCTGTCGATGACCTCACCAGCGTCGTTGGTCAGGGTATAGTCGATGGAGACAGCCTTATTGGCGGCGATCAGCATGGGGCGAGACCTTTTGCAGAAGAATGAAGAACGGACAAGTCTAAACAAGGATTTGCCCGAAAGCGAACAGAACCCGGACAAACGGGGCGGATTGGCGCCTGCGACGATCACCGGCTTCCATCAGGACGAGGATGGCCACTGGGTCGTCGAACTGTCTTGCGGCCACACACAACACCTGCGCCACCAGCCACCGTGGCAATCGCGGGCCTGGGTGCTCGACCCGGCGCAGCGTATTGAAAAAATAGGCCAACCCTTTGCTTGCGGTTGGTGCGCACAAGGCTCGGTTAGCGCTAACCTTGGCGACTGAATTTCGGCAGATCGGCATAGGTCATAGAAAGCTGATCGCCATTGCGCTCCCTTAGAGAATCCGCATGCAAACTTTTTTTATCGCGCCCACCGATTTTGGTGTGGGTCTGACCTCGATCAGCCTTGGGCTGGTACGCACGCTTGAGCGCGCCGGGCTGAAAGTCGGTTTCTTCAAGCCGATTGCCCAGCCGCATCCGGGCGACACCGGCCCTGAACGTTCCACCGAACTGGTGGCACGCACCCACGGCCTGAAGCCGCCGCAGCCGCTGGGTCTGGCGCATGTCGAGCGCATGCTCGGCGACGGTCAGCTCGACGAGTTGCTGGAAGAAATCATCACCCTTTATCAGCAGGCTGCCATCGGCAAAGACGTGCTGATCGTTGAAGGCATGGTGCCGACGCGCAGCGCCAGCTATGCCGCGCGGGTCAATCTGCACTTGGCGAAAAGCCTGGATGCCGAGGTGATTCTGGTCTCCGCGCCAGAAAACGAAGTGCTGACAGAGCTGTCCGGGCGCGTCGAGTTGCAGGCACAACTGTTCGGCGGACCGAAAGATCCGAAGGTCCTCGGCGTGATTCTCAACAAGGTCAAGACCGATGAGAGCATGGAGGCCTTCGCCACACGCCTGAAAGAACACTCGCCCTTGCTGCGCAGCGGTGATTTCCGCCTGCTCGGCTGCATTCCGTTTCAGCCGGAACTGAATGCCCCGCGCACCCGCGACGTCGCTGATCTAATGAACGCGCAAGTGCTCAATGCGGGCGACTACGAAACCCGGCGCATGACCAAAATCATCATCTGCGCGCGCACCATGCGCAACACCGTCGAGCTACTCAAGCCCGGTGTACTGGTGGTGACACCGGGCGACCGCGACGACATCATCCTTGCCGTCAGCCTTGCCGCGATGAACGGCGTGCCGTTGGCCGGCCTGCTGCTGACCAGTGACACCCTGCCCGATCCGCGCATCATGGATCTGTGCCGGGGCGCGTTGCAGGCCGGTTTGCCGGTGTTGTCGGTGAGCACCGGCTCCTACGACACCGCCAACCAGCTCAATGGCCTGAACAAGGAAATCCCGATCGATGACCGCGAGCGCGCCGAGATCATCACCGATTTCGTCGCCAGCCACCTCGACGCCAACTGGCTGCACCAGCGTTGCGGCACACCGCGCGAGATGCGCCTGTCGCCGGCGGTGTTCCGCTATCAACTGATTCAACGCGCCCAAGCGGCAAACAAACGCATTGTTCTGCCGGAGGGCAGCGAGCCGTTGACCGTACAGGCGGCGGCGATCTGTCAGGCGCGCGGCATTGCCCGCTGCGTGCTGCTGGCGAAACCGGAAGACGTGCAAGCGGTGGCGCGCGCCCAAGGCATTGAGCTGCCGGAAGGCCTGGAGATTCTTGATCCGGACCTGATCCGCGAACGCTACGTCGAACCGATGGTATCGCTGCGCAAGAGCAAAAGTCTCAACGCGCCGATGGCCGAACAGCAGCTCGAAGACACCGTGGTAATCGGCACCATGATGCTCGCGCTGGACGAGGTCGATGGTCTCGTCTCCGGAGTCATCCATTCCACGGCCAACACCATCCGTCCCGCTCTGCAGCTGATCAAAACCGCACCGGGCTGCACGCTGGTGTCGTCGGTGTTCTTCATGCTGTTTCCCGAAGAAGTGCTGGTTTACGGCGACTGCGTGATGAACCCGCACCCGAGCGCCATTGAACTGGCAGAGATCGCGCTGCAAAGCGCGGACTCGGCGGCCGCATTCGGCATCACCCCGCGCGTGGCTATGATCAGCTATTCCAGTGGTGATTCGGCCAGTGGTGAAGAAGTCGAGAAAGTCCGCGAGGCGACCCTGCTCGCTCACGAACAACAGCACTCGCTGCTGATCGACGGCCCGTTGCAGTACGATGCCGCCGCCAACGAAACCGTGGCCCGGCAACTGGCGCCGAACAGCCAGGTGGCCGGTCGCGCCACGGTGTTCGTGTTCCCTGACCTGAACACCGGCAACACCACACACAAAGCCGTGCAGCGCAGCGCCGACTGCGTCAGTCTCGGGCCGATGCTGCAAGGCCTGCGCAAACCGGTGAACGATCTGCCGCGCGGCGCGCAGGTCGATGACATCGTCTACACCATCGCCCTGACCGCGATTCAAGCCGCCAACCGACCTATGGATGTATAAATGCTGGCCTTCCTCCCTGCCCCGTTACGCGGCGTGATTGCCGCACTGCTGTTGGCACTCAACACCATTCTGCTGTGCTCGTTCCTGTTTCTGGTGGCGCTGTTCAAGGTGCTGCCGTTCGCCTTGGCCCGGCGCTTCACGCGCTGGCTGATGGGCCACACTCACGAAGCGTGGATCAGCAACAACAAAGCCTGGATGAACCTGGTCTGCCGCACCCGCTGGCACCTCAGCGGCCTGCAAGGTCTGGATTATCAGCACTCGTACCTGATCACCAGCAACCACCAGAGCTGGGTCGACATCATGGTCCTGCAATACGTGCTCAACCGCCGGATCCAGCCGCTGAAGTTTTTTCTCAAGCAAGAGCTGATCTGGGTGCCGGTGATCGGTCTGGCCTGGTGGGCGCTGGGCTTTCCGTTCATGAAGCGCTACTCCAAGGCGTACCTGGAAAAGCACCCGGAGAAGAAAGGCAAAGACCTCGAAACCACGCGCAAGACTTGCGCGAAATTTCGCAATAACCCGGTGGGCATTTTCAACTTTGTCGAAGGCACGCGCTTCACCGAGGGCAAGCATGCGCAGCAGAAGTCGCCGTTCAAATATTTGCTCAAGCCCAAGGCTGGCGGTATTGCGTTTGTGCTGGATGCCATGGGTGAACAGCTGGAGTCGATCGTCAATGTGACCATCCATTATCCGGGCGGGCGTCCGGGTTATTGGGACTTGCTGTGCGGCAATGTGCGTGACGTGGTGGTGCACTTTGAAGAGCTGAAAATTCCGCCTGCATTCATCGGCAAAAACTACGATCAGGACGGCGAGTACCGCCTGCAATTCCAGGGCTGGATCAATCAGCTGTGGCAGGACAAGGATGCGTTGCTCGAACAAATGCACCGCGAGTATCCAAGTACTTAAGATCAAAAGATCGTCCGAAGGCTCGGGCCGCGATCGGACGATCTTTTAGCAATCTCAAGACAACAAAAAACCCGCCGATGATCACTCATCGGCGGGTTTTTCAGTTTGCGGCTAACGCTTAGATCGCGCCACGCTTGCGCAGCAGATCGAGCACTTGCTTGACGCTGTCTTCCAGCGACAGCGACTGGGTGTCGATCACCAGATCGGCGTCCAGCGGCACGTCGTACGGGAAGGATTCGCCCGGGATGTTGTCACCACCTGCGGCGTACAGTCCTTGCGGATCACGCTCGGCGCAAACGGCTGGTGAGGCCTGAACGTAGACCGTCAACAGACGCTCCTTGCCGATCAGATCCTTGGCCTGCTCGCGACCTTCAGCGCTCGGTGCAACGAATGCCGCCAGCGTCAACAGACCGGCCTCGTTGAACTGACGCGCCACGTGCGCAGCACGGCTCCAGTTTTCGGTACGACCGGCGCGATCCTGTGGCAGCCCCTTGTTCAGGTCATGGCGCAAGTTCTGGCCATCCAGCACGAACACCGCACGACCGAGGTCGAACAACTTGCGCTCGACCGCGTAGGCCAGCGTGCTTTTGCCGGCGCCCGACAAGCCGCTGAACAGTACAGTCGCCGGCTGCTGGCCAAAGCGCTGAGCGCGCTCCTCAGTTGCTACGTGCGCCAGTTTGCCGTGATGCGTCGCGGTGCCGTGAGTCAATGGCTGAGCCACGATCATGCCGGCGCCGACGGTGCCGTTGGTCAAACGATCGATGATGATGAACGCGCCAGTGGTGCGGTTGCTTTCGTAACCGTCGAGGGCGATCGGCGCATCGAGCGCGATCCTGACCTTGCCGATTTCGTTGAGCTGCAACGCGCTCGCCGGGCCTTCTTCGAGGGTGTTGACGTCGACCTTGTTGACGATGCTGGCAATCGAGCCCGGCACGTAACTGGTGGCACGTTTGATGTCGTATTTCTTGCCCGGCAGCATCGGCTCTTCAGCCATCCACACCAGCATCGCTTCAAAGCTGTCGGTGACCGGCGGCACGTTGTCGGCGTGGACCAACAGGTCGCCACGGGAGATGTCGATCTCGTCTTCCATGGTCAGCGTCACCGCTTGACCTGGACCTGCGTGTTCCAGTTCACCGTCGAAGGTGACGATGGATTTCACGCGGCTGCTCTTGCCCGACGGCAGGACAACAACTTCGTCGCCCTTCTTGACGATGCCGCTGGCGAGGGTGCCGGCGAAGCCACGGAAGTTCAGGTTCGGACGGTTGACGTACTGCACCGGGAAACGCAGATCGGTGAAGTTGCGATCGCCCGCCACTTCCACGGTCTCGAGAATTTCCATCAGCGACTGGCCGGTGTACCACGGCGAGCGCTCGGATTTGTTCACTACGTTGTCGCCCTTCAGCGCCGACATCGGCACGAAGTGCATGCTGGTCGGCTTGAGCTTCAAGCCTTCGGCGAATTTCAGGTAGTCGGCCTTGATCGACTCGAACACACCCTGGTCGAAATCTTTCAAGTCCATCTTGTTGATGGCGACCACGATGTGTTTGATGCCGAGCAGCGAGGCGATGAAGCTGTGGCGACGAGTCTGGGTCTGCACACCGTAACGCGCGTCGACCAGGATGATCGCCAGGTCACAGGTGGACGCACCAGTGGCCATGTTGCGGGTGTACTGCTCATGGCCCGGCGTGTCGGCGATGATGAATTTGCGTTTGGCGGTGGAGAAATAGCGGTAAGCGACATCGATGGTGATGCCCTGCTCACGCTCGGCCTGCAGGCCATCGACCAGCAATGCCAGGTCGATGTCTTCGCCAGTGGTGCCAACTTTTTTCGAGTCGCGGGTAATCGCTTCGAGGTGATCTTCGTAGATCATTTTCGAGTCGTGCAGCAGGCGCCCGATCAGGGTGCTCTTGCCGTCATCGACGTTACCGCAGGTCAAAAAGCGCAGCAGCTCTTTACGTTCGTGCTGGCCCAGGTAGGCGAGGATGTCCTCGCTGATCAAATCAGATACGTGCGACATGACAACCCCTTAGAAATAACCCTGACGTTTTTTGTCTTCCATAGAGCCTGCGCCATCGTGGTCGATGACCCGGCCCTGGCGCTCGGAAGTTCGCGTCAGGAGCATTTCCTGAATGATGTCCGTCAGGCTCTCGGCCTCGGACTCCACTGCGCCCGTCAACGGGTAGCAACCAAGGGTACGGAAACGCACTTTCTTTTTGACGATACGCGCTTTGTCTTCATCAGACAGATGCTCAAGGATGCGCTCGTCGTCGATCATGATCAGCGTGCCGTTCTTCTCGATCACTTCGCGCTCGGCTGCAAAGTACAGCGGCACAATCGGGATGCCTTCGAGATAGATGTACTGCCAGATGTCCAGCTCGGTCCAGTTCGACAACGGGAACACACGAATGGATTCGCCCTTGTTGACCTTGCCGTTGTAGACGTTCCACAGCTCCGGGCGCTGATTTTTCGGATCCCAGCGATGCTTGCTGTCGCGGAACGAGTACACGCGCTCTTTGGCACGGGATTTCTCTTCATCGCGACGGGCACCGCCGAACGCTGCGTCAAAACCATGCTTGTCGAGCGCCTGTTTCAGGCCCTCGGTTTTCATGATGTCGGTGTGCTTGGCGCTGCCGTGGGTGAACGGATTGATGTTCTGCGCCACGCCGTCCGGGTTGATGTGGGTGATCAAGTCCAGACCCAGTTCTTCGACCATCTTGTCGCGGAACTTGTACATCTCCTGGAATTTCCAGCGAGTGTCGACGTGCATCACCGGAAACGGCAGTTTGCCCGGGAAGAACGCCTTGCGTGCCAGGTGCAGCATCACGGCGGAGTCTTTACCGATGGAGTACAGCATCACCGGGTTATCGAACTCGGCTGCCACCTCGCGGATGATGTGGATGCTTTCCGCCTCCAGCTGTTTCAGATGCGTCAGTTTGTCGACCATGGCTACTCACGAAAGCTTTCTTATGAACGGCCAGCGGGCCGTGTTCGAGCGGGGAATCCTAGCACAGCGGCCTGCTTCTAATCAGGACGTGAACTAGATCGAAAGGGTATATCAATATGCCCGCCCGTTTGGCTGCTCAGATCGGATTCGGGCAATCGATGAAGATATGCTCGACGGCGAAACGCTTGGCCAGATAGTCGCCCAGCGCCTGCACGCCGTAGCGTTCGGTGGCGTGATGACCGGCGGCGATGAAGCTGATGCCGTTCTCGCGGGCGCTGTGGAAGGTTTGCTCGGAGGCTTCGCCGCTGAGGAACAGATCGACGCCGGCAGCGATGCCCTGATCGATGTAACCCTGACCACCACCGGTGCACCAGCCGACCCGGCGAATCATCCCGCTGCCTTCGATCAACAGCGGCTCGCGGCCCATGACCTCTTGCACGCGACGGGCGAAATCCCTTGGGGTCATCGGCTCTTTCAATGAGCCAACCAGACCGACAATCTTCAGATTGTCCGGATCCAGCGGCCCTTCGACGGTGATGTCCAACTGACGCGCCAACTGCACGTTGTTACCGACCTCCGGATGCAGGTCCAGCGGCAGGTGATAGGCGAGCAAGCTGATGTCGTGCTTGAGCAGCGTCTTCAAGCGGCGCTGCTTCATGCCGGTGATGCACGGGTTCTCGCCTTTCCAGAAGTAACCGTGATGCACCAGCACCAGATCGGCTTGCGCCTCGACCGCGGCATCGAGCAACGCCTGGCTGGCGGTGACGCCGCTGACAATGCGCATTACTTGCGGACGGCCCTCGACCTGCAGGCCATTCGGGCAGTAATCGGCAATTTTTGCACTGGCGAGGTAACGGTCGGCTTCCTCGACCAGGGTGCTCAAAGCGACGGCCATGAAAGACTCCTAAATATCCCGTTCAGAGGCACGCGCGGCCTCGTATAATGCGCGTCATTATGGGCGGTCTGACTTCGCCTGCAACCTTTCCAGGACGTGCTTAATGTTCAAGGCGCTGCGTTTTTTCGGCTGGCCGCTGTTGGCCGGTGTGCTTATCGCTCTGTTGATTATTCAGCGATACCCGCAGTGGGTGGGGCTGCCGAGCCTTGACGTCAACCTGCAACAGGCGCCGCAAACCACCAGCGTGCAGCAGGGGCCGGTGTCCTATGCGGATGCGGTGACCATCGCCGCGCCGTCGGTGGTCAACCTGTACACCACTAAAGTCATCGCCAAACCGGCGCATCCGCTGTTCGAGGATCCGCAATTCCGCCGGTTCTTCGGTGACAACTCGCCGAAGCAGAAGCGCATGGAATCGAGCCTCGGCTCCGGCGTGATCATGAGCCCGGAAGGCTACATCCTGACCAATAACCACGTTACCAGCGGCGCCGACCAGATCGTCGTCGCGCTCAAGGACGGCCGTGAAACCCTCGCCCGAGTGATCGGCAGCGATCCGGAAACCGACCTCGCTGTTCTCAAAATCGATTTGAAAACCCTGCCGTCGATCACTGTCGGGCGCTCGGACAACATCCGCATCGGCGACGTCGCACTGGCCATCGGCAACCCGTTCGGTGTCGGCCAGACCGTGACCATGGGCATCATCAGCGCCACCGGGCGCAACCAGTTGGGCCTGAACAACTACGAAGACTTCATCCAGACCGACGCGGCGATCAACCCGGGCAACTCCGGCGGCGCACTGGTGGATGCCAACGGCAACCTCACCGGCATCAACACTGCAATCTTCTCCAAGTCCGGCGGTTCGCAAGGCATCGGTTTTGCGATTCCGGTGAAGCTGGCGATGGAAGTGATGAAGTCGATCATCGAGCATGGCCAGGTGATTCGCGGCTGGCTCGGGATTGAGGTGCAGCCGCTGACTCAGGAACTGGCGGAGTCGTTCGGCTTGTCCGGGCGTCCGGGGATTGTCGTGGCGGGGATCTTCCGTGACGGCCCGGCGCAGAAGGCTGGCCTGCAATTGGGCGACGTGATTCTGAGCATCGATGGCGAGCCGGCCGGTGATGGTCGGCGCTCGATGAATCAGGTGGCGCGGATCAAACCGACCGATAAAGTGACGATTCAGGTGATGCGTAACGGCAAGGAGCTGAAGCTCAGCGCCGAAATCGGCCTGCGCCCGCCACCGGCGCCGGTGAAGGAAAAAGAACCCGAGTAAGACTGTGTTCGCGCCGGGCGCGCGAATACAAGACATTCTCAAAAGGCATGTTATATTGTTTCAATCACTGAATTGGAACAACATAACATGTCGTCTCGAACAAAGGCCTCCTTGCTCGGCCTGACCCTTGGTTTGCTCGGCGAGCCCGCCTTCGCCGAAGAAGCGCAAACCCTCGAACTCGACGCCATCAGCGTCACTTCCGAATACGAATCCGCGAGCGGCCCGGTCAGCGGCTATCGCGCGACTCGCTCGGCCAGCGCGACCAAAACCGACACGGCAATCCGCGACATCCCGCAAGCCATCAGCGTGATACCTGCCAGCGTGCTCAAGGATCTCGGCAGTACCAGCGTCGAACGCGCGCTCGATTTCGCCGGTGGCGTATCCAAACAGAACAACTTCGGCGGCCTGACGCTGTACGAGTACAGCATTCGCGGCTTCACCACATCGGAGTTCTACAAGGACGGTTTCAGCGCCAATCGTGGTTACCCGAGCACGCCGGACGCGGCCAATATCGAGCGCATCGAAGTGCTCAAAGGCCCCGCCGCCAGTCTCTATGGCCGGGGCGATCCGGGCGGCACGGTAAACATCGTCAGCAAGAAGCCACAGCCTCAGGCCTTCACCACGCTGCAGACCAGCGCCGGCAGTTGGGATCGCTATCGCACCGCACTCGACGTCAATACGCCGCTGGATGAGCAAGGGGATGTGCTATCGCGGATCAACCTCGCGGTCGAGAACAACAAGAGCTTCCGCGATCACGTCGACAGTCAGCGCGTGTTCGTCGCGCCCTCGATCAGTTGGCAACTGAACCCGGACACGTCGCTGTTGGTGGAAAGCGAGATCGTGCGCCACAGCTCGACGTTCGACCGGGGCATCGTTGCGCCGAACAATAAATGGAGCGGTGTCTCGCGCTCGACTTTCCTCGGCGAACCGAATGACGGCGACATCGACAACCACAACAACATGCTGCAAGCCGCGCTTGAGCATCAGCTCAATGACACCTGGAAACTGCGCCTCGCCAGCCATTACAAGGAAGGCAAGCTCTGGGGTTTCGCCTCCGAATCGCGGCCACTGAATGCTGACGGCCACACAGTCAATCGCCGCTATCGCGAGCGTGACAACAACTGGCACGACAGCATTACTCAACTGGAATTGCGTGGGTTATTCGACGTCGGCAGTTGGCAGCACGAGTTGTTGATCGGCAGCGAGTACGAGAACTACCGCAAGGACGAACGCGTCACCACCATCGCTGGCAGCCCGTATGCCATCGACATCTACAACCCGGTCTACGGCCAGCCCAAGCCCAACGGCGCACGTTCGGGCACTGACTTCTTCGAGCACGTCGAAAGCCATGCCTTGAATGTGCAGGATCAAATAGTCTTCAGCGACAAACTGCGCGGGATGGTCGGTGCGCGCTTCGAGCATTTCGATCAACGCATTGACGATCACACCCGCGACACGCGCAGCCGCCAGACTCACGATGCACTGACGCAACGCGCCGGCCTGCTCTATCAATTGACCCCGCAAACCGGCGTGTTCGCCAATGCCTCGACCTCGTTCAAACCGAACAATGGCCTCGACGCCGGCGGTAAGTCCTTCGACCCGGAACAAGGCGTCGGCTACGAGATCGGCTTCAAGAACGAACTGTTCGACGAACGCCTGAGCAGCACCCTCGCGTTTTTCCACATCGACAAGGAAAACGTGCTCGCGGTCGATCCGGGCACCGACAGCAGCCGCGCGATGGGCAAGGCACGCAGTCAGGGTTTTGATCTGCAGGTGACCGGGCAAGTGACCGACGCAGTGCGAGTGATCGGTGCCTTCGCTTACATCGATGCCGAAGTGACCAAGGGCGATGCAGCAATTCCTGCCGGCAGCCGCATCCTCGGCGTGGCCAAGCGCAGCGGCAGTTTGCTTGGGGTTTACGAATTTCAGGACGGCCGCCTGCGCGGCTCGGACGTCGGCGCTGCGTTCACTTATGTCGGTGATCGCTCTGGCGAAGCTGGCAGCGATTTCGAGTTGCCGGCGTATCACACCGTCGATCTGCTGGCGCATTACAAGGCCACTGACAACGTCACCGTCGGCCTGAATCTGAACAACCTGTTCGACGAAAAATACTACGAGCGCTCGTACAGCAATTACTGGGTCAATCCCGGCGAGCCGCGCAACTTCACCGTCAGCCTGACCCTCAACCTGTAAGGACGTCACCATGCACCACGGCAAACTCTTATTGATCATCGCTGCGTTGTTCACTACTCAAGCATCGGCCCATGGCCTGTGGACCGAACAACGGCGCGGCAATATCGAAGTGGTCTACGGCCACGGCGCCGAAGACAACGCGTTCAAGGCGCAGAAAATCAGCGGCGCGTGGGCGTATGACGTCAGCGGCAAGATGATTCCGGTCAACGTGCAGCGCCTGCCCGATCATGCGCGCCTGCAACCCCTAAAGCCCCCAGCAGTACTGGCCGTAGACTTGAACAATGGCATGTGGTCGCAAACGGCAGACAAGAAGTGGATCAACCAGGGGCGCAGCAAAGTGCCGGGCGCAATCGAGGCGACCGAGACGTTCAAATACAGCCTGGCGATCTATCAGCCGGGGGCGAAATTGCCCAAGCTCGATCAGATCAAATTGCTGATCCTGCCGGAGGTCGATCCGCTCACCGTGGGACCGGGGAACTCATTGCCGGTGCGGGTGTTGCTGGACGGCAAACCGGCGGCGGGGATCAAGTTGATTGGCGACTATCGCAATGCGCCGAATACGCTGAGCACCGAGACCGACAAGGACGGGCGGGCGCAGGTGTTGGTGCGCAATGAAGGGTTGAATGTGATTGCGGCGCAGGTTGAGGTGGCGGTGAAGGACAGCCCTGATGTTAATAGTCGCGGGCTGTTTAGTTCGTTGACGTTTTTGGGGGAGGCTCATCACGAGTGATGGTGGATGGGTTTCCGAAATTTTTGTTCAATCCGAAAACTATCCCCCTCACCCCAGCCCTCCCGAAACGTCGGACCGCCCCCAAGGGGGCGAGGGAAAGGGAGCCGATCTCCTTGCTCTTCGAAACCGGCGTTCGACTCGGTATCTCAGGTCGATGTAGCTCTGAAGCATCCCCCTATCAGTCCCCTCTCCCCCCGGGAGAGGGTTAGGGTGAGGGGCTCTTGCCTTTAAAGGTCGCCAAGCCCGTCGATCAACGCCTGATTCTGCTCAGGTGTACCGATGGAAATCCGCAAGAACTGCGCAATCCGCTCTTGCTTGAAGTGCCGCACGATAACCCCCTGCTCACGTAACTTGGCCGCCAGCCCCGCCGCATCGTGCTGCGGATGCCGGGTAAAGATGAAGTTGGCCGCCGACGGCAGCACTTCAAATCCTTTGGCCTGCAACTGGGCAATCACCCACTCGCGGCTCTCGATCACCAGCGCGCAGGTCTTGTCAAAATACTCGCGATCTTCGAAAGCCGCAGCGGCGCCGACATTCGCAAGGCGATCCAGCGGATAGGAGTTGAAACTGTTCTTGATCCGCTCCAGCGCCTCAATCAGATCAGGATGCCCGACCGCCAGGCCAACCCGCAGTCCGGCCAGCGAACGCGATTTGGACAGGGTCTGGCTCACCAGCAGGTTTGGATAGCGATCCACCAGACTGATCGCCGTCTCCCCTCCAAAGTCGATGTATGCCTCGTCGACAACCACCACCGAATCCGGGCTGGCCTTGAGGATTTGCTCAACCGCGTCCAGCGCTAACAGGCAACCCGTCGGCGCGTTCGGATTGGGGAAAATGATCCCGCCGTTCGGTTTGGCGTAATCGGCCGGATTGATCTGGAACTGCGCGTCCAGCGGCACCGCGTCGAACTGGATGCCGTACAGACCGCAGTAAACCGGATAGAAGCTGTAGCTGATATCCGGGAACAAGATCGGCTGATCGTGCTGCAGCAAGCCGTGGAAAATGTGCGCCAGCACTTCGTCCGAACCATTGCCGAGGAACACCTGATTGCTCTGCACACCGTAATATTTCGCCACAGCATTTTTCAGCAGATCGCTGTTCGGATCCGGGTACAGGCGCAGGTTGTCATTCAGTTCGGTTTGCATCGCGGCCAGAGCTTTGGGCGATGGGCCGTACGGGTTTTCGTTGGTGTTGAGCTTGACCAGTCTGGTCAGCTTCGGCTGCTCGCCCGGCACGTAAGGCACCAGATCCTTGACGAAGGGGCTCCAGAATTTACTCATGCTCAGTTCCCCTGCTTGTCGTCAAGAATGCGGTATTCGGCGCTGCGCGCGTGGGCGCTCAGCGATTCGCCACGGGCGAGGATCGAAGCGGTCTTGCCCAGTTCGGAAGCACCTTCCTCGGAGCAGAAGATGATCGACGAACGCTTCTGGAAGTCATACACCCCCAGCGGCGAGGAGAAGCGCGCTGTGCCAGAGGTCGGCAATACGTGGTTCGGGCCTGCGCAGTAATCGCCCAGCGCCTCGCAAGTGTGGCGACCCATGAAGATCGCGCCAGCGTGGCGGATCTGCGGCAGCCAGGCCTGCGGGTCGGCGACCGACAGCTCAAGGTGTTCCGGCGCGATGCGGTTGGCGACTTCGATGGCTTGCGCCATGTCGCGCACGTGGATCAGTGCACCACGGCCATTGATCGAGGTTTCGATGATGGTCGCGCGATCCATGGTCGGCAGCAGCTTGTCGATGCTCGCCGCGACCTTGTCGAGGAACTCGGCGTCCGGGCTGACCAGAATCGCCTGGGCGTCTTCGTCGTGCTCGGCTTGCGAGAACAGGTCCATGGCGATCCAGTCCGGATCGGTCTGACCGTCGCAGACTACGAGGATTTCCGACGGGCCGGCGATCATGTCGATGCCGACCTGACCGAACACGTGGCGCTTGGCAGTGGCAACGTAGATGTTGCCGGGGCCGACGACTTTGTCCACCTGCGGCACGCTTTCGGTGCCGTAGGCCAGCGCGGCAACCGCTTGTGCGCCGCCGATAGTGAACACGCGATCGACGCCAGCGATACACGCCGCCGCCAGCACCAGCTCATTGACCTCACCACGCGGAGTCGGCACGACCATGACCACTTCGGTCACGCCGGCTACCTTGGCCGGAATCGCGTTCATCAATACTGACGACGGATACGACGCCTTGCCGCCCGGCACGTACAGACCGGCGCGATCCAGCGGCGTGACCTTCTGGCCAAGCACGGTGCCGTCTTCCTCGGTGTAACTCCAGGAATCCTGTTTCTGTTTTTCGTGATAGCTGCGCACGCGGGCGGCGGCTTTTTCCAAGGCTTCGCGTTGCGGCACAGTGATGCGCGTCAGCGCCAGTTCCAGGCGCTCGCGCGGCAGGATCAAGTCAGCCATCGAATTGACTTTGAGGCCGTCGAACTTCTCGGTGAACTCGACCAGCGCCGCATCGCCGCGCTCGCGCACAGCCTTGATGATGTCCAGCACGCGCTGATTGACCGAGTCGTCGGACACGCTTTCCCAGCTCAGCAGATGATCCAGATGACGTGCGAAATCCGGGTCGGCAGCGTTGAGTCGGCGAATTGCAGTCGGTGCGGTCATAGCGAGAGCCTCATAGGAATGGCAAAAACTCAGGCGCCCTAACTTAGCAGTCGTTTCCGCTTGGGCACCTGAGTTTCTGGCTATGAGGCGGATAGACGGGCGCGACTCAAAGTCGCGCAGGTAAATCAGCCGCGGTGTCGCGACTCCACTGCTTGACGCAGGGTGTCGATCAACGCCTGGATTCGGGCGTGTTGCATTTTCATCGAAGCCTTGTTGACCACCAGACGCGAGCTGATCGTGGCGATCAGTTCCTGAGGTTCCAGGCCATTGGCGCGCAAGGTGTTGCCGGTGTCGACCACGTCGATGATCTTGTCGGCCAGACCGATCAGCGGCGCCAGTTCCATCGAGCCGTAGAGCTTGATGATGTCGACCTGGCGGCCCTGTTCGGCGTAGTAACGCTTGGCGACGTTTACAAACTTGGTCGCCACACGCAGACGGCCCTTGGGCTCGACCGCACCGATCTTGCCGGCGGTCATCAGTTTGCACTGGGCAATCTGCAAGTCCAGCGGCTCGTACAGACCCTGGCCGGTGTATTCCATCAGCACGTCTTTACCGGCCACGCCGAGGTCGGCCGCGCCATGCTCGACATAGGTCGGCACGTCGGTGGCGCGCACGATCAACAGACGTACGTCCGGCTGAGTCGTGGGGATGATCAGCTTGCGGCTCTTGTCCGGATTCTCGGTCGGCACGATGCCCGCTTCAGCAAGCAGCGGCAGAGTGTCGTCAAGGATGCGGCCCTTGGACAGTGCGATGGTCAACATGGGAAACGTCAGTCCTTATCAAGGTACTCATGTCCGGTCGCAATCGGCGCCGGACACACATCGAGGCTGTCTAAAAGATCAGCCTCGATTCAGAACGAATTCAACGGACACGTCCCTGTGTCCACATGCAGCAATTAACCCGGAACGCGACGAATCTTGGCGCCCAGCATCTGCAGTTTCTCTTCGATGCACTCGTAACCACGGTCGATGTGGTAGATGCGGTCGATCAGGGTATCGCCTTCGGCAACCAGTGCCGAGATCACCAGGCTGGCCGACGCACGCAGGTCGGTGGCCATGACTGGCGCGCCCTTGAGCTTGTCGATGCCGGTGACGATGGCGGTGTTGCCTTCAACCTGGATATGCGCGCCCATGCGGTGCAGTTCGTACACGTGCATGAAACGGTTTTCGAAGATCGTCTCGATCACTGCACCGGTGCCTTCAGCAATGGCGTTGAGCGAGATGAACTGCGCCTGCATGTCGGTCGGGAAAGCCGGGTACGGCGCAGTGCGCACGTTCACTGCTTTCGGACGCTTGCCGTGCATGTTCAACTCGATCCAGTCTTCACCGCAGGTGATTTCTGCGCCGGCTTCACGAAGTTTTTCCAGAACGGCTTCGAGGATGGTCGGATCAGTGTCCTTGACCTTCACGCGGCCACCGGTGACCGCTGCGGCCACCAGGTAGGTGCCGGTTTCGATACGGTCAGGCATGACTTTGTAGAAAGCCGAACCCAGACGCTCGACGCCATCGATGGTGATGGTGTCGGTGCCGGCACCGGAAACCTTGGCGCCCATGGCATTCAGGAAGTTCGCCAGGTCAACCACTTCAGGCTCGCGGGCAGCGTTCTGCAACACGCTGCGGCCCTTGGCCAGAGCCGCGGCCATCATGATGTTTTCGGTACCGGTCACACTGACGGTATCGAAGAAGAAGCTTGCACCGCGCAGGCCACCTTCAGGCGCCTTGGCCTTGATGTAGCCGCCTTCGACGTCGATCACTGCGCCCATGGCTTCGAGGCCACGGATGTGCAGGTCAACCGGACGCGAACCGATCGCGCAACCGCCAGGCAGTGCGACTTCGGCTTCACCGAAACGCGCGACCATCGGGCCCAGTACCAGGATCGATGCACGCATGGTTTTCACCAGTTCGTACGGAGCGATCAAAGTCTTGATGGTACGCGGGTCGATTTCGACGCTGAGCTTCTCGTCGATCACCGGCTCGATGCCCATCCGACCGAACAGCTCGATCATCGTGGTGATGTCGTGCAGGTGCGGCAGGTTTGCCACCGTCACCGGGCCATCGCACAGCAGCGTGGCGGCGAGGATCGGCAGGGCAGAGTTCTTTGCCCCGGAAATGCGGATCTCGCCATCAAGACGAGCGCCACCAGTAATAATCAATTTATCCATAACAATCTCGACGCCCTTAGGCTCAGGTGCGCTCGGCCCAGGCCGCGCTGCTGAAAAATTTCATAGTGACCGCGTGGATGCTGCCATCAGCGATCCATGGGTTCAAATGGGCATAGATGCTCTGCTGACGCTTGACCGGGCTTAACGCCGCCAGTTCATCGCTGATCACGTTCAGCTGAAAGTTGCAGCCTTCGCCTTCAACTTCCACCTGGATTCCGGGCAGATTTGCTTCAAGGAAGCTCTTCACTTCTACGGCCTGCATGCTCAACCTCAATCGGCGCCCTGTGCGCACGGGTCGCACATCATACAAAAAAGCCCCGCGCCTGCGAACCCCGCGTGGCAGGACTCTGACGGGGGGCTGATTTACTGATGCGGGTTCAGGGTTGCGCCAACAGCTCGGTCAGCTCGCTGACCTGAGCAATTTCACGCATGTCTTCGGGCATCGCGCGGATGCTCACGGCCTTGCCGGCCGCTTGCGCATCACGCATGAAGCACAGCAGCAACGACAAACCGACGCTACTGGACTTCTGCACTGCCGAGCAATCGATCACCAACGACGCGGCTTTGCTGGACTTGATCAGTGCCTGACCTTCCTTGCGCAAGGCCGGGCCGGTGCGATAGTCCAGCACGCCGCTGAGCGACAGCTCGTCGACATCACTCATACGTACTGCCGCCTCATTCATTGCGCTTGCTTCTCGGCAGCTTGCTCGGTGGTCTGCTTGGCCTTGGCCACTTCCCCGGCCCAATTGTTGATGGTCTTGTCGAGGTCGTTGCCATTGCGCTGCATCGCGTCAGCAAACTGATCACGGAACAGCTTGCCAATGTTGATGCCGTTGATGATCACGTTGCGCAGTTTCCACTCGCCGTTGATCTTCTCCAGCGTGTACTGCACCGGATACACCGCGCCACTGCTGCCCTTGACGGTCATGTTGACGCTGGTGCGATCGCCCGACTCGTCCTTGGCAGGATCGACGGTAATGCCCTGGTTGTTGTACTCGAGCAAAGCGTTGCCGTAGAACTGGAACAGGCCTCTCTTGAAGTTCTCTTCGAACGTCTTCATCTGCGCGGGGGTGGCCTTGCGCGAATACTTGACGGTCATGATGCTCTTGGAAATGCCTTCGGCATCCACGACTGGCCCGACGATGGTGTTCAGCGCCGTGTAGAAGTCAGTCGGATCCTGCTTGTACTTTTCTTTGTTGGCGGCCAGATCAGCCAGCAACCGGCTGGTCGTGTCCTGAACCAGTTCGTGCGCCGAAGGTGCCGCCACGGCGTTAGCCACCAGCGGCAATGCCGCGAGTAACACCAACAGGCCACGTCGCAAGGTAGAGATCATTCAAAAGCTCCTCATTTGGCGTCTTTGCTAACGGTATTGAGCAGGAATTTACCAATCAGGTCTTCCAGTACCAGGGACGACTGCGTGTCATGAATGGTTCCACCATCCTTGAGCGGGGTGTCTTCGCCGCCCACACTGATACCGATGTATTTCTCGCCCAACAGGCCAGCGGTCAGGATAGACGCTGTGGAGTCAGTCGGCAGGTTGTCGACGCTCTTGTTCACTTGCAGGGTAACCCGACCGGTGAAGCTGTCGCGATCCAGATCGATTGCAGTGACCTTGCCGATGGTTACACCGGCCATGGTCACTTTGGCTCTGACAGTCAAACCGGCGATATTGTCGAAATAGGCGTAAAGCTTGTAGGTATCGGTGGTCGACGTCGGAGACAGGCCACTGACCCGCAACGCAAGCAGCAGCAAAGCCAGGATCCCTGCCAGCAGGAACAGGCCGACACCGATTTCCAGGGTGCGGTTTTGCATCAGAAATCTCCAAACATCAAAGCGGTCAGAATAAAGTCCAGACCGAGCACTGCCAGTGAGGCATATACCACGGTCTTGGTAGTGGCACGACTGATCCCCTCGGAAGTGGGCTCACAGTCATAGCCTTGGAATACGGCGATCCAGGTAACGACGAAGGCAAAAACCGCGCTCTTGATGACGCCATTAAGCACATCATCGGCGAAGTTCACGCTGTTTTGCATGTTCGCCCAGTACGAGCCTTCATAAACGCCCAGCCAGTCCACAGCCACCCACGAACCGCCCCAGATACCGACCACGCTGAAAATCATTGCCAGCACTGGCAGGGAAATGAAACCGGCCCACAGACGCGGGGCAATGATGTACTTGAGCGGGTCGACACCGATCATCTCAAGACTGGACAGCTGTTCGGTGGACTTCATGTTGCCGATTTCGGCGGTCAACGCCGAACCGGCGCGCCCGGCGAACAACAGCGCGGTGACTACCGGCCCCAGTTCACGCAACAGCGTCAGCGCAACCATTTGCCCCACTGCCTGCTCCGAACCGTAGCTCGACAGAATGCTGAAACCCTGCAGCGCCAAAACCATCCCGATGAAGATGCCGGATACAACGATGATCACCAGCGACATCACGCCAACCGAGTGCAGTTGCTTCACCAGCAAACCGAAACCGCCGCCAATACCACCACGGCCAAGCAAGGCATGAAACAGGAACACGGTTGCGCGACCGAACACCGCAATGCCGTCGATCGCGGCATGGCCGAACCGACGCACGCGCTCAATTAATGAAATTCTGCGCATCAGCGACGCTTCCCCAGAAGATCTGCGCGGTAATCCGTCGCTGGAAAGTGATATGGAACCGGACCGTCAGGGTCGCCGGTCATGAACTGACGGATGCGCGGGTCGTCCGAGTTCATCAACTCGTCCGGCGTGCCCTGCCCCAATACCTGACCATCACCGACTACATATATATAGTCGGCAATGCTCGCGGTTTCGGCCAGATCGTGGGAGACCACGATGCTGGTGATCCCCAGCGCATCATTGAGCAGGCGAATCAGGCGCACCAGCACGCCCATGGCGATCGGATCCTGACCGACAAAGGGTTCGTCGTACATGAGAATTTGCGGATCGAGCGCAATCGCCCGGGCCAGCGCAACGCGGCGCTTCATGCCGCCGGACAACTCGTCGGGCATCAATTCGATGGCCCCGCGCAGCCCCACCGCCTGCAGTTTGAGCAGGACGATGTCGCGGATCATTTCTTCCGGCAACTCGGTATGAACGCGCAGGGGAAATGCAACGTTCTCGAACACATCGAGATCGGTGAACAGCGCGCCGCTCTGAAACAGCACACCCATGTGCTTGCGCGCATCGAACAGATCACTGCGCGACAGCGTCGGCAGGTTCTGTCCGTTGACCCAGACTTCGCCTTGGGAAGGACGCAACTGGGCGCCCATCAACCGTAGCAGCGTGGTCTTGCCGCACCCGGAAGGTCCCATGATGCCGGTGACCTTGCCGCGTGGAATGCGGATATCGACGTTATTGAAAATGCTCCGCGCACCGCGCTTGAAGGAGACTCCCTTCAGCTCGACCGCGTAGGCGTTATCGGCACTCATCTAAACTCCTTGCGATGCAGCCTCTCACTCGGACGCCAGACTTTCTGAAGAAAGCACTTACATCCCGGGCAGGCCGAACTGGCGGCGAACTATATCACTGCAAAGGCCAAGCGCCCAAGGGTTGAACCGGCAGGCATTCACCGATATGAGGGGTCTGCCCCGGCTTTTCAGGCGTTTTGGTAACGAGTAATGACAAAGCACGACGAACTTGCGTGAGGCTTTGCAACATAACCGCTATAATCGCCGCCTTTTCATCGGGCTATACGATTTCTGACATGAGCCAATCCAGCGACCTGATTCAATCTGCACAACGCACCATTCGCCTCGAAGTGGAAGCCGTACAAGGCTTGTTGCCCCATATCGACGCCGATTTCGTACGCGCTTGCGAGATGATTCTGGCCAGCAAGGGCCGTGTCGTCGTGGTCGGCATGGGCAAATCCGGGCACATCGGCAACAAGATTGCCGCCACCCTGGCCAGCACCGGCACCACGGCGTTTTTCGTGCATCCGGCCGAAGCCAGCCATGGAGACATGGGCATGATCACCCGCGACGACGTGATCCTCGCCCTGTCGAATTCCGGCTCGACCAATGAAATCGTCACCCTGCTGCCGCTGATCAAACGCCTGGGCATCCAGTTGATCAGCCTGACCGGCAACCCGAACTCGCCGCTGGCCAAGGCCGCCGAAGTGAACCTGAATGTTCACGTCGAGCACGAAGCATGCCCGCTGAACCTCGCGCCAACCTCCTCGACCACCGCAGCACTGGTGATGGGCGACGCTCTGGCCGTGGCGCTGCTGGAAGCTCGCGGCTTTACCGCTGAAGACTTCGCCTTTTCCCACCCTGGCGGTGCATTGGGCCGGCGCCTGCTGCTGAAAGTCGAAAACGTCATGCACGCCGGGCAAGAGCTGCCGCAGGTACAGCGCGGCACCCTGTTGAGGGACGCGCTGATGGAAATGACCCGCAAGGGCCTGGGCATGACGGCAATTCTCGAAGCCGACGGCAAACTCGCCGGGATATTCACCGACGGCGATTTGCGCCGCACGCTGGATCGCAGCATCGACGTGCACACCGCCACCATCGATCAGGTGATGACCGCACACGGCAAGACCGCCCGCCCCGACATGCTCGCCGCCGAGGCCCTGAAAATCATGGAAGACCACCGGATCAACGCATTGGTAGTGGTGGACAAGGAAGATCGCCCGATCGGCGCATTCAACCTCTCCGATCTGCTGCGTGCAGGAGTGATGTAAATGAGCAACGATCTGCTGCAACGCGGCAAAGCGATCAAACTGGCGGTTTTCGACGTCGACGGCGTCCTTACCGACGGCCGCCTGTATTTCCTCGAAGACGGCAGCGAATTCAAGACTTTCAACACCCTCGACGGTCAAGGCATCAAAATGCTGATGAACGCCGGCGTGCAGACCGCAATCATCAGCGGCCGCAAAACGCCTGTGGTTGAACGTCGGGCGAAGAATCTGGGCATCCCGCACCTGTTTCAGGGGCGCGAAGACAAACTGGTGGTTCTTGACGGTCTTCTGGAACAACTGGGCCTAAGCTATGAACAGGTCGCCTACCTCGGTGACGACCTGCCGGACCTGCCGGTGATCCGCCGCGTAGGCCTGGGCATGGCCGTAGCCAACGCCGCAGCGTTTGTGCGCGAACACGCCCACGGCGTTACCCAGGCCCGTGGTGGCGAAGGTGCTGCGCGCGAGTTCTGCGAACTGATCCTGAGCGCTCAGGGCCACCTCGATGCGGCCAATAACGCTTACCTGTGAGTCGAATCATGTTTAGCAAAAAGTTTCGCAACATCCTGGTGTTCGGTTGCATCGCCGCGATCTTCGGTGCGGTCGGCTACTGGAACATCAGTCCGGAGCGCTTTCTCGACAAGCCCGTAGTCTCGGCAGCAGAGAGCCCGATCGACTGGTATGCGACCAACACCCGTACCGTGCAGTACCTCGAAGACGGCAAAGTGCAGTACGACATGACGTCCGAGAAGGCCGAGCACGTGAAGGTGACCGACATTACTCTGGTCACCAAACCTGATCTGAACATGTTCCGCGGGACTGATTTTCCGTGGCACGTGACCAGTGAGCGCGGCGAAGTGAATTCCGGCGGTACCGAAGTCGAACTGATCGACTCGGTACGCGTACAGCGCAGCGACGAAAAAAACCGCAGCACCCTGATCACCAGCACTCGCATGACGGTGTTCCCTCAGCAGCAATATGCGCAGACCCAGCAACCCGTTAGAATCGACGGCGCTGGCGGTGTATCGACTGGCGTGGGAATGAAAGCGTATTTGAAGGAAAGCAGGATACACCTGCTATCGAACGTAAGAGGACAGTATGAGGCTCGTTAAAACCCTCCCTATTTTGCTCAGCCTGGGCGCAGCACTGGGAAGCGTGAGCGCCTGGGCTCTGCCGAACGATCAATCGCAGCCAATCCGCATTCAGGCCGACGATGCCCAGCTGGACGACAAGAATGGCATCGCCACCTATAAAGGTGACGTGATCATTACCCAAGGTTCGATGATCGTTAAAGGCAACACCGTGACCATCACCCGTACCGCTGCCGGCGATATCGATGTGGTGACCTCGGTGGGCAACCTCGCCTACTTCGAGCAACTGCAAACTGCTGGTGACACCAAGCCTGTACAGGGCTGGGGTGTGACCATTCAGTACCACGCTGCGCAAAACCGCGTCGTGCTGATCGACAAGGCCAAGGTTGTCGACAAAGACAACAACACCACTCAGGGCGAAAAAATCGTCTATGACACGGTGAAGAAGCTGGCCAGCGCTGGTCGTGCTACCGGCAACAAGGTCACCGAGTCGCGTCCGCGCATTGACATGGTGATCCAGCCCAAGCCGAAAAACGACGAGAAAAAGGCCAAGTAATGGCAACTCTGAAAGCTCAGCATCTGGCCAAGGCTTACAAAAGCCGTCAGGTCGTGCGCGACGTCAGCCTGTCGATCGACAGCGGGCAGATCGTCGGCCTGCTCGGCCCTAACGGCGCCGGCAAGACCACCTGTTTCTACATGATCGTCGGCCTGGTCCAGGCCGATCAGGGCCGCGTCCTGATCGACGATCTGGACGTCAGCCACCAGCCAATGCACGGCCGTGCGAAGGCCGGTATCGGCTATTTGCCGCAAGAAGCGTCGATCTTCCGCAAGCTGTCGGTGGCCGACAACATCATGGCCATCCTCGAAACGCGTCAGGAGCTCGACAAGGCCGGCCGTCGCAAAGAGCTGGAAAGCCTGCTGCAGGAATTCCACATCAGCCACATCCGCGACAACCTCGGCATGAGCCTGTCGGGTGGTGAACGTCGCCGGGTCGAAATCGCCCGCGCGCTGGCCACCGCACCGAAATTCATCCTGCTCGACGAACCGTTCGCCGGTGTTGACCCGATTTCGGTCGGCGACATCAAGCAGATCATCCATCACCTCAAGGCCAAGGGTATCGGTGTGTTGATCACCGACCACAACGTCCGTGAGACGCTGGACATCTGCGAAACTGCCTACATCGTCAACGACGGTCAACTGATCGCCGAAGGCGACTCGGCCACCATCCTCGCCAACGATCTGGTGAAGGAAGTGTATCTGGGTCACGAGTTCCGCCTGTGATCATTGGGGTGTCCTCGCACGAGCCTGGGCATCCCTGCGATTTTCTTGGTTTAATTGTTACGGTGCTCTAGGCAAACACTTCAGTTTCAGGCATATAATTTGCTTAAGTTTGGCGCTCCGGCGCCCTGTAGTGGATGGCGCATAGCGCCGGCGAATAAGGTGTTAAGCCCCTGCCATGAAACCATCGCTAGTCTTGAGAATGGGCCAGCAGCTGACGATGACACCGCAGCTGCAACAGGCCATCCGCCTGCTCCAATTGTCGACCCTGGATCTGCAACAGGAAATCCAGGAGGCTCTGGAATCCAATCCGATGCTCGAACGCCAGGAAGAAGGCGAAGACTTCGACAACTCCGATCCCCTCGCCGACAACGTCGAGCAGAAGCCCAACACCGAAACCCAGGAACCCTCTTTTCAGGAAAGCGCCCCGACGGTGGACAACCTCGAGGAAGGCGACTGGAACGAGCGCATCCCCAACGAATTGCCCGTCGATACTGCCTGGGAAGACGTCTACCAGACCAGCGCCAGCAGCCTGCCAAGCAACGACGATGACGAGTGGGACTTCACCACGCGTACCTCCGTCGGTGAAAGCCTGCAAAGCCATCTGCTGTGGCAGTTGAACCTCGCGCCGATGTCCGACACCGATCGCCTGATCGCCGTGACCCTGATCGACTGCATCAACAATCAGGGCTACCTCGACGAGACCCTCGAAGAAATTCTCGACGCCTTCGATCCCGAGCTCGATATCGAGCTGGATGAAATCGAAGCCGTGCTGCACCGCATCCAGCAATTCGAGCCAGCCGGCATCGGCGCACGCAACCTCAGCGAATGCCTGCTGCTGCAACTGCGTCAGCTACCCGCTAAAACGCCGTGGCTGGTCGAAGCCAAGCGTCTGGTCAGCGACTACATCGATCTGCTAGGCAGCCGCGATTACAGTCAGCTGATGCGGCGCATGAAGCTCAAGGAAGACGAGCTGCGCCAGGTCATCGAGCTGGTGCAAAGCCTCAATCCGCGTCCGGGTTCGCAAATCGAATCGTCCGAAGCCGAGTACGTGGTGCCGGACGTCATCGTGCGCAAGGACAACGAGCGCTGGCTGGTCGAACTGAACCAGGAATCCGTGCCGCGCCTGCGGGTCAACGCGCAGTACGCAGGTTTCGTCCGCCGTGCCGACACCAGCGCCGACAACACTTTCATGCGCAATCAGTTGCAGGAAGCGCGCTGGTTCATCAAAAGCCTGCAAAGCCGCAACGAAACCCTGATGAAAGTCGCCACGCAGATCGTCGAGCACCAGCGCGGCTTTCTGGAATACGGCGACGAAGCGATGAAGCCGCTGGTCTTGCATGACATCGCTGAAGCGGTCGGCATGCACGAATCGACGATTTCCCGCGTGACCACGCAGAAATTCATGCATACCCCGCGCGGTATATATGAACTGAAATACTTTTTCTCGAGCCACGTCAGCACCTCCGAAGGCGGTGAATGCTCGTCCACGGCGATCCGCGCGATCATCAAAAAACTGGTTGCCGCGGAAAATCAGAAAAAGCCGTTGAGTGACAGCAAGATCGCTGGTTTACTGGAGGCACAAGGCATTCAGGTGGCTCGCCGCACCGTCGCCAAGTACCGCGAATCTCTCGGGATCGCGCCTTCGAGCGAACGCAAGCGGTTGATGTAAGCCACGTTACAGCGTTCCAGTGGCAGGCTTTTCGGCCTGCCGCTTTATGCACTGGCAACGAAGGAGAAGCTGTATGCAAGTCAACATCAGTGGACACCAACTGGAAGTGACCGAACCTCTGCGCGACTACATCAACGAGAAACTTCAACGATTGGAGCGCCATTTCGACAAGATCACCAACGTGCAAGTCACGATGTGTGTCGAAAAGCTCAAGCAGAAAATCGAAGCCACCTTGCATATTCCCGGCAGTGAGGTCGTCGCAAACGCGGAACATACCGATATGTACGCAGCGATCGACGCATTGACCGACAAGCTCGACAAACAACTCAAAAAGCATAAGGAAAAGACCCAGAGCCTGCTTCAAGGCGCGACGGGTCGATAACCCCCCATTCCATGATCCGACTTGAAAGTATCCTGACCCCCGGCCGTTCCCTCGTGAACGTGCCGGGCGGCAGCAAAAAGAAAGCCCTCGAGCAAATTGCCAACCTGATCGCCCGGGAAGTTCCGGATCTGGAGATGCAAGATGTCTTCGAGGCTTTGATTGCCCGTGAAAAACTCGGTTCTACCGGTTTTGGCAACGGCATCGCCATCCCTCATTGCCGCCTCAAGGGCTGCGAATCCCCTATCAGCGCCTTGATACACCTGGAAGCTCCGATCGATTTCGACGCCATCGATGGTGCTCCGGTTGACCTGCTGTTCGTGCTGCTGGTCCCCGAAGCTGCCACCGATGCACACCTGGAACTGTTGCGACAGATTGCCAGCATGCTCGACCGCAAGGACGTCCGCGAAAAACTGCGTAGCGCCACCAGTAACCAAGCCTTGTATCAGGTTGTCCTCGACGAGCAGAACGGGCAGTAATCATGCGTTTGATCATCGTCAGTGGCCGCTCCGGCTCGGGTAAAAGTACCGCTCTGAATGTCCTTGAGGACAACGGCTACTACTGCATCGACAATCTGCCGGCCGGCCTGCTGCCGGAACTGGCCGAACGCGCGCTGATTCACACCGAGTTGGCACAGCCACTGGTGGCGGTTTCCATCGACGCGCGTAATCTGCCGAGCCATCTCTCACGCTTTCCCGAGCTGCTTGAAGAAGTGCGCGGCCGGCACATCCAGTGCGATGTGTTGTATCTGGATGCCGATGAGGAAACCCTGCTCAAGCGCTTCTCGGAAACCCGTCGCCGCCACCCGCTGAGCAACGCCAACCGCTCGCTGGCCGAAGCCATCGATGACGAGACCGCCCTGCTCGGGCCGATCGCCGACCTGGCCGATCTGAAGGTCAACACCACCAACCTGAACCTGTACCAGCTACGCGATACCATAAAATTGCGCCTGCTGAACCAGCCTGAGCCGGGTACCGCGTTTCTGGTCGAGTCGTTCGGCTTCAAACGCGGCATGCCGGTGGATGCGGATCTGGTGTTCGACGTACGCTGCCTGCCCAACCCGTACTGGAAACCCGAGCTGCGCGCGCAGTCGGGTCTCGACGCACCGGTGGCCGAGTATCTGGCGGCACAGCCGGACGTCGAAGAGATGTACCAGGACATCTACGCTTATCTGTTCAAATGGCTGCCACGTTTCGCCGCAAGCAATCGTGCCTACGTCACTATTGCCATTGGCTGCACCGGCGGCCACCACCGCTCCGTCTACCTGACCGAACGTCTGGGTCAGGCGCTGCAGAAAACCCTGAAGAACGTCCAGGTTCGCCACCGCGACCTCAGCTAAAGGATTCACATCGCGATGCCTGCTCTGGAAATCGAAATCATCAACAAACTGGGCCTGCATGCCCGTGCGTCGGCGAAGTTCGTCGGCGTGGCCGGTCAGTTTCCGGATTGCACCATCAGAGTGGGCCGCACGCCGGAAACCACCGTGGATGGAAAAAGCATCATGGCGATGATGATGCTCGCTGCCGGCAAAGGCACGAAAATCTACCTGAGTACCGAAGGGCATCAGGAAGATGAAGCGCTGCAAGCACTGGTGGATCTGATCAACAACTACTTCGACGAAGGCGGTTGATCGCTCAACCCAACGCCGTATCCATCACCATCATCAGGCAGAAGCCGATCAACAAGCCGAGGCTTGCCAGTTTGTCGTGACCATTGCGCCGCGACTCCGGGATGACTTCGTGCGTGACCACCAGCAACATCGCCCCGGCCGCCAGCGCCAATCCCAACGGCAACAACACCTGCGCCAGACTGACCAACCAGGCGCACAGCAGAGCGAACACCGGTTCGACCAGCCCTGACGCCGCGCCGATCAAAAACGCCCTGACCCGCGACATCCCTGCCCCGGCCAACACCAGCGCAATCACCAAACCTTCCGGCACATCCTGCAATGCGATGCCCATCGCCAGGCTATCGGCATCCGGCATTGCGCCGCCGGCTGATACGCCGACCGCCATGCCTTCCGGGATGTTATGCGCGATGATCGCGAAGACGAACAGCCAGATACGCGGTGGAATTACCGGGTGCTCAAGCGTGCCAACGAGCATTTCCGGTGAAGCACCCGACACCTTGCGATCAACCAGATACAGACCGAATGCACCGAGCATGATCCCGAAGCAGATCAGGCCACTGGCGCCCCAAGGCGTCATGCCAAGGCTCTCTGCCGCAGCAATTCCCGGCACGATCAGCGAAAACGCCGTCGCCGCCAGCATCACCCCGGCGCCGAAACCGAGCAGTGTGTCGCCCAGCGCCTGCGGCATATTGCGAATCACCAGCACCGGCACCGCACCAAGCGCGGTGCCCAGCGCGCAGAGCGCCCCGCCCTGCAATGCTCGTGACAGCCTCGGCTCCAGATCCAGCCATTGCAGTCCGTGAGCGACCAGCAAGGTCATGCCCGCCAACAGCAACAGCGAACCGATTGCGTAACGGAACATACGCCCACTTCCGCTCACCAGTGTTTCAGTGCCCATAGTCAGCCTTGGATTGTTTTTATAGAAGACTTAAACCAGCGCCGCCTGATAGCGCGCAGCGACTTGCGGCCAATTGATCACGTTGTAGAACGCGTTGATGTATTCCGGCCGACGGTTCTGGTAACGCAGGTAATAGGCGTGCTCCCAAACGTCGAGACCGAGAATCGGCGTGTTGCCGTTCATCAACGGGCTGTCCTGATTACCGCTGCTTTCCACCACCAGTTGGTTATCCGGGGTCACGCTGAGCCACGCCCAGCCACTGCCGAAACGCGTCAGCGCAGCCTTGGTGAAGGCGTCTTTGAAACTGTCGAGACCGCCGAGTTGTTCATCGATGGCTTTGGCCAGCGCGCCGTCCGGTTTGCCGCCGCCATTGGGCACCATGACTTCCCAGAACAGCGAATGATTGGCGTGACCGCCGCCCTGGTTGATCACCGCCGCACGCAGTTTCTCTGGCAATTGCTGGACGCTGGCGACCAGTTTTTCCACCGGCCATTCGGCGTACTCTGTGCCCTCGACCGCGGCGTTGAGGTTGTTGATGTAGGTCTGGTGATGCTTGGTGTAGTGGATCTCCATGGTCTGCGCATCGATGTGCGGTTCCAGTGCGTCGTAGGCGTAAGGCAATGCAGGCAGAGTAAAAGCCATTTCAATGGACTCCATGCTGATGAGAGGCGGACAGTCGACGCGCATTGCCAGTGTGCGGGTGCAGCAGACGCTGGGTGCGCGGGTATTCACCGTGATCGCTGATGAAATTCAGCAGTTCGACGTAGGTCTTGCTGCTCTGGCGCAGCGCCGCTTCACGCAGTGCGAGGCGCTGACGTTCGTCCTGCATGGTCTGCAACAGCCGTTGATGGATCGCGCAGAGGTACTCGGCGCTCTCCTCCGGCTGATTCAGGCGCAGGTGCAGATCAGCCAGGTTGTGATGGGAGATGACGCAAGCCGCCACTGCTTCGTCGGCATCCGCCCAGCGTTCGAACAGCACCTGCGCCAAGGCCAGTGCTTGCAGATACGCCTCGCGGGCATCAATCAGCTCGCCCAGCATGAAGCAGCGATTAGCCCGTTCGATCGTGCGTTTCCAGTGCTCCATGGTGAGCCTCCAAAGCGGTTGCGGGGGTTACACGCCGCCAGCGGTGAGTTTCAGCCAGCTCTCTAATGAGATTTATTATTAGATGATAATGAGAAGCAAAACAAGGCTGCGATCTTTTTGATCCACAATAAAAAAGGCGCGCCACCCAATCGGATGGCGCGCCTTTTTCTAAAACTGCGGAGGCTTAGCTGCCCGCGACAGTCATCTTCTCGATCAACACCGAGCCAGTGCGAATATTGCTGCGCAGTTCCAGATCATTCCCCACTGCAACAATCTGCTTGAACATGTCGCGCATGTTGCCGGCGATGGTCACTTCCTGCACCGCGAACTGGATTTCACCGTTCTCGACCCAGAAACCCGCCGCGCCGCGTGAGTAATCGCCGGTGACCATGTTCAAGCCATGGCCCATCAATTCTGTGACCAGCAGGCCACGCCCCATGCGCCGCAGCAACGCCGCCTGGTCTTCATCACCGTGGGTGACGAACAGGTTGTGTACACCGCCAGCGTTGGCGGTGCTCGGCATGCCGAGTTTGCGACCGGAGTACGTGCCAAGGATGTACGAGACCAATTCGCCTTTTTCGACGAACGGTTTGGCGTAGGTCGCCAGACCGTCACCGTCGTACGAGGCACTGCCCATCGCGCGCATCAGGTGCGGACGCTCGTCGATGGTCAGCCATTCCGGGAACAGCTTCTGTCCCAGCGTGCCTTCGAGGAACGACGACTTGCGATACAGACTGCCTCCGGAAACTGCCGACAGGAAACTGCCGAACAACCCGCCCGCCAGTTCAGCGGAAAACAACACCGGCACTTCACAAGTAGGCACCGGACGCGCGCCCAGACGGCTCGCAGCCCGTTGCGCAGCGCGCTGACCGATGCTGATCGGATCGGCCAGCAACTCGCCCTGACGGCTCACGTCGTACCAGTATTCGCGCTGCATCTGGCCATCGGCCTCGGCGATCATCACGCAGCTCAGGCTGTGGCGGGTCGACGCGTAACCACCGATAAAGCCGTGGCTGTTGCCGTACACGCGGCAGCCCTGATGGGTGCTCAGCGTGGTGCCGTCGGCATTCTTGATGCGTGGATCGGCGTCGAACGCAGCCGCTTCACAGATCAAAGCCTTCTCGATGGCCTGCTCCGGGGTGATATCCCACTTGTGGAACAGGTCGAAATCCTGCTGCTCGCGCGCCATCAACGCGGCGTCAGCCAAACCGGACGCTTCGTCTTCGGAAGTGTGCTTGGCGATGGCCAGTGCGGCGGCCACAGTCTCGCGAATCGCATCGGGGCCGGTGGCGGACGTACTCGCCGAGCCTTTGCGCTGGCCGACATACAGAGTGATGCCGAAGCCCTGATCGCGGTTGAACTCGACCGTTTCGACTTCGCGCTGGCGTACCGAAGTCGACAGCCCCTGCTCCAGCGACACGGCTACTTCGCAGGCGCTGGCACCCTGACGCTTGGCTTCGGCGATGATCTGCTCGACTTGTTCCTGCAGTGCCGGCAATGCCTGCGGGCCGACGCTTTCAACTGCACTCATGCTCATCTCCACTCAAATTCTGCTTTCGGCTGGGGCCATCGAGCGACCGGGCCGGACAAGCGGCCCCCGACTGGTTATCATGGCGGCGTTTCTTTGCGGACTGCCACCATGGTTGATTCTTACGACGACTCCCTCGATACGGGAGAAAAAAGCAAATCTCAGGTCAAACGCGAGCTGCATGCTCTGGTTGACCTTGGCGAGCGCCTTACAACACTCAAGCCTGACTTGGTTGCGAAACTGCCTTTGACCGACGCTATGCGTCGTGCCTTGGCCGATGCGCCCAAGCACACCGCGAATATCGCGCGGAAACGGCATCTACAGTTCATCGGCAAACTGATGCGCGATCAGGACACTGACGCAATTCTGATCTTGCTCGATCAACTCGACGCCTCAACTCGTCAGTACAACGAGCGTTTCCACAATCTCGAACGCTGGCGTGACCGCCTGATCGCCGGTGACGACGCCGTGCTGGAGAAATTCGTCATCGATTACCCGGATGCCGATCGCCAGCAACTGCGTTCCCTGATCCGTCAGGCTCAGCATGAGGTTGCGCAAAACAAAGCGCCTGCCTCAAGCCGTAAAATCTTCAAGTACATCCGTGAGCTGGACGAGACTCAACGCGGTCTGCGTTGATGTTCGCCATCGGGTGGCCGCATCGCGCGCCACCCGAGGCTCCATCCCTTTTTACCCGCCCGTGCCACCTACGGTGATCGCGTCGATCTTCAGCGTCGGCTGACCCACGCCCACCGGCACCGATTGCCCATCCTTGCCGCAAGTCCCCACGCCGCTGTCCAGCGCCAGATCGTTACCGACCATCGACACCCGGCTCATCGCCTCAGGGCCGTTGCCGATCAACGTCGCGCCTTTGACCGGAGCGGTAATTTTGCCGTCCTCGATCAGATACGCCTCGCTGGTGGAGAACACGAACTTGCCGCTGGTGATATCAACCTGACCGCCACCAAGGTTGGCGCAGTAGATGCCCTTCTTCACCGAAGCGATGATTTCTGCCGGATCGCTTTCGCCTCCGAGCATGTAGGTGTTGGTCATGCGCGGCATCGGCAGGTGCGCGTAGGATTCGCGACGACCATTGCCGGTGCGCGCCACGCCCATCAGACGCGCGTTGAGCTTGTCCTGCATGTAGCCCTTGAGCACGCCGTTTTCAATCAGCGTGGTGCACTCGGTCGGGGTGCCTTCGTCGTCGACGCTCAGCGAACCGCGACGGCCGCTCAAAGTGCCGTCATCGACGATGGTGCACAGCTTGGAAGCGACCATTTCGCCCATGCGCCCGCTGTAGGCGGAACTGCCCTTGCGGTTGAAATCGCCTTCCAGGCCGTGGCCGACCGCTTCGTGCAACAGCACGCCAGACCAGCCCGAACCCAGCACCACTGGCAAAGTACCGGCCGGCGCCGGGATCGCTTCCAGATTGACCAATGCCTGACGCAACGCTTCACGGGCGTAACCCATGGCGCGGTCTTCAGCGAGGAAATAACGGTAATCGGTACGCCCGCCTCCGCCATGCCCGCCGCGTTCGCGACGGCCGTTTTGCTCGACGATCACGCTGACGTTGAAGCGCACCAATGGGCGCACATCCGCCGCCAGACCGCCGTCGGTGGAAGCCACCAAAATGCGCTCCCAGACCCCGGCCATGCTCACGGTGACTTGCTGGATGCGCGGATCAAGTGCGCGGGTGGCGACGTCGATGCGTTTCAGCAGCTCGACCTTCTCGGCGCGGCTGAGCACTTCCAGCGGGTTATCCGGCGCATACAACTGGGCGACGTCTTGGGTAGTGAATGCCTGCACTGTGCCGTTCTGCCCGGCACGCGAGATCGAACGGGCCGCGCGAGCCGCAGCGCCGAGGGCTTCAAGGGTGATCGCGTTGCTGTAGGCGAAACCGGTTTTTTCCCCGGACTGCGCACGTACGCCAACGCCTTGGTCGAGATTGAAGCTGCCTTCCTTGACGATCCCGTCTTCGAGTGCCCACGACTCGGAAATCTGCCCCTGGAAATACAGGTCGGCAGCATCGATGCCCGGGCCGGCCAGATCGCCAAGCACCGCTTGCAGGCTCTCAATAGTCACGCCGCCGGGCGCCAACAGGTGATCACTGACTGAGGACAACAACTCGCTCATAGGTTCTACGCCTTAAATTCATGTTCTGAAGCAGGTCGCTGCGCGCCCTGCGAGAAAAATCGCCGATGGCCCACCACCGGCATTCGCGCCCGGATGGACGCCTGTTCGCTGCTGTCTCTGTCGGCCAGCAGCACGGCCTCACCTTGGTCCTGCTGCGCCAGCACGCGACCCCACGGGTCGACAATCGCCGCATGGCCCCAGGTTTCCCGAGGCCCCGGATGCGTCCCGCCCTGGGCCGCCGCCAGCACATAACACTGTGTTTCTATGGCCCGTGCACGAATCAGCACGTCCCAATGCGCCGCGCCGGTCACTGCCGTGAATGCCGACGGCGCGCTAATCAATTCGGCCCCGGCCGCACGCAATTCGCTGTACAGCTCGGGGAAGCGCAGGTCGTAACACACCGTCAGGCCCAATCGGCCAACCGGGGTATCAGCAACCACCACGCCACCGCCATAAGCATAGTCATCGGATTCACGATAACGCCCGCGATTGTCCGTCACATCCACATCGAACAGGTGCAACTTGTCATAGCGTGCAACGATTTCGCCGTGATCATTCACCAGCAACGAACAGGCGTGCGACTTGGCGTCCGGTTGATCGACCGGCGGCAGCGGCAAAGTGCCGGCGACTATCCATAACTTGAGGTCGCGAGCGGTCTGTTTCAACCATGGCAGGATCGGTCCTTCGCCGAGCGCTTCGGCGCGGCCGATAGCGGCGACATCACGACGGCCTATGGCGGCAAAGTTTTCCGGCAGCACCGCGAGCCTGGCACCAGCGGCGGCCGCTTGTTCAAGCAGGCGCCGGGCATCGCGCAGATTGGCCAGCACATCGCTCTGGCTGACCATTTGAATGACCGCTAAAGACATGGCGCACTCCATGAGAGGTATGCGGCCATGCTACTCCATCGGTTCGGCGACAGGCTGATCAAAAAGGTTTGTCGAAAGTGATTTTCGGCTCTTTCCACGGGCCTTTGACCGTGTATTTGACGCTGGCAAAGCGCGCCACACGGTCGCCGATCAGCTTGTCGATCAGGAACAGCGCGCCGCCCACCGCTGGTGCACCGACGATCAGCGCGGCAATTGGCAGGTTGTTGGTCACCGGCAAGGTCACCAGCAATTTCGCATCGACCTTGTCACCAACCAGGTCCAGCGTGCCGTTGAGCTCGAGATTGCTCGAAGGCCCGGTCAGCTTGATCGGCTCCTTGGTCACGTACACACCGTTGGTCGCTTGCAGCAGGCCTTTGACCCGGTCGTAGCTCAGGCCTTTGCCGAACAGGTCGGAAAAGTCCAGACGCAGACGACGGCCAATCGAGTTGAAGTTGAGCAGACCGAACACCCGCAGCGCCTGCGCCCCGCCCTCCACTTCAACGAACTGACCCTTGTTCAGCGATGCGTCGAGGGTGCCGGAGAAACGTTTGGTCGCCAGCCATGCCGGTGATCCTGGCCAGCGGCCGTCGACGTCCATATGAAACTCTTCACTGGTGACGCTCGGCGCAAAGCCCCAGCCTTTGAGCACATCGGCGAGATTCTTGCCGCCAATGCGGCCCTTGTACCAACTGCTAGTCGCACCGGGCGCACCTTCCCAGCCGCCGCTGCCCTGCAACAAAATGCCCTTGAGACCGAGATCGAGATTGTTCAGCGCAATGCCTTTAGGCGTCGGGCGAATCTTCAGCGACCAGCCACCGACCAGATCCTGCCCCTGAAACAGCTGATTGATGGTGATATCCAGCGCCGGGATCTTCGTCGGATCGACATCGGCCAAAGGATCCGGCGCATTTTCGTCGGCCTGGACTGTCGGGTCCGGCGCCGGCAAGCGCACGTATTGCAGGTTGACCGCAATCGGCGCGGCTTTCGCATCGGGGATTGCGACCGTACCTTTGGCCTGCTGACTGTCGAGCGCCAGTGCCCACGCGGCCGGTTTGCGATTCAACTGCACCGCAGCCTGATCCAGAGTCGTGCCGAACGCCGTGAGCTTGCCGATCTTGAAGTCGGCGCTACTCAGCAGTTGCTTGGCATTGCCACCGGGGTTCTGTCCGGCGTATTTACCGAGCAGATCCTGCCACGGCTTGACGTCCAGCTCCGACAGCACACCGCGCACGCGCAGACCTTTGGCGCCGGGTAATACCGCCTCGCCGGCACCGAGGAACAGTTCGCCACGACCTTCGGCGAAATTGCTCGGCGGCGCAGCAAAGGTGAAGTTGGCCAGTTGATCGTAGTTGACCCAGTAACGCCGCTCTTGCCCCTGCAGAGTCATGCGGAAGGTAGTGTCGCGCCCGGTCTCGGCGCTCATGCCGAACGGCGCTGGCAGATCGACCGCTACACCTTTGAGATTGGAGCTGACCAGCAACTGACCGTCGGCACCGTCCAGATTCAGTTGTAACTGATAAGGAATCGTCCCGGAGACTGGCAGTGGCTGGGTCACGTTGAGCCAGTCGGTGAGTTTTTTGACCTCGACCTGCCCCGACGCGGCTACACGCGTTTTAAGCTTGCCGGGACTGCCATCGGCGAAAATCTGCGCTGTCACCGGTTTATCAAAGGCCCGTGCACTGATGTTTTGTCCGCTCAAGCCCTTCGCGCTGTCAAAGCGGAAGTCACCCTTGAGTTGCGTCAGCTCAAGCGTGGGTTCAGCCAGTTTCAGCCGCGCGTTGGCCGTTTTGAAATCGACGCGGATCTTCGGCTCGTCGCCCTTGGCCAGCGGAATATCCAGCTTGAGCTTGCCTTGCAGATCACCCGCGCCTTCCCAGCCGGCGAATGTTTCGCCCGTGCCGATCGGCGCGTCCTGCAGAATCTTCAAGCCATCGCCCAGCCCGCCAACGAACGCACCATCGAGGTACATATGCGCGCTCTGCCCGGTCGGCACATGCGGAATGTTGACGAACACATCACTGACCAGGGTATCGAGCAACTGACCTTTGCTGGCGAGAATGCGCACGCCGCTGTCCTCGATAAACACGTCACCGCTGACTTTGCTTATATGCGGCCAGCCCGGCTGGAACGCCAGTTCGGCATCATGCACCTTGAAGAACAGACTGATGCTGCGATCCGCTTCACCGGCGTTTTTGCTCAGCGATCCTTGATACTGGAAAAAGCCCTGATCGACCGCGCCTTTCAAAATCGCGGTGCGCAGCCATTCGTCGAGTGCCGGGCTCAACACTTTCGGCAAGTACTTGGCGGTGTAACGACCGTCGCCATCGACCAGGCCGACGCGCAGGTCCATGTAGTCTTCCTGGCTATGGTCGAAATGCAGACGGATCAGGAAGTCGCCGGCAATCTTGCCCTCCTCGCCCAGCACTTTCAGATACGGCGCGATCAGAGTGAAGCCTTCTTTATCAAGCTTCCATGTCAACCGCGCGTTGGCGTGAATGTATTGCCACGGCTTGGCGAAGATCGGGTCGAGGTGCAGGACGAAATCGTCGCTGTCCATGCGCAACTCACCGCCACCGAGGTTGCCGGTGAGGCTGCCGCTTACATTCCGCGCCGCCGGGGCGCCGTGATAGGCGTCGAACCCGATGCGCTCGAGGTTGGTGGCGAAGCTGAATTTAGTGTCGTCGGTGGCATTCGGCCGGAAATCCAGCAACACATTGCGCAGAACACCGGTGACTTTCAGGCGCTCGACGGCGGTGGCGACACCTTGCGGCAGAGGACCGAGGGCATTGAGTAACGGTGTAATCGGAGTCAGGTCGAGGCGGTCGGCCTGCAGATGCCAGAGCTCTTCGGCTTTATCGGTAGCAAGCGTCTGCTTGATCTGGACGCGAGATTCCCAGCGAGTTTCGCCGAAGTTCATCGCCAGCGAATCGAGAGTGACGGTCGCGCCTTCGGTACCGCGCTGGTAATAACCGTTGAGCGCCAGATTATCGAGCTGAATCGGTTTGCGCTCGGCGTAGGCACCTTTGACTTGCGGGGCGTTCAGACGGATCGCCGCGCTTTGCAGCGCGCCTTCGTTCCAGTCAACCCAGACCTCGCCGCCGGCCTTGATCGTGGAGAAATTCCATTGTTGAGTCAGACGCTCTGGCAGCCATTTCGACCAGTCACTTTGCGGCATGCTGACGTAACCTTCGACGCCGCCGTTCTTCCACTGATCGGCGCGAATCCGTGTGCGCAGACTCATGGCGACCGGTTGGCCATCGGGCAAGGTCAGTCGCGCATCGAGGCGCTGGCGGCTGGCACCGGTCTTGAGGCTGAGGCCGACGTACGTCAGGGTCATTGGCGGGTGATCCAGCGGCTGCAACGTCACCTGACTGTCGAGCACCGACAGTTGCTGGACCATTTGCATGCGATTCAACAGCTGCTTGGGATCCAGCGGCTGATCCTTTTGCACCGGCAAACCTTCCAGCGCCCACTGGCCGTCCGCGCCTTCCTTGAGGCTGATCTTCAAACCGTTGAGTTCGAGATGGGCAATGCGCACTTCGCGGGCCAGCAGACTGGCCCACAGATCCGGCACCACGCGGACCTGATCCAGACGCAAGGCATTGGCGCCATCGCCGACCATCACATCATGCGCCAGCAGGATCGGCGCGAACCCGCTCCAGTTGCCTTCCAGTTCACCGATCTGTAGCGGCATGCCCAAGGCCGCGGTGGCTTTGTCTTCAATCTCGGCACGATATTCGGCCACCAGTGGCGTGAGTTCCCGGCCGAGACTGACGTACAACGCCAGCAACACCAGAACCAACGCGCACAGGCTCAGACCCCAGCGGGTCAGTGCAGCCAAAATGCGTGTCAGACGGTCCATGTCAGGTGGCTCCCATGGCAAAAATACTGCAAAAAGCTGAGGCCAGCCGTTTCAGGAAAAATGTGCTGCAACGTTTCAGAGCAGCACCACGTCGTATTGTTCCTGCGAATACATGGTTTCGACCTGGAAACGAATCGTGCGGCCGATGAACACTTCAAGTTCGGCGACGTTGCCCGACTCTTCATCCAGCAAGCGGTCGACGACTTTCTGGTTCGCCAGCACGCGATAACCTTCGGCCTGATAGGCGCGGGCTTCGCGCAGGATCTCGCGGAAGATTTCGTAGCAGACGGTTTCCGGGGTCTTCAACTTGCCTCGGCCCTGACAGCTGCTGCACGGTTCACACAGCACTTGCTCTAGACTTTCGCGGGTGCGCTTGCGGGTCATCTGCACCAGACCAAGCTCGGTGATGCCGATGATGTTGGTCTTGGCGTGATCGCGCTCAAGCTGTTTTTCCAGCGTGCGCAACACCTGTCGCCGGTGCTCTTCATCTTCCATGTCGATGAAGTCGATGATGATGATCCCGCCCAGATTGCGCAGGCGCATCTGCCGCGCAATGGCGGTGGCGGCTTCGAGGTTGGTCTTGAAAATGGTTTCTTCGAGGTTGCGATGACCGACGAACGCGCCAGTGTTGACGTCGATGGTGGTCATGGCTTCCGCCGGGTCGATCACCAGATAACCGCCGGACTTGAGCGGGACTTTGCGCTCAAGGGCTTTCTGGATTTCGTCTTCAACGCCGTACAGGTCGAAAATCGGCCGCTCACCCGGATAGTGTTCCAGACGATCGGCAATTTCCGGCATCAGTTCGGCGACGAACTGTGTGGTTTTCTGGAAGGTTTCCCGCGAGTCGATGCGGATCTTCTCGATTTTCGGGCTGACCAGATCGCGCAAGGTGCGCAGGGCCAGGCCGAGGTCTTCGTAGATCACGCTTGGCGCGCCGATGGTTTTGATCTGCTCGTTGATTTGATCCCACAGGCGCCGCAGGTAGCGAATGTCCATGAGGATTTCATCAGCGCCGGCACCTTCGGCGGCAGTGCGCAGAATGAACCCGCCGACTTCCTTGATGCCTTCTTTGGCCACGCAATCGCTGACCACTTGCTTCAGACGTTCGCGCTCGGCTTCGTCTTCGATTTTCAGGGAAATGCCGACGTGAGCGGTACGCGGCATGTACACCAGATAACGCGACGGGATCGAAAGCTGCGTGGTCAGCCGCGCGCCTTTGGAACCGATCGGATCCTTGGTGACCTGCACCACCAGGCTCTGGCCTTCGTGTACCAGCGCACTGATGCTCTCGACTGCCGAGCCTTCGCGCTGGGAGATTTCCGAAGCGTGGATAAATGCCGCGCGATCCAGACCGATATCGACGAACGCCGCCTGCATGCCCGGCAGCACACGCACCACTTTGCCTTTATAGATGTTGCCGACGATCCCGCGTTTTTGCGTGCGTTCGACGTGCACTTCTTGCAACACACCGTTTTCAACCACCGCCACGCGCGATTCCATCGGCGTGATGTTGATCAGAATCTCTTCACTCATGGCAGGGTCTCGTTCAGGCGTGTTCACGATAATGGCCGCATCTTGATCCGCGCACCGCTTACGGCGCGCTCAGGGGTTGCCAACAGGGTATGCCGAAATGGCCGAGCAGTTCTGCGCTTTCGCATATCGGCAAACCCACCACCGCCGAATAGCTGCCGTTGAGCCCGGCGACAAACACCGCACCGAGGCCCTGAATGCCATAACCGCCGGCCTTGTCTCGAGGCTCGCCACTGGCCCAGTAGGCGGCAGCTTCCTCACGGCTGATCGGCCGGAAGCGCACCAGACTGCGTACCACTCGTGATTCGCAACGCGCGCCGTCGAGCAGAGCGATTGCGGTCAGCACTTCATGCTCTTGGCCGGACAACATCATCAGCATGGCGCATGCATCGGCTTCGTCCACCGGTTTGCCAAGAATTTTGCCGTCGAGCACCACGGCGGTGTCTGCGCCCAACACCACGCAATCTGCATCAGCGACCAGCGTGCGCCGTCCGGCCTCGGCCTTGCCGCGCGCCAGACGCTCGACATAGGCGGCAGGGGCTTCGTTGGCTTGTGCGGTTTCATCGATGTCCGCGCTGACGGCGGTGAACGGCACGCCGATCTGCGTGAGCAATTCACGTCGACGCGGCGAGCCGGAGGCGAGGTAGAGCGACTTCATCAAGACATCTCCCTGTCGAGGTGCGGGCACATGCCTGACCGAGTTAATTGATTTTGTACCGCCGGCGCAATCCACGCAGAGCGAAGCTGACCCACGGCCAGAGCAAGGCGCTGACCAGTGCCGGCAACACCAGTGCCAGCGTTGGCTGACGGTTGCCGGTCAAGGCGCTGAGCCACAACTGCACCAACTGCGCGAGGCCGAAGATCACCAGGATCACCAGGCATTGCTGCCACATCGGGAACATCCGCAAGCGCTGCTGCAAGGACAGCACGAGGAAGGTAATCAGCGTCAGGATCAAGGCGTTCTGCCCAAGCAGCGTGCCGTACAGCACGTCTTCGGCCAGCCCCAGACAAAACGCTGTGACCATGCCGACCGTGTGCGGCATGTACAGCGCCCAGAAGGTCAGCAGTAACGCCAGCCACAGCGGGCGCAGGATTTCCATGAATTGCGGCAGCGGCGAGACGCTGAGCAGCATGCCGATGGCAAACGTCAGCCAGACTATCCAGCCGTTTCGGGAGGCTTTGACACCGACCATTATTCTCGTCCCCCGGTAGTAGCAGGCGCTGTGACTGGCGGTTTGGCCGGTGGTTTGCTGGCCGCAGGTGGTTTGGCCGCAGCCGGTTTCGCGACAGGTTTGGCTGGCGTGGTGCTGGCCGGTGCGGCGGCGGGTGCCGGTTCTGCGGCAGGAACGGCCGGAGCAGTAGCGGTCGCTGGCATGACCAACGGTTTCGGCACAGTCGCCGGCAACATTGGACCACCGCCATGGGCATCCAGCGCTTCTTGCGCCTGTGCCGCATCATTGGCGCGCTCTTCGGCAGTGCGCGAGTCGCTGAACACCAGGAGCAAGTAGCGGCTGCGGTTCAATGCGGCAGTCGGCACGGCACGCACTATCGCGAACGGCTGGCCGGAATCGTGAATCACTTCCTTGACCGTCGCCACCGGGTAACCCGCCGGGAAGCGCTGGCCGAGACCGGAGCTGACCAGCAGATCGCCTTCTTTGATGTCAGCGGTATCGGCAACGTGGCGCAACTCCAGGCGTTCCGGATTACCGGTGCCGCTGGCAATCGCACGCAGACCGTTACGGTTCACCTGCACCGGAATGCTGTGAGTGGTGTCGGTCAGCAGCAATACACGCGAGGTGTAGGGCATCAACTCGACCACCTGCCCCATCAAGCCACGGGCATCGAGCACCGGCTGACCGAGCACCACGCCATCGCGCTCACCTTTGTTGATGATGATGCGATGGGTGAACGGATTCGGGTCCATGCCGATCAACTCGGCCACTTCGACCTTCTCGTTGACCAGCGCGGAGGAATTGAGCAACTCACGCAGCCGAACGTTCTGCTCGGTAAGGGCCGCAAGCTTTTGCAAGCGCCCCTGCAACAGCAGGTTTTCGGTCTTGAGTTTTTCGTTGTCAGCGACAAGTTCGGTGCGACTGCCAAACTGACTGGCCACACCTTCCCAGAGACGACCGGGCAGATCAGTGATCCAGTAGGCATCCATCAACACCAGCGACGCTTGGCTGCGTGCAGGTTTGAGCAGATTGAAGCGGGCATCGACCACCATCAATGCGACCGATAGCACGGCCAGCACCAACAAGCGCACGCCCAGTGAGGGGCCTTTGGCGAAAAGCGGTTTAATAAGCCGCTCCTCCCAGGCAAATGTTCTGTTTATTCATACGGCATCAAACCGGCCTGGATGAAGACTGACAGAAGATAAACGCCAACAGGCAGCACTGCAAAGTGCTGCCTGCGCGCTCACCCACGTATTGCAATCCGCGACTTATTCGCTGGAGAGCAGGTCCATGGTGTGCTTATCCATCATTTCCAGTGCACGGCCACCACCGCGAGCAACACAGGTCAGCGGATCTTCGGCAACGATCACCGGCAGACCGGTTTCCTGCGCCAGCAGCTTGTCGAGGTCACGCAGCAGCGCGCCACCACCGGTCAGCACCAGGCCACGCTCGGCGATGTCGGAAGCCAGTTCCGGCGGCGATTGCTCCAGCGCGCTTTTCACGGCCTGAACGATAGTGGCCAGGGACTCTTGCAGAGCTTCCAGCACTTCGTTGGAGTTCAGGGTGAATGCGCGTGGAACGCCTTCGGCCAGGTTGCGACCGCGAACGTCGACTTCGCGAACTTCACCGCCCGGGTAGGCAGTACCGATTTCCTGCTTGATGCGCTCGGCAGTGGATTCGCCGATCAGGCTGCCGTAGTTGCGACGCACATAAGTGATGATCGCTTCGTCGAAGCGGTCGCCGCCAACGCGTACGGATTCGGCGTAGACCACGCCGTTCAGGGAGATCAGCGCGATTTCGGTAGTACCACCACCGATATCCACGACCATCGAGCCGCGTGCTTCTTCAACCGGCAGGCCGGCACCGATCGCAGCAGCCATCGGCTCTTCGATCAGGAACACTTCACGCGCACCGGCACCAAGGGCCGATTCACGGATGGCACGACGCTCAACCTGAGTGGATTTGCACGGAACGCAGATCAGCACACGAGGGCTAGGCTGCAGAAAACTGTTTTCGTGAACCTTGTTGATAAAGTATTGCAGCATCTTTTCGCAGACGCTGAAATCGGCGATCACGCCGTCTTTCATCGGACGAATGGCAGCAATGTTGCCCGGCGTACGTCCGAGCATGCGCTTGGCTTCAGTGCCGACAGCGACGACACTTTTCTGATTACCGTGTGTCCGAATGGCCACAACCGATGGCTCATTCAGGACGATACCGCGCTCGCGCACGTAAATAAGGGTGTTGGCAGTGCCCAGGTCAATGGAAAGATCGCTGGAAAACATGCCACGCAGTTTCTTGAACATGGGAAAGGGACCCTAGGCAACGCGTGGGTAAAAAAGTGCGGCAAACTCTAACAACGACAGGGATTTTGGGCAAGGCGCCAATATGTTAAATTGGCCGCTTTTCTGTGCACCAAGCCCCACAATCGCGGCCGTATGACCGTAGAAGTGCGGTAGTGTTCCGACAATCTAACACACGGACGCCGTCCGTTCTGTTTTCCACTGGAGAATCCCGATGGCACTAGAACGCTCCGACGTGGAAAAAATCGCGCATTTGGCCTGCCTTGGCCTGAATGATGCCGATCTTCCGCACATCACCTCGGCCCTCAACAGCATTCTCGGTCTGGTCGACGAAATGCAGGCTGTTAATACCGACGGTATCGAGCCATTGGCCCACCCGCTGGAAGCCAGTCAGCGTTTGCGCGCTGACGTCGTGACCGAGACGAATAATCGCGAGGCCTATCAGTCCATCGCACCAGCGGTCGAAAACGGCCTGTACCTGGTTCCGAAAGTCATCGACTAAAGGGAAAGAGCCTGCAATGCATCAAATGACTCTGGCCGAGATCGCCCGCGGTCTCGCCGATAAAAAGTTTTCTTCCGAAGAGCTGACCAAAGTCCTGCTGGCGCGTATTACCCAGCTCGATCCGCAGCTCAACAGTTTCATCAGCCTTACCGAAGAGCTGGCCCTCGAGCAGGCGAAAGCCGCCGATGCGCGCCGGGCCAACGGTGAGAGCGGCGCGCTGCTGGGTGCGCCGATCGCCCACAAGGATCTGTTCTGCACCAAGGGTATTCGCACCAGTTGCGGCTCGAAGATGCTCGACAACTTCAAGGCGCCGTACGATGCCACCGTGGTCGCCAAACTGGCGGCTGCCGGCGCTGTGACGCTCGGCAAGACCAACATGGACGAATTCGCCATGGGTTCGGCCAACGAGTCGAGCTACTACGGCGCGGTGAAAAACCCGTGGAACCTCGAGCATGTGCCCGGCGGTTCGTCCGGTGGTTCGGCTGCCGCGGTTGCCGCGCGCCTGTTGCCGGCCGCGACTGCGACCGACACTGGCGGTTCGATTCGCCAACCGGCTGCGTTCACCAACCTGACCGGCCTGAAACCGACCTACGGTCGTGTTTCGCGCTGGGGCATGATTGCCTACGCTTCCAGCCTCGATCAGGGCGGCCCTCTGGCGCGCACTGCCGAAGACTGCGCAATTTTGTTGCAGGGTATGGCTGGCTTCGATCAGAACGACTCCACCAGCATCGATGAACCCGTGCCGGACTACACCGCAGGCCTGAATGGCTCGCTGCAAGGCCTGCGCATCGGCGTGCCGAAGGAATACTTCGGCGCCGGTCTCGACCCGCGCATCGCCGAGCTGATCCAGAACAGCATCAAAGAGCTGCAGAAGCTCGGTGCCGTGATCAAGGAAATCAGCCTGCCGAACATGCAGCACGCGATTCCCGCGTATTACGTGATCGCGCCAGCAGAGGCCTCTTCGAACCTGTCGCGTTTCGACGGCGTGCGCTTCGGCCATCGCTGCGAACAGCCGAAAAACCTCGAAGACCTGTACAAGCGCTCCCGTGGCGAAGGTTTCGGGCCTGAAGTACAACGCCGGATCATGGTTGGTGCCTACGCGCTGTCCGCCGGTTACTACGACGCCTACTACCTGAAAGCGCAGAAGATCCGTCGTCTGGTGAAGAACGATTTCATGACTGCCTTCAATGAAGTCGACATCATCCTCGGCCCGACCACGCCCAACCCGGCGTGGAAACTTGGCGCGAAGAACAGCGACCCGGTCGCGGCCTATCTGGAAGACGTCTACACCATCACCGCCAACCTCGCGGGCCTGCCGGGTCTGTCGATGCCGGCCGGTTTCGTCGACGGTCTGCCGGTCGGCGTGCAACTGCTCGCTCCGTATTTCCAGGAAGGTCGCCTGTTGAACGTTGCCCACCAGTATCAGTTGAACACTGACTGGCACACCCGCACCCCAACCGGCTTCTGAGGAGACACACATGCAATGGGAAGTCGTGATCGGGCTGGAGATTCATACCCAGCTCACCACCCGGTCGAAAATCTTTTCCGGTAGTTCCACCACCTTCGGTTCCGAGCCGAACACCCAGGCCAGCCTGATCGATCTGGGCATGCCCGGCGTGTTGCCAGTGCTCAACCAGGAAGCAGTGCGCATGGCGGTGATGTTCGGTCTGGCGGTTGACGCCGAGATCGGTCAGCACAACGTGTTCGCGCGTAAAAACTACTTCTATCCGGACCTGCCCAAGGGCTACCAGATCAGCCAGATGGAATTGCCGATCGTCGGCAAGGGCTATATGGACATCGCGCTGGAAGACGGCACGGTAAAACGTGTGGGCATCACCCGCGCGCATCTGGAAGAAGACGCCGGCAAAAGCCTGCACGAAGAATTCAACGGTGCCACCGGCATCGACCTGAACCGTGCCGGCACGCCGCTGCTGGAAATCGTTTCCGAGCCGGACATGCGCAGCGCCAAGGAAGCCGTGGCTTACGTCAAGGCGATGCACGCGTTGGTACGTTATCTGGGCATCTGCGACGGCAACATGGCCGAAGGCTCGCTGCGTTGCGACTGCAACGTGTCGATCCGTCCGAAAGGCCAGGTTGAATTCGGCACGCGCTGCGAGATCAAGAACGTCAACTCGTTCCGTTTCATCGAGAAGGCGATCAACTCCGAGATCCAGCGCCAGATCGACCTGATCGAAGACGGCGGCAAAGTGATCCAGCAGACGCGTCTGTACGATCCGAACAAGGACGAAACCCGTCCGATGCGTTCGAAAGAGGAAGCCAACGACTACCGTTACTTCCCCGATCCGGACCTGTTGCCGGTCATCATCGAAGACTCGTTCCTCGACGAGGTGCGCGCCACCCTGCCGGAATTGCCACCGCAGAAACGCGAGCGCTTCCAGAGCGAATTCGGCCTCTCGGCCTACGACGCCAACGTGCTGGCCACCAGCCGTGAGCAAGCCGACTACTTCGAGAAAGTCGCGAGCATCGGTGGCGACGCCAAGCTGGCGGCGAACTGGGTGATGGTCGAGTTGGGCAGCCTGCTCAACAAGCAAGGCCTGGACATCGAGCAGTCGCCGGTTTCCGCCGAGCAACTGGGCGGCATGTTGCAGCGCATCAAGGACAACACCATCTCCGGCAAGATCGCCAAAGTGGTGTTCGAAGCGATGGCCAATGGCGAAGGCCACGCGGACGAGATCATCGACAAGCGCGGCTTGAAGCAAGTCACCGACAGCGGCGCGATCTCGGCGGTGCTGGACGAAATGCTCGCGGCCAACGCCGAGCAGGTCGAACAATACCGCGCGGCAGACGAAGCCAAACGCGGCAAGATGTTCGGCTTCTTCGTCGGCCAGGCCATGAAAGCCTCCAAAGGCAAGGCCAACCCGCAACAGGTCAACGAACTGCTGAAAAGCAAGCTCGAAGGCTGATAAGGATGGAGCCAGCCAACAAGACTGGCTTGATCCCCTGTGGCGAGGGAGCTTGCTCCCGCTCGGCCGCGAAGCGGTCGCAAAACCGGACGGTGCATTTTTTCAATGAATGCGCTGTCCGATTTGGGTCTGCTGCGCAGACCAGCGGGAGCAAGCTCCCTCGCCACAATTATTTCAGGAGCCTTTGAATGAAGCGTCTGCTTATCAGCTGCGCCCTGCTCTCCCTGCTAGCCGGTTGCACCAGCACCGGTATCATTGACCCGCACGGTTACGACCAGACCGGCGTCGCCTCCTACTACGGAGCCAAACACCATGGTAAACGCACCGCCAGCGGCGAAGCGTTCAACCAGAATTCCCTGACCGCCGCCCACCGCCAGCTACCCTTCGGCACGCGGGTGAAGATCACCAACCTGAAAAACGCTGAATCGGTCGTAGTGCGTATCAACGACCGAGGCCCGCACACCCGTGGCCGCTTGATCGATGTTTCGCGCGCGGCGGCCGACCGACTCGGCATGCTGCGCAGCGGCACCGCACGGGTTCGTGTGCAGGCCCTCGACTGATGGAGCACCGACTATTTTCGGACTAACCGACCTGCCTCTGATCAGCGTGATCGAATTGCTCAGCGGCCTGCTGTTGCTGATCGTCGGCGCCGAATTGATGGTGCGTGCCGCCGTACGTCTGGCTGAGCGCTTGCATGTGCGACCGCTGATCATCGGCCTGACCATCGTCGCCCTCGGCAGCAGCGCCCCGCAAATGGCGGTCAGCCTGCAAGCCGCGCTGGCGCACAACCCCGACATCGCCGTCGGCAGCGTAGTCGGCAGCAGCATCTTCAATATCCTTGTGACCCTTGGTCTGTCGGCACTGATCATTCCGTTGCGCGTGTCGCGGCAACTGGTGCGTCTCGATATTCCCCTGATGATCGGCGCCAGTCTGCTGGTGTTTTTATTGGCGTGGAATGAAGAGATTGGACGCTTCGACGGCGTCCTGTTGCTCGGCGCATTGGCGCTGTATCTCGGCCTGTTATTGCGCCAGTCGCGACACTCGACACGTCCGCACTCCGAACAACCGCAGGGGCCGCAAGCCTCGTGGTTCACCAGCCTGCTGATGATTGTCGGCGGATTGGCGATGCTGGTATTCGGCGGGCATTTGCTGCTCGGCGCGGCGGTGGTGGTGGCGACAGATCTGGGATTCTCCGAGCGGGTGATCGGCCTGACCGTAGTCGCCGTCGGCACCTCGCTGCCGGAACTCGCCACCTCGCTGATCGCCGCATTGCGCGGGCAGCGGGATATCGCCGTGGGCAACGTGATCGGCGCGAATCTGTTCAATCTGCTTGGGGTATTGGGCGTCACTGCGCTGATCGCGCCGATGCCGCTTTCAGTGTCGCCGAATGCGCTGGATTTCGACCTGCCGGTGATGCTCGGTGTCGCGATACTGTGCCTGCCAGTGTTCTACGCCGGCTACCGCGTGACCCGCGCCGAAGGCCTGTTGCTGCTGAGTTTGTATCTGGTTTACGGGCTGCACGTGGTGTCGTTCACCACCGGCATGCCGCTGGCCGGCAAGCTCGAACGGCTGATGCTGTTTTATGTTCTGCCGCCGCTGCTGGCGTTTCTGCTGTTCACGTCAGTGCGCGCCTGGCGCCGTCAACACCACAAGAAGGATGTGCCATGAGCGAAGTGAAGAAGTCCGGAGTTGAAGTCCGTCGCCAGGTGATGGGCGATGTGTTCGTTGATCGCGCCTTGGGCAACGCCACCGAGTTCACCCAGCCGCTGCAGGATTTCGTCAACGAACATGCGTGGGGTGGTGTGTGGAATCGCGAAGGGTTGCCGCTGAAGACGCGCAGCCTGATCACCCTCGCCGCGCTGACCGCGCTCAAGTGCCCGCAAGAGTTGAAGGGCCACGTGCGTGGCGCGTTGAACAATGGCTGCACGGTCGAAGAAATCCGCGAGGCGCTGCTGCATTGCGCGGTGTATGCGGGCGTGCCGGCGGCGATTGATGCGTTTCGCGCGGCGCAGGAAGTGATCGACACTTACCAGAAACCTGAGTGACCTTCCGGGCCTCATCGCGGGCAAGCCCGCTCCCACAGGTTTTTCAGTTGTTAATCAAATTTCATCAACACTGAGATCCCTGTGGGAGCGGGCTTGCCCGCGATGAGGCCGGAAAAATCACCGAAAATCCTTCAGTCAGATCCACCCGCCCCACTGCAAAATGAAGATCCCGACGTTGGTGGTGACCGCCGCCATCAGCGTGGTCAGCACGATAATCGCCGCCGCCAGTTCATGATTGCCTTGCGCCGCCCGCGCCATGACAAAACTCGCCGCAGCGGTCGGGCTGCCGAAGTACAGAAACAGAATCCCCAACTCCGCGCCGCGAAAGCCCCACACCCACGCGCCGGCGGTGGCCAATATCGGCAAACCGATCATCTTCACCAGACTCGAACTGAGCGCCATGTTGCCGCTCTTGCGCAACGCCGCCAGCGACAGCGTGCCGCCAATGCAAATCAGCGCCAGCGGCAAAGTGGTTTGCGCCAGATACTGGCCGGAGGTTTCCAGCCACCCAGGCAAACCAATCTTGAAATAGGCAAACGGTGCCGCCGCAATCACGCTGATGATCAACGGATTGCTGAACACGCTTTTGCAGATGCTCCACGGGTCGGACTTGATCACCGGGCTGTACACCGCCAGCACGATGGTCGAGAGCGTGTTGTAAAACAGGATCACCAGCGCCGCGAGAATCGCCCCGAGCGAAATCCCGTAGTCGCCGTACATGCTCGCCGCCAGCGCCAGACCAATCACACCGTTGTTGCCGCGAAACGCGCCTTGGGTATAAATGCCGCGATCTTCACGCGGGCATTTGAAAATCGCCCAGCCCCACGCCAAGGCGAAACTCACCAGCGTCGCAATCGAGAAGTAGATCAGCAGCGCCGGTTGCAGCGCGGCGTGCAGATCGGCATGCAGGATGCCGAGAAACAGCAGTGCCGGCATGGTCACGTTGAACACCAGCGACGAGGCGGTGTGGATGAAGTTGTCGTTGATCCAGTCGATGCGCTTGAGCAGCACACCGAGAAACAGCATGGCAAACACCGGCGCGGTGATGTTCAGGGTTTCGAGGAAGATTGCCAGCATGCCGGGGAGCCTTGGGTGAGCGTAGTCAGGGGGCAATGATAAAGCAAAAGCCCCTCACCCTAGCCCTCTCCCGGAGGGAGAGGGGACCGATCGGGGGATATTCAAAAAATCCACCGACCTGAAATGACATCTTTGAATCCACAATCGACTCGGTCTTTCAGGTCGATGTATTGCGCAAGACTACTCGGTCGGCCCCCTCTCCCCCCGGGCGGTCCGACGTTTCGGGAGGGCTGGGGTGAGGGTAGCTTTTGACCTCCCCCCAAAACCATCAAGTAATCGGCGCCGGATTAAACAACGTTATGTCATTAAACAACTTGTGCTTCTCCGCCCAAGTCTGCTGCCGACCACTCGCCACATCCAGGTAGTAGTGAAACAACTCCCAGCCCAACTCCTCGATAGTCGCGCGCCCGGTCGCAATCCGCCCGGCATCAATGTCGATCAGATCCGGCCAACGCTGCGCCAGTTCAGTCCGGGTCGAAACCTTGACCACCGGCGCCATCGCCAACCCGTAAGGCGTACCACGCCCTGTAGTGAACACATGCAGATTCATCCCCGCCGCCAACTGCAACGTGCCGCAGACAAAATCACTCGCCGGCGTCGCGCAGAAGATCAGCCCCTTCTGCTTGAAACGCTCGCCGGGGCCAAGCACGCCGTTGATCGCACTGCTGCCGGATTTGACGATCGAGCCCAACGACTTCTCGACAATGTTCGACAACCCGCCCTTCTTGTTGCCCGGCGTGGTGTTGGCGCTGCGATCCGCTTCGCCCTTGGCCAGGTAACGGTCGTACCAGTCCATTTCGCGCACCAGCTCTCTAGCCACGGTTTCGGTCTGGGCGCGTGAGGTCAGCAGGTAAATCGCATCGCGGACTTCGGTGACTTCGGAAAACATCACCGTCGCCCCCGCACGCAACAGTAAGTCCGAGGCATAACCCAGCGCGGGGTTGGCGGTGATCCCGGAAAACGCATCGCTGCCGCCGCACTGCATGCCGAGAATCAACTCCGACGCAGGCACGGTTTCGCGACGACGCTGGTCGAGTTTCTTCAGGCGAGTTTCGGCTAACGCCATGATCTGCTCAATCATCTCGGTGAAACCGTGGCTGGAATCCTGCAAGCGATACAGCCACGGCTCGCTGAGATCCACCGACGCATCGTCCTCATGCATCACCTGCGCGGCCTGCAATTTCTCGCAGCCCAGACCGATCACCAGCGCCTCGCCACCCAGGTTCGGGTTGCGCGCCAGATTGCGCACGGTGCGGATCGGGATGTAAGCATCGGTGGCGGTAATCGCCACGCCGCAACCGTAGCTGTGGGTCAGCGCCACCACGTCATCGACGTGCGGGTACTTCGGCAGCAGCTCATCCTTGATGCGTTTGACCGCGTGATCGAGCACGCCGGTGACGCACTGCACGGTGGTGGTGATCCCGAGAATGTTGCGCGTGCCGACGGTGCCGTCGGCGTTGCGGTAACCCTCGAACGTGAAGCCTTCCAGCGGCTCAGGCGCGGCCGGCACTTCGGTGGACAGCGGCAAGCTGTCCAGCGGCGGTGCGGTCGGCATGCGCAGTTGATCTTCCTTGACCCAACTGCCACGGGGAATCGGCTGCAATGCATAGCCGATTACTTGGCCGTAGCGAATCACCGTGCCGCCCTCGGGAATATCCACGAGCGTGACCTTGTGGCTCTGTGGCACAAAATCCACCGTCACCAGGCCATCGGCGAATTCAGTGCCCGCAGGCACACCCTGGTCGTTGACCACTACCACTACGTTGTCCCGCTCGTGCAGGCGGATGTAGCGCGGCGAGTCGGAATGTTCAATCAACTGCATGACGCCGCTCCTCAGGAATGCGCTTGAGACAATTTACCGCTGGCTTCAATACCGCCAGTGGTTGGTGGCTCTTTGAGTACCACGCGTTTGATCGGGCCGACGATCACCAGATAGCTGAACACCGCGACCAGTGCGTTGGCACCGACGAACACCAAGGCCCATTTGAACGAACCGGTGGAGCTGATGATGTAGCCGATGACGATTGGCGTGGTGATCGAAGCGATGTTGCCGAAGGTGTTGAACAAGCCGCCACTCAGACCGGCGATCTGTTTTGGCGAAGTGTCGGAAACCACTGCCCAACCGAGCGCGCCAACGCCTTTGCCGAAGAAGGCCAGGGCCATGAAACCGACCACCATCCATTCCACGTCAACATAGTTGCAGGCGACGATGCTGCTGGAAACCAGCAGGCCAGCGATGATCGGTGCCTTGCGGGCGAAGGTCAGCGAATGACCTTTGCGCAGCAGGTAATCGGAAATCACCCCGCCGAGCACGCCACCGATGAAGCCGCAGATCGCCGGCAACGAAGCGATGAAACCGGCCTTGAGGATGGTCATGCCGCGTTCCTGCACCAGATACACCGGGAACCAGGTCAGGAAGAAATAGGTGATGCCGTTGATGCAGTATTGGCCCAGATACACGCCGAGCATCATGCGATTGGTCAGCAACTGGCGGATGTAATCCCACTTCGGACCGTCGGATTTTTTGCCGCGCTGGTCCATGTCGACCATGCCGCCGTTGTCGGCGATGTGCTTGAACTCAGCATCGTTGATACGCGGGTGTTCACGTGGGCTGTGGATAACCTTGAGCCAGATCAGCGAGAAGATGATGCCGAGGATACCCATGACGATGAACACGTGCTCCCAACCGAAGGAGTAGACGATCCAGCCCATCAGCGGTGCGAACAACACGGTGGCGAAGTACTGCGCCGAGTTGAAGATCGCCGAAGCGGTGCCGCGCTCAGCAGTCGGGAACCAGGCTGCAACAATGCGGGCGTTGCCGGGGAAGGATGGCGCTTCGGCCAGGCCCACCAGAAAGCGCAGCATGAACAGCGCAACAATTGCCGTGGACATGCCGAACTCACCGACGAAGCCTTGCAGCACGGTGAACAGCGACCAGGTGAAAATGCTCAGGGCATAGACTTTTTTCGAGCCGAACCGATCAAGCAGCCAGCCACCGGGAATTTGCCCGGCCACGTAGGCCCAACCGAATGCGGAGAAGATATAGCCGAGGGTGACCGCGTCGATGCCGAGGTCTTTTTGCAGGCTGGAACCGGCGATCGCGATGGTGGCGCGGTCGGCGTAGTTGATCGTGGTCACCAGAAACAGCATGAGCAGGATCAAATAGCGGACGTGAGTCGGCTTTTGAGTTGGTTGCATGTAGATGTACTCCCACTGATTATTTTTATGCGCGGGTGAATCTTCTTTGGTGTTGCTTGTGTGGGAGCTGGCCTGCCAGCTCCCACAGGTATTGCTTCTATCAGGAGCCGATGTAGGCGGTTTTCACCACGGTGTAGAACTCTTGCGCATAGCGGCCCTGCTCGCGGGAGCCATAGGATGAGCCTTTACGGCCACCGAATGGAACGTGGTAATCGACGCCAGCGGTCGGCAGGTTGACCATCACCATCCCGGCCTGCGAGTGACGTTTGAAGTGGTTGGCGTACTTCAGCGACGTGGTGGCGATGCCGGCCGACAGACCGAATTCGGTGTCGTTGGCCATCGCCAATGCTGCGTCGTAATCAGCCACCCGCACGATGTTGGCCACCGGGCCGAAAATCTCTTCGCGGCTGATGCGCATCGACGCTTCGCTGTCGGCAAACAACGTTGGCGCGAGGTAGTAACCCTCGGTGTCGCAGGTCACCAGACCGCCGCCGCTGACCAGACGCGCACCTTCGGACTGGCCGATGTCGATGTACTTCATGTCCTGTTCCAGTTGCGCTTGCGAGACCACCGGACCGATGTCGGTGCCAGCCTTCAGCGCGTGGCCGACCTTGATCGACTTCATGCGCTCGGCCATCGCTTCAACGAACTTGTCGTGAATCCCGGCAGTGACGATCAAACGGCTCGACGCGGTGCAGCGCTGACCGGTGGAGTAGAACGCGCTCTGTACCGAGAGCTCGACCGCTTGCTTGAGGTCGGCGTCATCGAGAATGATCTGCGGGTTCTTGCCGCCCATTTCCAGCTGAACCTTGGCCTGGCGCGACACGCAGTTGACGGCGATCTGACGACCGACTCCGACGGAGCCAGTGAAGCTGATGCCATCGACTTTCGGGCTGTTGACCAGTGCTTCGCCAACCACGCGCCCGCTGCCCATCACCAGGTTGAACACGCCGGCCGGGAAGCCTGCGCGCGAGATGATTTCGGCCAGCGCCCAGGCGCAACCCGGTACCAGATCGGCCGGCTTCAATACCACGCAGTTGCCGTAAGCCAGAGCCGGGGCGATTTTCCACGATGGAATGGCAATCGGGAAATTCCACGGGGTGATCAGACCGACCACGCCGAGGGCTTCACGGGTGACTTCAACGTTGACACCCGGACGCACCGACGGCACGTAATCGCCCGACAGACGCAGGCATTCACCGGCGAAGAACTTGAAAATATTGCCGGCACGGGTCACTTCGCCAATGGCTTCAGGCAGGGTCTTGCCCTCCTCCCGAGCCAGCAAGGTGCCGAGTTCTTCGCGGCGGGCGAGGATCTCGCTGCCGACTTTATCCAGCGAATCGTGACGGGCCTGAATGCCCGAAGTCGACCACGCCGGAAACGCAGCGCGAGCGGCTTCGATGGCCGCGTTGACCTGAGCCAGATCAGCCTTGGCGTAATCACCAATGGTATCGCTCAGCTCGGACGGGTTGATGTTGGCCGAGTAATCGGAGCCGGCGACCCATTCACCGTTGATGTAGTTGTCGTAGCGTTTTGAATCAGTCACGGAAATCGCTCCTCACGCAAAAGGCCGCTGATTGCTCAGCGGCCTTATCTATAGAGTTGTTATTGCGCACCTTGCTTGTCGATCAGCGCAGCGAGCATTTCGTACTCTTCGCCAGTCAGATCGGTCAGCGGCGCCCGCACCGGGCCTGCGTCATAGCCGGCAATTTTTGCCCCGGCCTTGACGATGCTCACGGCATAGCCGGATTTGCGGTTGCGGATGTCGAGGTACGGCAGGAAGAAGTCGTCGATGATCTTGCCGACGGTGGCGTGATCTTCGCGGGCAATGGCGTGGTAGAAATCCATCGCGGTTTTCGGAATGAAATTGAACACCGCCGACGAGTAGACCGGCACGCCCAGTGCCTTGTAGGCAGCGGCATACACTTCTGCGGTCGGTAAGCCGCCGAGGTAGCTGAAGCGATCACCGAGGCGACGACGGATCGACACCATCAATTCGATATCGCCCAGACCGTCCTTGTAACCGATCAGGTTCGGGCAGCGCTCGGCCAGACGTTCCAGCAACGGCGCGGTCAGGCGGCAGACGTTGCGGTTGTAAACCACCACACCGATCTTCACCGACTTGCACACGGCTTCAACGTGGGCGGCAACCCCGTCCTGGCTGGCTTCGGTCAGGTAGTGCGGCAGCAGCAACAGACCTTTGGCGCCCAGACGCTCGGCTTCCTGAGCGTATTCAATGGCCTGGCGGGTCGAACCGCCAACGCCGGCGAGAATCGGCACGCTGGTTTCGCAGGTGTCGACGGCAGTCTTGATGATTTCCGAATATTCGCTGGCAGCCAGGGAGAAGAACTCGCCAGTACCACCGGCAGCGAACAGCGCCGAAGCACCGTACGGGGCCAGCCACTCCAGACGTTTGATGTAGCCAGCGCGGTTGAAATCGCCCTGCGCATTGAAATCGGTCACCGGAAACGACAGCAGGCCGGCGGAGAGGATGGACTTCAGTTCTTGTGGATTCATTATTCGAACACCCTGGTAGCAACGTTTTTTTGTGATTGGATCGTTCAGCTATTCGCCGAGGTTGTAGGTCATCGTACAACTTAAATGATAACCGTCAACTGCATTTCATCGTTGGGCGTGAATTTTGTCGGACAAGAATCGGGAAATACCCGGTCATGATCGCGTCGAGCACCGCGCGAAATCGCCGGGTAACGTACGACGACTGCCGCGAAGGATCGCGGTAGAGCTATCAAGGAGAGTTATTCGACATGACGTTCGCCATCGCACAATTGCCGCAATTTCCCGACCACGCAGCTGATGTGGTCACGGTGCAGCTTTCGAGTCTGGGCGAGGATTTGATCGTCCGCGTCCCGGATGATCAGGACACGCCGTCGAACTGGGAGGTCTACCCGATTCTGGGTGCAGATCCGGATGAGCCAGATTGGCAAGGCTCGTCGGAACCGACGGGCCTGTGGAGTGATGAGCTGGAAGATATGGTCAGCGCAATGGAGATCGAACTGCGCATCCCCAAAACCGAGTTGGAAAAACACCTGAACACGACCGTGGAGCTGCGCTACAAATTCGCCGATGAGTCGAGCCTGGAGCCATGTTCAGAACCGTTGAAACTGCAAATCCAGGCCTGAAGTCTGCGCGGGCCTGATCTTTTAACGGCTCGCCGGACGTTCTCCAGTCGCGAACACCGTTCGTCGGGACTGTTATTTCTAACAGTGTCCCGCGCATTGCTGCCCCAGCGTAAATGGCTCAGGAGTTAACGAACCGGCTCCGTTGGCGCGAGCTCAGCCGTGTGCCATTCAAATGGTTTGATTCATTTCCAAAAGGATTTTGATCATGTCTTTACATCCACCATTGTTCCCGGCACTTGTAGATGAAAACGGGATTTGGGTTCTCGCTGTTGGCAAAGCGAACGACCCAGAACAGGTGCGGGTTGCCCCCTACTTTGGCGCCCAACCAGGAGACGTCGTCAAACTGATTCTTCAAACTGCGGCTCGTGAATGGAGTCATCAGCAACCTGCAGCGCAAAATGCAGACACCGTTTTCGATATCCCAAAAGCCGAGTTTATCGATGGGCTTGCCGCCGGGACTGCTGCCGACTTGCAATACACCATTACACGAAGTTCCGGCAACTCAGAGACATCTTTAGATCTGAAATTCGGGTTGAGAGCTTAAAGCCTGGTCAAGGCCGAGGTGGCATCTTGGCTGGAAGCCGTTTTAAGCAGTCTCAGTCAACCCTGCGCCTGCGCCTCTTCATGCGCCTGACGCAGCCGTTCGCGGCTGTTGGTCAGGTGCAGGCGCATGGCCGCGCGGGCTGCATCGGAATCCTGCCGCGCGATAGCCTCGTAGATTTCTTCGTGCTCGCGGCTCAGGCGACTCATGTAGTGCTGCTGATCGTCATGCGCCAGGCGCGCGGAGTTCAGACGGGTGCGCGGAATGATGCTGGTGCCGAGGTGGGTCATGATGTCGGTGAAGTAGCGGTTGCCGGTCGACAGGGCGATTTCCAGATGGAAAGCGAAGTCGGAGGCCACCGCATCGCTGGCATGAGCCACGCTGTCATTCAACGCATCGAGGGCGGCGCGCATGGTTGCCAGTTGCTCCGGGCTGCGGCGCTGCGCAGCAAGGCCTGCGGACTCGACCTCAAGGCTGATGCGTAATTCGAGAATCGCCAGCACATCACGCAGGGTCACCACGGTCGCCGGGTCGATGCGAAACCCGCTTGGGCTCGGCGTGTCGAGCACAAAAGTGCCGATGCCGTGGCGAGTTTCCACCTGGCCCGCCGCCTGCAAACGCGAAATCGCCTCACGCACTACGGTGCGGCTGACGCCTTGGGCTTCCATGATCGCCGACTCGGTGGGCAACTTGTCGCCACGCTTGAGCAAGCCGTCGCGGATCTGCTCGGTCAGCACCGTTACCAGTTCCTGAGCCAGACTGCGGCGCTTGCGCGGGAGGCGCGGGGTGTCGATCAGGTTTTCCATGGTGTGCGTTTGTCTCAAAGTTCGGCTTGGTTGCCATCATAGCTCAAGCAGGTTGTACGATCACTTTCCGCCGTACTTGTCCTCCTGTGGGAGCTGCGGTGCGACGATTCGACTTGCCAGCGATGAGGCCCTATCAGTAAACCAACAAGTCGACTGTTCGGACGCCATCGCTGGCAAGCCAGCTCCCACAGGTATTGCGTGATAATCAGGCAGTCACGGCCTGTTCTACCAAGTGCCCGTTCTCGATCCGCACATGCCGTGGATGGAAGCGCTTCAAGCTACTGCGATGGCCGACGCTGACGATGCTCAGCCCCGGCAACTCATCGATCAGCGCCTGATACAACGTCGCTTCATCTTCCTCATCCATCGCCGAAGTCGCTTCATCCATATACAGCCAATGTGGCGCGTAAAGCAGGGCGCGAGCGAAGGCCAAACGTTGTTGTTCGCCCGGCGAGAGCATGCGTTGCCAGTGATTGGCTTCATCCAGACGCGCAATCAGATGCGGCAAGCGGCAGGTTTCCAGCACTTGTGCATAACGTTCTGGCGCGTAAGTATCGCCCGGCTGTGGATAACTCAACGCCTCGCGCAGGGTGCCGATCGGCAGATAGGGTTTTTGCGGCAGGAACAGATATCGCGCCGCCGGCAGACGAATATTGCCGTGGCCCGCCGGCCATAAATGGCCCATCGCTCTGAGCAGCGTGGACTTGCCGCTACCGGAACGACCGCTGAGCATCACCCGCTCACCCGGCTCCACAGTCATGTCGGCATTGGTCAGCAGATGACGGCCGTCGGCCAGGTCCAGCCCAAGGTTGTGCACCTGCAATTCGCTGCCCTGATTCTGCACATCGATGGCCGGCGTGCGCTCCTCGTTATCCGTCATGGCCTGACGGAAACTCAGCAAACGATCACACGTGGCGCGCCACTCGGCGAGATCCGCATAAGCGCTGATGAACCAGCTGAAGTTCTCCTGCACATTGCCGAACGCCGAGTTGATTTGCATCAGCTCGCCCAGTTCGATCTTGCCGGCCAGATAACGCGGCCCGGCAACGATAAACGGGAAGATGATCGCAATCTGCGAGTAACCGGAAGTAAAAAACGTCAGGCGCTTGGACACGCGCATGATGTCCCAGAAGTTGTGCCAGACCAGTCCGAAGCGGTTGCTCAAGCGACGGTTTTCGTTTGGCTCGCCGTTGTACAGCGCAATGCTCTCGGCGTTTTCACGCACCCGGACCATGGAGAAACGCAGGTCGGCTTCGTAGCGTTGCTGGTTGTTGTTCAGACCGATCAGGCGCCGGCCGATCAAGTGCGTCAGCCAACTGCCGACCGCCGCATACAACAATGCACACCAGAACATGTAACCGGGAATGGTGAACCCGAACACCTCAATCGTGCCGGAAACGCCCCACAGAATGATCGAGAAAGACACCAGACTCACGACCGTGCGAATCAGCCCCAAACCCAGACCCAAGGTGTTGGCCGTGAATTTGTTGAGGTCTTCGGAAATCCGCTGGTCAGGGTTATCGGTGTAGCCGCCCTGCTCCATCTGGTAGTAATTCTTGTGCCCGAGCCAACGGGCGAAATGGTTTTCGGTCAGCCAGGCCCGCCAGCGAATCGTCAGCATCTGCGTCAAGTACAAGCGGTACACCGCGCCGAGGATACCCACCGCCGCGATCCCGCAGAAATACAGAATCAACTGCCAAAACGCCGCTTCATCCTTCTTTTGCAGGGCGTTGTAGAAATCCTTGTACCAACTGTTGATCCACACCGAAATGCCGACGCTGAACAGCGACAGCGCAATCACCGCTATCAGCAAAACCCAGGCCTTGCCCTTCTCTTCACTACGCCAGTACGGGGTGATCATCGCCCACACTTTACGAAAAAACTGGCCGCGCACAGTATCGTTGACCGCGGAATATTCAGCGTTCTGATTCATGGAAAAGGCTCGATAAAGAAATCAACAGACACGCACCGATCATAGATGATCGGTGCGATTTATCGCGAGAGCTGGCGATAGTCGTTCAGCGCAGGTTCAGCGACGAACCGGGCGCTTCTGCAGTTTGCGCTGCAGGGTGCGGCGATGCATGCCCAAGGCGCGGGCAGTGGCGGAGATGTTGCCTTCGTGTTCAGTCAGTACGCGCTGGATGTGTTCCCATTGCAAGCGATCGACCGACATCGGGTTTTCCGGCACCAGCGTGTCGAGGTCGGCGTGCTCGGAGAGCAGCGCTGCCAGCACGTCATCGGCATCCGCCGGTTTGCACAGATAATTGCAGGCGCCGCGCTTGATCGCTTCGACCGCGGTGGCAATGCTCGAGTAACCGGTGAGGATCACCACGCGCATTTCCGGGTCCAGCTCGAGCAACTTCGGCAGCAATACCAGGCCGGAATCGCCGTCCATTTTCAGGTCGAGCGCGGCGTAATCCGGGATATCGGCCAGAGCGATGGTCAGGCCTTCCTCGGCGGAACCGGCGGTGCTCACGCGAAAGCCACGACGGGCCATGGCTCGAGCCATCACGCGGGTGAAAGTTGCGTCGTCGTCGACCAGCAGCAAATGCGGCAGCTCTTCGCCTTCTACTTGGATCTCGTCACTCATGTTGGTCTCCTCGGGCGCCGTGGGGCAGGCGCAGCTCGGTGAGCGTGCCGCCTTCCTCATGACTATAGAGTTTCACTGAGCCGCCGGCGCGTGTCACGCTGGCCTTGCTCAAAAACAGGCCCAGGCCGAAACCTTTGCCCTTCGTGGTAAAAAACGGTTTGCCAATCTGTTCGGCAATGGCCAGCGGTACACCGGCACCGTGATCGCGAATGCTGATGGTCAGGTCTTCGGCGTTCCAGTCGAGCGTCACCTGGAGGTTTTCCGGGCAGGCGTCGGCGGCGTTATTCAGCAGATTCAGCAGCGCCTGGGTCAGATCCGGCGGCGGCGCCATGCGCGGCACCGTGCCCTGACCGAGACGCTGGAAGCGATAACTGGCCTCCGGACGCATCAGGTGCCAGCGGTTCAGCGCTTCGTCGAGCCAGTCGGTGACGTCCTGCATGTCCACCGCCAGACGCCGGTTGGCCTCAGCGGCGCGTACCAGTTGCTGCAAGGTTTCCTTGCACGCCTTGACCTGATCCTGCAGCACCTTGAGATCATCCTGCAACAGTGGATCGTGGTGATCCTGCTGCATCTCTCTGAGCAACACACTCATGGTTGCCAGCGGCGTACCCAGCTCATGTGCAGCGCCAGCGGCTTGCGTTGCGACGGCGAGTAACTGCTGGTCACGCAGGCCTTCTTCACGACGGATTGCACGTAATTCTTCCTGACGGCGCAGCTCTTCGGCCATGCGTGCGGCGAAGAAGGTGATTACAGCAGCGGCAAGCGCGAAGCTCAGCCACATCCCGTAGGTCTGCAAATTCTCCCGGGCGATGGGGAAAGTATCCAGCGGAAACGGGTAGAAGCGCGCCAGCAACAAGGTGTACAGCGCCAGCGCGATCCCGGACAGAATCACCGAATAGCGCCATGGCAACGTCACGGCGGCGATGGTCAACGGCACCAGATAATAGGAAACGAACGGGTTGGTCGAACCGCCGGAGAAATACAGCAGCGCACTGTGGATAAACAAGTCACAGGCCAGTTGCAGCGCGTATTCCAGCTCGGTTACCGGCCACGAAGTGCGCAGGCGCACGGCGGTGAACACGCAGAGCAGCGTCGAGCAGCCGAGCGTCATCGCCAGTTGCACCCACGGCAATGGCAACAGTTCCAGCCAGTAGGCAATGCCCACCGAACCGGCCTGCGCGGCGAGCACCAGCGTGCGGATGAAAGTCAGCCGCCAGAGGTTCTGGCGAGTGGCGGAAGTCAGTTGAACGGGGGCGAGCATGAGCTCTCCTGATGAGCGCTCCAGGCGGATCGCACGGAGTATAACCAAGCAGCGGGCTCGAGAGGCGAAAGTGCGGCAAACGACCACATGGCAGAAAGATCGGCGGCGTCTATAAGAACCCCATCGCCAGCAGGCTGGCTCCAGAGAATGCTTATAAACTGTTGGAGGTGCCTGCTGGCGATTGGCCGCGCAGCGACCACCGCGATTGCACAGGGAGATGATGCGCAGACAATCGGCATCTGTTATCGATCGCCGGTTTACTCGATCAGTCTGCAACCGATTCCGTAGGTGTTTCGACTGATCAACGTCTGGACGTAACTCCATGCGTCCACCTCTGCCCCATAGGGGCAACCGACCTGGTAGTTACTGAGGTAAATCCAAAACGCATGATCTCCGTTGCGCTCCTGTCGTCTGACGTCATAACCTCGTCTTCGAGCAACCACCTTTCCTTGTTCGGTCATGATCAACTTCCTTATTTATGGTTGAACGTTTTGAAGCCGACAGTCAGGTCCGACTTTCGATCATGCTCAATCAGCCGAGGAAATATTTCTACTGTCAGATCTGACAGGCACCCCGCCTCCTCCGACCAACGGCAACCCCTGATCATCTGTATAGAAGTTGTAACTGGGCGAACCGGATCATTAAAGCTAGAGTCTGATGGTTCACGCAGGCCCCCGAACCATCACCTGCGCCCTCATCAAGGAGCTTTCATGCACACATTTCGCCGCAGCGCCGCCCTCCTCGCCCTGACCGTCGGCAGCGTCGGCAGCGTCGCCAGCCTTCCAGCCTTCGCCGCTGATGAGCTGCACTACAACCAGATTGCCCTGCGCGCCGAAGTCAGCCAGGAAGTCGCACGCGACCTGATGATCGTGACTCTCTACACCGAAGAGCAAAACACCGACCCGGCCAAACTCGCCGCCGACGTCAGCACCACCATGAACAAGGCACTGGCCCAGGCCAAGCAAGTCAAAGACATCACCCTGCGCCAGGGCAGCCGCAACAGCTACCCGATCTACGACACCAAAGGCCAGAAAATTACCGGCTGGCGTGAGCGCGCCGAACTGCGTCTGGAAAGCGCCGACTTCGCCGCCCTGTCCAAACTCACCGGCGAACTGCTGACCGACCTGAAAATGGGCGGCATGGACTTTGCCATCGCCGACCCGACGCGCAAAACCAGCGAAGACGCGCTGCTCAAAGAAGCCGTAACCGCCTTCAAAGCCCGAGCGCAACTGGCCACCGATGCACTGGGCGGCAAGGGCTACAAAATCGTCAACCTGAACCTCAACAGCAACGGCTACCCTCAACCGTACATGCGCGCACCGATGATGATGAAAGCAGCGGGCATGGATTCGGCCCCGGTGACGCCTGAAGTTGAAGCTGGTACCAGCCAGGTCAGCATGACGGCGGACGGCTCGATTGAAGTGTTGATGCAGTGATTTGATTTGGGCTGAATGAAAAACCGGCGATCAGAGAATGATCGCCGTTTTTTTTGTGCCTGGGATTTATGGTGAATGATCCGACGTCATCGCTGGCAAGTCGGATCGCCGCCCGCAGCTCCCACAGGATCAGCGCGTACTTCAAAATAGCGCATGACATTGTGGGAGCTGGCTTGCCAGCGATGAACGATGACGCGGTGGTCAGCCTTGTGGATCAACCCGATCCAGCGCCCGATTCACCGCCAGCTCGGCGAGCATGATGATCTGCTGAATCGCCAACACCGAATGCCGCTGCTCGCCGCTCAGTTCGTTGGCGAAATTGCTCGCCAGCGTACTGGCCGACGCCAGCGATTCACAGGCATGGGCGAGCAGGCTTTCGGTGTCGACGTTGGGGCGAACCATGAACATGGTACTCGGTGGGCTGGGTCGGACTGGATTGGGGCAGAGATAGAAATCGAGGGCGCGTTTGATGGCTTCGCGGTTTTTGGCGAGGTCTTCGGTGCGCAGGGCTTCTTCGAGTGGGGTTTCGAGGGGTGGGTCGGGTACGGGCTTGGTCATGGAGCATTTCCTTATGAATTTGCGCCATTCATTTCCGATCTCACTCGTGAAATGAGGTGGCAACTATGTACGGAGTGAGATTACCGGTAAGGAAACCAACCCGGCCGGACCGAAGTCCGCCCGCACATAGCCGCCATAAAGAACTGCCGACAGCATGAACTGGCGGCGATTATGGGGTGGCTTGCGCTGGTTTCCAAATTCAGTAACCGGGAATCTCACTTCCCGATCGCAGAGTCTTCTGCGACAACCCAAGACTAAAGACCGCACTTCCGACGGACAACCTGAAAACCTTGTGGGAAGGATCGCGCTGGATTGTGGAGATTTAAACAACTTCAAGAGCTGCCCTCACCCTAGCCCTCTCCCAGAGGTAGAGGGGACCGACCGAGGTGCCCACGAAAAATACGCAGACGTGGAATACCGAGGTGAATTCAGTTTTTGAAAAGCACAAGCCTGCTCAGATTTTGCCCTTACACCACTCAACAGGATGAGCGTTAGCTCGGCTGCAGCTCTTGATCTCAAGCGCCCATCGGCAGGCGGAGTGGAGGGATTCATTCGGGGTGGGAGCGCAGCGACCGTTTGGCGAAGCCAAACACATCGAGAGGAGGTGCAGCGCAGCAAACCGGAGGCGATGCCCCCGGATGAAACCCGGAGCGAAGGAACCCCGAGCCTAAGCGAGCGGGCCGAACGTCAGGGTAAAGACCTTTGGTTACTTTGGGGCGTTTGCCAAAGTGACCCGACCGTCAGGGCGGAACCATAAGCAGCCATACCGCTGCTACGGATCCCTCCCATATCAACCAACCCGGTACAACCCGATCCATACCACAGGTATAAATAAGTAACACCCAGCCCCAATCCAGCGCACACATCGTGACCAGCGCACCGTTTCAGGGCTTCATTTGCACCGTAAAAACCACCCGCAAACGGTCAAATGCGTCAGAACTTATACGGATGCGACATTAAGGTACGTTCGTGCCACCGATTGGCGCCCGCGACCGCTCTGGATCTTGCATTGGGTATGGCGCCTGCATAAGTATCCGCAGGCACGACTCACGAGGTCGTACCTCAAAACTAAAAAATGACAACAAATCATGAGGCCAACATGCTTAAACACGCGGTCATTCCGTTTTTAGTCGGCGCAGGCTTGTTAGCCTCCGCACCTTTCGCATCCGCTGCGACTAACCTGGTGTTCTGCTCCGAAGGGAGCCCGGCCGGTTTCGACCCAGGCCAGTACACCACCGGAACCGACTTCGACGCCTCAGCCGAAACCATGTTCAACCGCCTGACCCAGTTCGAACGCGGCGGCACCGCTGTGATTCCTGGCCTGGCGACCAAGTGGGACATCTCGGATGACGGCCTGACTTACACCTTCCACCTGCGTGAAGGCGTCAAGTTCCACACCACCTCGTATTTCAAGCCGACTCGTGAGTTCAACGCCGACGACGTGCTGTTCACCTTTAATCGCATGATTAACAAGGATGACCCGTTCCGTAAGGCGTACCCGACCGAATTCCCGTACTTCACCGACATGGGGATGGACACCAACATCACCAAGATCGACAAAGTCGACGAGCACACCGTCAAGTTCACTCTTAAAGAAGTCGACGCCGCGTTCATCCAGAACATGGCCATGAGCTTCGCTTCGGTGCAGTCCGCCGAATACGCCGCGCAACTGTTGAAAGACGGCAAAGCCGCCGACATCAACCAGAAGCCGGTCGGCACTGGCCCGTTCGTGTTCAAGAGCTACCAGAAAGACTCCAACATCCGCTACACCGGGAACAAGGACTACTGGAAGCCTGACGACGTGAAGATCGACAACCTGATCTTCGCCATCACCACCGACCCGTCGGTACGTATTCAGAAGCTGAAAAAGAACGAGTGCCAGGTCACCCTGTTCCCGCGTCCGGCTGACCTGAAAGCGCTGAAAGAAGACAAAGCGCTGAAGATGCCTGACCAGGCTGGTTTCAACCTCGGTTACATCGCCTACAACGTGATGGACAAGGTCAAAGGCAGCGACGAGAAAAACCCGCTGGCTGACCTGCGCGTGCGCCAGGCGATGGACATGGCGGTGAACAAGCCGCAGATCATTGATTCGGTTTACCAGGGCGCCGGCCAACTGGCCGTCAACGCCATGCCGCCGACCCAGTGGTCCTACGACACCACCATCAAAGACGCCAAGTACGATCCCGAGAAAGCCAAAGAGCTGCTCAAGGAAGCCGGCGTCAAGGAAGGAACCGAAATCGTCCTGTGGGCGATGCCGGTGCAGCGTCCGTACAACCCGAACGCCAAACTGATGGCCGAAATGCTCCAGTCCGACTGGAAGAAAATCGGTCTGAACGTGAAGATCACCAGCTACGAATGGGGCGAGTACATCAAGCGTTCCAAAGGTGGCGAGAACCAGGCGATGATCATCGGCTGGAGCGGTGACAATGGTGATCCGGACAACTGGCTCAACGTGCTGTTTGGTTGCGACTCGCTGAGTGGCAACAACTTCTCCAAATGGTGCGACAAGAAGTTCGACGGCCTCGTCAAGGAAGCCAAGCGCACTACCGATCAGGGTAAACGCACCGAACTGTACAAACAGGCACAACACGTCCTCAAGGATGCTGTGCCGATGACACCTATCGCTCACTCGACGGTGTATCAACCCATGCGCGCCAACGTGCAGGACTTCAAGATCAGCCCATTCGGCTTGAACTCCTTCTACGGCGTCAGCGTCAGCAAATAAGAAAAAAGCGGCAACGTTTTCAGCGTTGCCGCTTTTTTTCTGCCGAGAAGTTGGGAATTTGCCTACAACCTTTTCCGCCCGGTCTTACTGAGGCGCTTCAGGACGTGTTGCCTTTTCCTACGAGTCTTTAGGACTCTGCGCATTTACTGCCAGGCCCGCGGCCCCTACCGTCGGGTACTGACCAGTGACTGTGTGAGCGATCGGTTTGTTGTACGTATTGGTTTGAGCTCGATGCAGCTACCACATCCCTAGGAAGGGATCGCGGCGCATTGAAAACACTAAAAAAGAGGGAGCGTCATGCGCCATACCTTGGTTTTTTCCGCATTGCTGGGCGCCGGCCTGTTGGCCGCCACGTCCACGAGTTTCGCCGCCAGCGACAGCCTGGTGTTCTGCTCCGAAGGCAGCCCGGCCGGTTTTGATACCGCGCAATACACCGCCGCGACCGATAACGACGCCGCCGAGCCGATCTACAACCGTCTGGCCGAGTTCGAAAAAGGCGAGACCAATGTCGTCCCGGGCCTGGCGACCAGTTGGGATATTTCCGAGGATGGACTGAAATACACCTTTCACCTGCGTGAAGGCGTGAAATTTCATACAACCCCGTACTTCAAGCCGACCCGCGATTTCAACGCCGACGACGTGCTGTTCACGTTTAACCGCATGCTCGATCCGCAGCAGCCATTCCGTAAGGCTTATCCAACCGAATTCCCGTATTTCAACGGGATGAGCCTGAACAAGAACATTGCCAAGGTCGAAAAAACCGGGCCGCTGACCGTGGTCATGACGCTCAACAGCGTCGACGCCGCGTTCATTCAGAACGTTTCCATGAGCTTCGCCGCGATCCTTTCTGCCGAATACGCCGACGAGCTGCTGGCTGAAGGCAAGCCGAGCGACATCAACCAGAAGCCGATCGGCACTGGGCCGTTCGTGTTCAAGAGCTATCAGAAAGATTCGAACATTCGCTACACCGGCAACCCGCAGTACTGGGACCCGAGCCGCGTGAAGCTGAAGAATCTGATCTTCTCCATCAACACCGACGCGTCAGTGCGCGTTCAGAAACTGAAAAAGAACGAATGCCAGGTCACCGTTAATCCACGCCCGGCCGATGTGCCAGCGCTGAAGAATGACCCGAACCTGCAACTGATCGAGAAGCCCGGTTTCAACCTCGGTTACATCGCCTACAACACCCGCCACAAGCCCTTCGACCAACTCGAAGTGCGTCAGGCGCTGGACATGGCGGTGAATAAACAAGGGATTCTCAACGCCGTTTACCAAGGCGCCGGGCAGCTGGCGGTCAACGCCATGCCGCCGACCCAGTGGTCTTACGACGACACCATCAAAGACACCGTCTACAACCCGGAAAAAGCCAAAGAGCTGCTCAAGGCTGCCGGCGTCAAAGAAGGCACCGAGATCACTCTGTGGGCGATGCCGGTGCAGCGTCCGTACAACCCGAATGCCAAGCTGATGGCCGAAATGCTTCAGGCTGACTGGGCAAAAATCGGTTTGAAAGTGAAGATCGTCAGCTACGAATGGGGCGAGTACATCAAGCGCACCAAGAATGGCGAGCACGACATCAGCCTGATCGGCTGGACCGGGGATAATGGGGATCCGGACAACTGGCTCGGCACGCTGTACAGCTGCGATGCCATCGGCGGCAACAACTACTCCATGTGGTGCGATCCGGCTTACGACAAGCTGATCAAACAGGCCAAGGTCGTCACCGACCGCGACCAGCGCAGCGTGCTCTATAAACAGGCCCAGCAATTGCTTAAACAGCAAGTGCCGATCACGCCTGTCGCTCACTCGACGGTCAACCAGCCGCTGAGCGCCAAAGTCGAAGGGTTCAAAGTCAGCCCCTTCGGCCGCAACGTGTTCTCGGGCGTGAGCATCGATTAAACACCAAACCGATTAGCCGCAACCCTGAGGGGCCTGTCTAGCCCCTCACGCAAGCGCTTTGCCGAATTTCGCCCATCAGGCCTTTTGCAAACGTTTGCGGTGTGTGAATAAGTTCTAAACCAAATAGCCGGACAACCAAAAAAGACCGGTATAAAAAGAAAGTAAAGGAGCTTCACCCATGAAACTGAGCAGCACTGCGATACTGGCCCTGGCCATCAGCAGCATCACCGCCGGGGCCCATGCCGAGAGCGTCAGCCAGGACTTCGTGCCGACCCAACTGGCCAGCACCAGCGCCCAGTCGGAAGCCAAAGGCTTCATCGATGGCCAGAGCCTGTCGGGTTCGACCCGTAACTGGTACGCCAACGAAGAGAAAAAGCGCGGCGGCAACTTCAAGTACGAGCGCCACGGCGAAACCCTGACCGGTTCGCGCCGGATCAACTGGGTTCAGGGCACCATCCTCAACTACACCTCGGGCTTCACTCAGGGCACCGTCGGTTTCAGCACCGAAGTGGCGGCCTACAACGCCATCGCGCTGGATCGCAGCCGTGAAGACATCAAGGGCGGTTCCAACCGTACGCTGGCCCACTCCAACGGCGACGCCGTCGATCAGTGGAGCAAACTGGGTCTGGCCAACGTCAAGGCGCGCGTTTCCAACACCACGCTGACCGCCGGCCGCATGAACTTCAGCAGCCCGATCGTCGATGTGATCGGCAACCGTCCGCTGCCTTCGAGTTTCGAAGGTGTGGCGATCCACAGTGAAGAGTTCGACAACCTGTCGTTCGACCTGGCCACCTTCGACCGCGTGTCGCCACGTACCGAACAGAGCCTGTCGAAATTCCGCTCGGAATACACCAACAACGGCGCCGAAACCGACCACGTCAACACCGCCGGCGTGAACTATCAGCCGTTGAAGAGCCTGAAAACCAGCCTCTACGCGACTCAGGTTGAAGACTTCTGGAACCAGTACTACTTCGGCGCCACTCACGAACTGGGCGACAGCTCGGTGCTGAGCCTGACCACCGGCCTGAACTACTACAAGACTGTCGATGAAGGCAAACGCCTGATGGGCAACATCGACAACGACACCTACTCGCTGTCGTTCGGCCTGACGCACCAGGCACACTCGCTGACTTTCTCCTATCAGGAAGTGAACGGTAACGAGTACTTCGACTACCTGCACGAAACCAACGGCATCTACCTGGCCAACTCCCTGCTGTCGGACTTCAACGGACCAAACGAGAAGTCGTTCCAGGTGGCTTACGGTATCAACATGGCCGAATACGGCGTGCCGGGTCTGAAGTTCAACGCTTACACCGCTCGCGGCTGGGGCATCGACGGTACTCACTACACCGGCACTGCTTACGACGTGAATAGCATGGACGGCGAACATCACTACGAATACGGCATCGGTACTTCGTACGCCGTACAGAGCGGCCCGCTGAAAGCCACCACCGTACGCGCGACTTACACCACGCACCGCGCCAGCGAAAACCAGGCTGACGGCAGCATCAACGAGTTCCGTCTGGTGACCACCGTACCATTCAACATTCTGTAAAAACGCCAACCGACGGCTGACTCATGATGAGTCGGCCGTTCGGTTGTTTGTCTTCAACCGATTGCAGAGGGTTATCGATGAAAATGCTTCCCCTACGTGCGGCCGTCGCTGCCGCGTTGTTGAGCGCCGCCATCGGCGTCTCGGCCAAACCCTTGGTGGTCTGCACCGAAGCCAGTCCGGAAGGCTTCGATATGGTCCAGTACACAACTGCAGTCACAGCCGATGCGGTGGCCGAAACCATCTTCAATCGACTGGTGGACTTCAAGCCCGGCACCACTGAAATCGTCCCGGCGCTGGCAGATTCGTGGGAGATCAGCGAAGACGGTCTGACTTACACGTTCCACCTGCGCAAAGGCGTCAAGTTCCAAACCACCGAATACTTCAAGCCGACCCGCGACATGAACGCCGACGACGTGCTCTGGAGCTTCCAGCGTCAGCTGGACCCGAATCACCCGTGGCACAAACTGTCGAGCGTGGGCTTCCCGTACTTTGAAAGCATGGGCTTCAAAGAACTGCTGAAGAACGTCGAAAAAGTCGACGACAACACGGTCAAGTTCACCCTGACCCGCCGCGAAGCGCCGTTCCTCGCTGACGTGGCGATGCCGTTCACGGCGATCTACTCCGCCGAATACGCCGACCAGTTGCTCAAGGCCAACAAGACTGGCGACCTCAACAACAAACCGGTCGGCACCGGCCCGTTCATCTTCCAGCGTTACGCCAAGGATGCGCAGGTGCGCTTCAAGGCCAACCCGGAATACTTCCGTGGCAAGCCACCGGCAGACGCGTTGATCCTGGCCATCGCCATCGATAACAACGTGCGCTTGCAAAAGCTCAAAGCCAATGAGTGCCAGATCGCGCTGTATCCGAAGCCGGATGACATCCCGAGCATCAAGAAAGACAGCAACCTCAAGATTGATGAGCTGAACGCGATGACCGTTTCGTACATCGCCATGAACACCCAGCACAAATATATGAGCGACGTGCGCGTGCGCAAGGCGATCGACATGGCCTTCGACAAAGCCGCTTACGTCAACGCAGTGTTTGGCAAAGGCAACGCAACCGTCGCGGTCAACCCGTACCCGGACACGCTGCTCGGCTACAACCACGACCTGAAAAACCCGCCGCGTGATCTGGACAAGGCCCGCGCCTTGCTCAAGGAAGCCGGGGTTCCGGAAGGCACCACGTTCACCTTGTTCACCCGTAACGGCGGCGGTCCGACCAACCCGAACCCGATGCTCGGCGCGCAGATGATGCAGGCTGACCTGGCGAAAGTCGGGATCAAGATCGACATCCGCGTGATGGAATGGGGCGAAATGCTCAAGCGCGCCAAGGCTGGCGAGCACGACATGGTGTCGGCCGGATGGGCGGGCGACAACGGCGACCCGGATAACTTCCTGACGCCTATGCTCAGTTGCGAAGCGGCCAAGAACGGCGAAAACTACGCGCGCTGGTGCAGCGAGAAATTCCAGACGCTGATCGACGAAGCACGGGCTAAAGTAGATCCGGCCGAACGCGCCAAGCTGTATGAACAAGCCCAGGCGATCTTTAACCAGGATCAGCCGTGGATCAGCATGGCCCACACCCGTATGTTCACCGCAATGCGCAACAACGTAGAGGGCTATCACATCAGTCCTCTCACCACTAATAACTTCGCCACCACCCAGGTGAAGTAGATAAGAAACTCCCGGCCTCCCTGACCCCAGGGAAGCCGGGCACGCCTAACCGGCTGATGAGGTACCACACAAGATGTTTAGTTTTATTGCCCGCCGACTGGGGTTGTTGATCCCCACGTTTTTCGGCATCACCTTGCTGACTTTCGCGTTGATTCGCATGATTCCGGGCGACCCCGTGGAAGTGATGATGGGCGAACGTCGGGTCGACCCCGAAATGCACGCTCAGGCAATGGAACGCCTAGGTCTGAACAAACCGTTGTATGCCCAGTATCTGGACTACATCGGCAAACTGGCCCAAGGCGATCTTGGCGAATCCCTGCGTACTCGTGAGAGCGTATGGACCGAGTTCACCTCCCTTTTCCCGGCGACCCTGGAACTGTCCATGGCCGCCCTGCTGTTCGCCGGCATTCTCGGGCTTCTGGCCGGGGTGATCGCGGCACTCAAACGAGGATCCCTGTTCGACCACGGGGTGATGGGCATTTCCCTCGCGGGGTATTCGATGCCGATCTTCTGGTGGGGCCTGATCCTGATCATGTTCTTCTCGGTGAGCCTCGGCTGGACCCCGGTGTCCGGGCGCATCGATCTGCTCTATGACATCGAGCCACGCACCGGTTTCATGCTGATCGACACCTTGTTGGCCGACGACATGGGCGCGTTCCTCGATGCCCTGCACCACCTGATCCTGCCAGCCATCGTGCTCGGTACCATTCCGCTGGCGGTGATCGCGCGGATGACCCGTTCATCGATGCTCGAAGTGCTGCGCGAAGACTACATCCGCACCGCCAAGGCCAAAGGCCTGTCGCCGTCGCGCGTAGTGTTCGTGCACGGTCTGCGTAACGCGCTGATTCCGGTACTGACCGTGGTCGGCCTGCAAGTCGGCACACTGCTCGCGGGTGCGGTGCTGACCGAAACGATTTTCTCCTGGCCCGGCATCGGCAAATGGCTGATCGAAGCCATCGGCGCACGGGACTATCCGGTCGTGCAAAACGGCATCCTGTTAATCGCCTGCCTGGTGATTCTGGTCAACTTCGTGGTGGACATCCTCTACGGCTTTGCCAACCCACGCATCCGTCATCAGCGCTGAGATCATGACCATGACCACTCCAGCTTCAACTGCAAATCAAGCGGCAGCAGTCGATCAAAGCCTGCTGTATCCGTCCCCGTACAAAGAATTCTGGCAAGCGTTTTCCAAGAACAAAGGTGCCGTCGCCGGCCTGCTGTTCATGCTGCTGATCGTGTTTTGCGCGCTGTTCGCGCCATGGGTCGCACCGCATAACCCGAGCGAGCAATACCGCGACTTCCTGCTGACCCCGCCAGCCTGGCTGGAAGGTGGGCAGATGCAATTTCTGCTCGGCACCGATGAACTGGGCCGCGACCTGCTGTCGCGGCTGATTCAGGGTTCGCGTCTGTCGCTGCTGATCGGCTTGTCGTCGGTGGTGATGTCGCTGATCCCGGGGATTCTGCTTGGCCTGTTCGCCGGCTTCTTCCCGAAAATGATTGGCCCGACCATCATGCGTCTGATGGACATCATGCTGGCCTTGCCGTCGCTGCTGCTGGCTGTGGCGATTGTCGCCATCCTCGGCCCTGGCCTGATCAACACCGTGATCGCAATCGCCGTGGTTTCGTTGCCGTCGTATGTGCGTCTGACCCGCGCTGCGGTAATGGGCGAACTGAATCGCGACTACGTGACCGCCGCGCGCCTCGCCGGTGCCGGTCTGCCACGTTTGATGTTCATCACCGTGCTGCCGAACTGCATGGCGCCGCTGATCGTGCAAGCGACCCTGAGTTTCTCCTCGGCGATTCTCGATGCCGCCGCACTGGGCTTCCTCGGCCTCGGCGTACAACCGCCAACCCCTGAGTGGGGCACCATGCTGGCCTCGGCCCGCGACTACATCGAACGCGCCTGGTGGGTGGTAAGTCTGCCTGGCCTGACCATTTTGCTCAGCGTGCTGGCAATCAACTTGATGGGCGACGGCCTGCGCGATGCGCTGGACCCGAAACTCAAGAACGCCGCCTGAGGAGATTCAAATGTCACTGTTGGAAATCAAGAATCTCAACGTTCGTTTCGGCGACAAAACCGCCGTGCCGGTGGTTGATGGCCTCGACATCAGCGTCGACAAGGGCGAAGTGCTGGCGATCGTGGGCGAGTCCGGTTCGGGTAAATCCGTGACCATGATGGCACTGATGGGCCTGATCGAGCATCCGGGGATCGTCACCGCCGACGCGCTGAACTTCGACGGCAAGAACATGCTCAAGCTGAGCAACCGTCAGCGTCGGCAAATCGTCGGCAAAGACCTGGCGATGGTGTTTCAGGATCCGATGACCGCGCTGAACCCGAGCTACACCGTCGGCTTCCAGATCGAAGAAGTGCTGCGTCTGCACCTGAAAATGTCCGGCAAGCAAGCGCGCAAACGTGCCATCGAACTGCTGGAAAAAGTCGAAATCCCCGGCGCTGCCAGCCGTATGGATGCCTACCCGCATCAGCTGTCCGGCGGCATGAGTCAGCGCGTGGCAATCGCCATGGCTATTGCTGGCGAACCGAAACTGCTGATCGCCGATGAACCGACCACAGCACTCGACGTAACGATTCAGGCGCAGATCATGGACCTGCTGCTGGCGTTGCAGAAAGAACAGAACATGGGTCTGGTGCTGATCACTCACGACCTCGCGGTCGTGGCCGAAACCGCCCAGCGCGTGTGCGTGATGTACGCCGGTCAAGCGGTGGAAGTCGGTCAGGTGCCGCAACTGTTCGACATCCCGGCACACCCGTACAGCGAAGCGCTGCTCAAGGCAATTCCGGAGCACAGCCAGGGCGCCGAGCGTCTGGCGACGTTGCCGGGTATCGTTCCGGGTCGTTATGACCGTCCGCAAGGCTGCCTGTTGTCGCCGCGCTGCCCATACGTGCAAGAGAGCTGCCGCGCGCAACGTCCGACCCTTGACCCGAAAAGCCACAGCCTCGCCCGCTGCTTCTTCCCGCTGAACCAGGAGGTGGCGTAATGGCCGTCGTACTTACCGCCCGCGACTTGACCCGTCACTACGAAGTGTCCCGAGGCTTGTTCAAGGGCCACGCGACCGTGCTCGCCCTGAACGGCGTGTCGTTCGAACTGGAAGCCGGCAAGACCCTCGCCGTTGTAGGCGAGTCGGGTTGCGGCAAATCCACACTGGCGCGTGCCCTGACGCTGATTGAAGAGCCATCCTCCGGTTCCTTGAAAATCGCCGGGCAGGAAGTCTCCGGCGCCGACAAGGCTCAGCGCAAGCAACTGCGCAAAGACGTGCAGATGGTGTTCCAGAGCCCGTACGCCTCGTTGAACCCACGGCAGAAAGTCGGTGACCAGCTCGGCGAGCCGCTGCTGATCAACACCAATCTTTCTGCGGCTGAACGTCGCGAGAAAGTCCAGGCGATGATGAAGCAGGTCGGATTGCGTCCCGAGCATTACCAGCGTTATCCGCACATGTTCTCTGGCGGTCAGCGTCAGCGGATTGCGCTGGCTCGGGCGATGATGCTGCAACCGAAAGTGCTGGTGGCGGATGAACCGACCTCGGCGCTCGACGTATCGATTCAGGCGCAGGTGTTGAACCTGTTCATGGATCTGCAGCAGGAGTTCAACACCGCTTATGTGTTCATCTCGCACAACCTGGCAGTGGTGCAACACGTGGCGGATGACGTGATGGTGATGTACCTCGGTCGCCCAGTGGAAATGGGTCCGAAGAACTCAATCTACGAGCGTCCGCTGCACCCGTACACCCAAGCGCTGCTGTCGGCCACCCCGACGATTCACCCGGACCCGAACAAGCCGAAGATCAAGATCGTCGGCGAGTTGCCCAACCCGCTCAACCCGCCGCCGGGCTGCGCTTTCCACAAGCGCTGCCCGTATGCGACCGAGCGTTGCAGCACTGAAGAGCCGGCCCTGCGTTTGCTCGACAACCGGCAGGTGGCTTGCCACTACGCCGAGCAATTCCTCGACGGCGTGGCGTAAGCAGATCTGGGGAAAATGCAAAACCCTGTCGGAGCGGGCTTGCCAGCGATGACGTCGTGCCAGTCACCTGATTTGTTGACTGACATACCGCAATCGCGGGCAAGCCCGCTCCCACAGGGATGATGTTGAATTCAGAGATGGCGTGTTGAGCAAACCCCTTCTGTTTCGATTGCGCATCAATCGGGAGAGAAGGGGTTTTCTTTTGCCTGCAATCTAAGTCTGGCTGTCGCCTTCGTCCGGATCATCAGTAGTCGAATCGTCATCGTCAGCACTGCCACCCTGCCCCTGATCGCCCGGTTCGGATTCGGACTTGGCGAGCATCAACCCGCTGTTCTCCACCTGTCCGTTGAACGCCTGGGAATCATGATCCTCGCACTCGGCCCAAGCCGTCGCGGTGCCGAGGGACAGCATGACCATCACTTTCAACAGCAATAAAATTCGTAGCAACCTGCTTTTCATAGCCGACTCCATCCATTTTCAGGTAAGACATGCGTGCCGGACTGGCGCTGTGTGAAATCTAGTTCCGATCAGCCGGACTCACCACTTAGGACGCTGACGAGGGGGCAGAAATGCCGTCGGCGGACAGATTGCTTTCGAATAACGTCAATAACCGGATCAGCTAAGCGGGCGGGTGGCTTGCCACGTCAAAGGGATCGACATCAACAGCAGCGCAGTACTGGCCAGCCATACGCTGTGCCCGCCGAAATTGCCGTACAACTGACCACTGAGCACCGGAGACAGCAACGCGCTGGCACTCCAGCTCATGAAGAACAGGCCGAAGTACTGGCCGCTCTTGCCACGCTGGGCGAACTGCATCGCCAACACATTCAGTGGCGGCATGAACAGCGCCTCACCCAGGGTCCAGATCACCGTCGACAGGCAGACGAACGCCAACCCGGTACCGAACGGCAACATGCCCAGACCGCAGGCCAGCAGCACACTGCCCACCACCATTTGCCGCCGCGAGCCCCAACGCTCGCCCCAGTGCGACAGCGGAATCTGCAGCGCAATCACCAGCAGCGCATTGAGCCCGAACTGCCAGCCGATCGCCTCTGTACTTAACTGATAGTAATCACGCAGATAGTTGCCCAGCGTGCTGTAAACCGTGTCGAACGCGACGCCGAGCACGGCGGTTGCCGCCAACAGCCAGAGGAACGGCTTGTCGCGCAAAGGCGCACCTGAGCCAGTCACGCCGCCATCGGTTTTCTCCTCGACAATCAGCACCGGCCGCCGCCATGTGGTGCGGACAAACCACAGCAACGCCAGCAGCGTCATCGCCGCACTACCGAAAAACACCCAGCGAAAATCGCTCTGCGCCAACACCCCACCCGCCACCCCGGCGGCAGCCATGCCGAGATTGCGCGCCACCCGGCTCAACGCCTGCGCACGCGAGCGCTGCGCCACCTCGCAATATTCCATGATCAGCCGTTGATGCAATGTGCGAATGGCGCCATCAATGGTCCCGCTGAGCAACAGTAATACAGCCAGCAACGGCACCTGCGTCACCAGCCCCAGCAGAATCAGCACCCACACCGAAACGAAGAACAGCGCCGCCGTCAGCCGCGCCGTGCGCACATGATCACTGAGCCAGCCGCCGAGCATCGAACCGACCAGCAAACCCGCGCCGTACGCCGACAGCAACCAGCCAACCGTCTCAATCGCCAGGCCGAGTTCCTGACGCAGGTACAGCGCCATGAACAACTTGACCATGCTGCTCAAGCGATTGATGAACAGCAGCGCCGCGAGCACCCAGGCCATGGTGCTGAAATAGCCATCGAGGCGCAGCAGATGAGTAAGCCGCCCTTTCATCCCATTGATCCTTGCAGGCTGCGTGAACGTCGACACTAGTGGACTTCAGACGGGTTGTCGCCCGGACAATCAGTGAAAAGCAAATCCGGAGCCCACCCACGGAAGGCTCGGAAAAGGCCTACACATAGATCCCGCGCGGCGTTTTAAATTGCGCGTAGCATCTGCCGTACCTGGACCCACGCGTGGTCACGACTCACATTCTGATTCAGTGATCTGAACCACATATTTGAGGGAGGCAGAAATTCACCACCTCCACGAACCTATAACACAAACAATTATTTGCCTTACGCCGCATAGACAGGCACAAAACAAAAAATATTTTACTTATCGACCGAGAAAGAACACGATTAAAATTCAGACCAAAAACAAAAAATATTTTCTTTGATACCGCAATAAGGCAACAAAACAAAGGAAAGTTTGCTTTATGAGAATACAACGTCAAAGCGACGATGCGATCGCAGCCCAACTGGGCGAAGGGCTACGAGAGCGTCGCGTGCGTAAAGACATCACACAAGACCAGCTCGCCAAAAACGTCGGTGTCAGCACCCCTACGATTCAAAAGCTGGAAAAAGGTAAAGGCACCTTGCAGCTACTGATTGCAGTGCTCCGAGAGCTTGATTCTCTGGATCTTCTCTCGAGCTTGATCGAGCCTCCACGTGCGAGCCCGATTGCCGCAGCTCAGACGGGCAAAACAGGACGCGTTCGCGCGCTGGGTGCCGTGCGCACAAGCGATGGCCGGTTCCATGCCTACCACAGCACGCAACCGGGAACTGACCCACATAACAAAAGCAACAAACAGGGCACAGCAAGACCATTACTGATTCCAAGGAAGAAATGACGTGGCGATAACAGCAGAAGTGTGGATGTGGGATGTCAAGGTCGGAACTGTGCTTTGGGATGATAGTCAGGCCCCAGCAACAGGAACCTTCGAATTTGATCCAGCGTTTACCGAATTCGGACTCGAGATCGCGCCACTCACCATGCGAGCAGTAGCAGGTGAGGTGTACGCATTCCCTTCACTGAACGCGCAGGCATTCAAGTCTCTCCCGCCTTGTCTTTCCGATTCGCTTCCCGATGACTTCGGTAACGCGGTGATCAACGCTTGGCTGGCCAAAGAAGGGCGCGACCCCAAAAGCTTCACGCCCGTAGAAAGATTACTGTATATCGGCGCCCGAGGCATGGGAGCGCTGGAGTTCCGGCCAGCGGTGGACAGACTCAAGAACAAGCTTGAAAAGCTGGAGCTGGAGTCTTTGGTTGAACTTGCCGGGCAGATCCTTAACCAGCGCCAGCAGCAATTTGCTGGAATGCAACTCGGCCGTAACGGCAAAAAGGATGAAGAAGCACTCAAGCATATGTTCCAGGTGGGTTCGTCAGCGGGCGGCCAGCGACCGAAGGCAATCATTGCAGTTAACGAAAAGACCGGCGAACTCTGTTCCGGACAAATCACAGCTCCAGAGGGCTACAGCTATTGGCTGTTCAAGTTCGATGTGCCCAAAGGGGCAGACTCACTCGGTGACCCTGCCGGTTTTGGTCGCGTGGAATATGCCTACCATCTGATGACAGTAGCCGCGGGGATCAACATGAGCGAGTGTCGTCTGCACATCGACGGTCCTCGCGCGCACTTCATGACTCGTCGCTTCGACCGGATGGGTGACGGCGACAAGATTCACGTTCAAACATTGTGCGCCATGGACATTGCCGACTACACCAAACCTGGCGCGTACTCTTACGAACAGGCGCTACTCGTAGCGAGAGATCTCGGCCTACCGAGAGAGGATCAGATCGAGCTGTTCCGGCGCGCAGTGTTCAATGTGATTGCGCGCAATCAAGATGACCACACTCGAAATATTGCCTTTCAGGTATGGCGGGATGGGGTTTGGCGACTGACTCCGGCATACGACATGTGTTGGGCTTACCGCGCCGACTCGCCTTGGGTATCAAGTCACCAGATGACAGTCAATGGGAAGAGGGACGACTTCACAGTCGATGACTTGCTCGCGCTGTCTAAACAGATACCCAGACTGCAGGGAAAAAAGATCATCAAAGAAGTTGCCGACTCGGTTCGCCGCTGGCGTGAGTTTGCAAGCACCGCTGACATTGAAAATGAAGCGCTGATCGAGGAAATCGAACAATCTCACAGGCTGTATCTTGCTGACGGTCTATGAAGAAAATGAAAAAGCCCTGCAAGCGTAAATCTGCAGGGCTTCTGTTCAGGCTGAGCATTAAACCCCGCAACGGTCGAGGCGGAGTTTGCGACTCAGCGCTTAGTGATGCTCACGCGTCGCACGGAATTTCACGTCCGGCCAGCGCTCTTCCATCAATGCCAGGTTAACCCGCGTCGGAGCGAGGTAGGTCAGGTGACCGCCGCCGTCGATTGCCAGATTTTCCACTGCCTTGTTGGAGAATTCCTCAAGCTTCTTCTTGTCGCTGCAATCGATCCAGCGCGCGGAGTACACGGTGATCGGCTCGTAGGAGCACTCGACCTTGTATTCCTCTTTCAGGCGGCTGGCGACCACGTCGAACTGCAGCACACCGACGGCACCGAGGATGATGTCGTTGCTGCGCTCCGGGAAGAACACCTGAGTCGCGCCCTCTTCCGCGAGCTGTTGCAGACCCTGACGCAGCTGCTTGGATTTCAGCGGATCGCGCAGACGCACGCGGCGGAACAGTTCCGGGGCAAAGTGCGGAATACCGGTGAAGCCCAGTGCTTCGCCTTCGGTGAAGGTGTCACCGATCTGGATCGTGCCGTGGTTGTGCAGACCGATGATGTCGCCGGCGAAGGCTTCTTCAAGCTGTTCACGTTCGGAGGAGAAGAAGGTCAGGGCGTCGCCGATGCGCACGTCCTTGCCGGTGCGCACATGGCGCATCTTCATGCCTTTCTCGTATTTGCCGGAACAGATACGCATGAACGCGATGCGGTCACGGTGTTTCGGGTCCATGTTCGCCTGGATCTTGAAGATGAAGCCCGAGAACTTCTCTTCGACTGGCTCGACGGTGCGCTCGTTGGCCACACGGGCCAGCGGACGCGGTGCCCAATCGACCACAGCGTCGAGCACGTGATCGACACCGAAGTTACCCAGTGCCGTACCGAAGAACACCGGGGTCAGTTGACCGTCGAGGAACTCCTGCTGATTGAACTCGTGGCAGGCGCCCTGCACCAGTTCCAGCTGATCGACGAAACGGTCGTACTCGTCACCGAGGTGCGCGCGCGCCTCGTCGGAGTCGAGTTTTTCGATGATCTTGGTTTCAGTGCGCTCGTGACCGTGGCCGGCGGTGTAGACAATGATGTAGTCGTCGGCGAGGTGATAGACACCCTTGAAGTCGCGGTAGCAACCAATCGGCCAGGTGATCGGCGCAGCCTTGATCTTGAGGACGGCTTCGATTTCGTCGAGCAGTTCGATCGGGTCGCGGATGTCACGGTCGAGTTTGTTGATGAAGCTGACAATCGGCGTGTCACGCAGACGGCAGACGTCCATCAGCGCGATGGTGCGTGGCTCTACACCCTTACCGCCATCGAGAACCATCAATGCCGAGTCGACCGCCGTCAATGTGCGGTAGGTGTCTTCGGAGAAGTCTTCGTGACCCGGGGTGTCGAGCAGGTTGACCATGTGGTCGCGATACGGGAACTGCATGACCGACGTGGTGATGGAAATACCACGCTGCTTTTCCATCTCCATCCAGTCGGATGTCGCATGGCGGTCGGATTTACGCGATTTCACCGTGCCCGCAATCGCAATCGCCTTGCCCATCAACAGGAGCTTTTCGGTGATTGTCGTCTTACCGGCATCGGGGTGGGAAATAATGGCGAAAGTGCGGCGTTTCGCGACTTCGGCGGCCTGTCTGGTCATGGGAAATCGCCTGGCGGTGATCTAAAAAAGGGCGCCGATTATAGCCCATGTCGATGCAATAACCGAACCGTTGAGCATATTAAGGGTGGCCAAATGCTGCCGCAGGTGGGAACCTTTTGAAGCACGGAGACGTCCATCCCCTGTTACGAAATTTCGTCAGGGGCTGAAAAATCAGCAAGTTAGCCTGACGAGGCTGCGCTCATGGCTCGCTTTCAGACCGCTGTTGCCGGTGCTGAGGGAGCTGCTTCTCGCGAACGTTAATGTCCCGGCAGCCAGGCATGGCATGTCACTCGGGATGGCGTTCGCCGACTATAAAAAAGGAGTCCGCCTGTGGCTATCCGCTATGGCAAAGGGCTTATTGGAGGTGCGGTGGTTATCGCGCTCCTGGCCCTGCTGGTCCACTGGATCGGCATCAACACGATCGAACACTACCGCGACGATTTGTTGTTTTACCTGCAAGCTCATCTGATTCTGGTCCTCGCTTCAATGCTGGCCGCCCTTGTCGTGGGCATCCCCGCCGGTATCTTGCTCAGTCGCCCGAGCATGGTCGGCCGCGCCGAACGCTTCATGCAGATCTTCAATATCGGCAACACCGTGCCACCGCTGGCCGTACTCGCGATTGCCCTGGGGATTCTCGGCATCGGCAGTGGTCCGGCGATCTTCGCGCTGTTCCTCGCCTCGCTCCTGCCCATCGTGCGCAACACTTACGAAGGCCTGAAAAACGTTCAGGGTTCGTTGAAGGAAGCCGCCGTCGGCATCGGCATGACCCCGCGCCAAGTGCTGTGGAAAGTCGAATTGCCCAACGCCGTGCCGATCATCATCGGTGGTGTGCGTGTGGCGCTGGCGATCAACGTTGGTACTGCGCCGCTGGCGTTCCTGATCGGCGCCAACAGCCTTGGCAGCCTGATCTTCCCTGGCATCGCCCTGAACAATCAGCCGCAACTGTTGCTCGGCGCCGCGTGCACCGCGCTGCTGGCCTTGCTGCTTGATGGTGTGGTCACCCTTGCCAGCCGTCTGTGGCTGGAACGCGGTTTGCGCACGTCTTGAGCCTTGGCAAAGGAATACTTATGAAACGATTGACCCTGATTCTGGGCTGCGTCCTGCTGTTCGCGGGATTTGCCCAAGCTGCCGAAAAACCGCTAATCCGCATCGGCGCGCGGGTGTTCACCGAACAGACCCTGCTGGCCGAAATCACTTCGCAATACCTGCGCGCCAAAGGCTACGACACGCAAGTTACCGGCGGCCTCGGCAGCAACCTCGCCCGCAGCGCTCACGAAAGCGGGCAACTGGACATGCTCTGGGAATACACCGGCGTGTCGCTGGTGGCTTACAACCATGTGACCGAGAAACTCGACAGCCAACAGTCCTACGCCCGGGTCAAAGAACTCGATGCGAAAAAAGGATTGATCTGGCTCACTCCGTCGAAATTCAGCAACACCTACGCGCTCGCCCTGCCGAAAAACGTCGCCGATGCTTACCCGCAGATCAACAGCATCAGCGATCTGAACAAAGTGCTGCGCGACGAAGCCAAGACCGAGCATCTGGTAGCGCTGGATACCGAATTCGCCAACCGTTCCGACGGTCTGGACGGCATGGTCAAGCTCTACGACATGAACCTGACGCGTAAAAACATCCGTCAGATGGACGCCGGGCTGGTCTACACCGCGCTGCGCAATTGCCAGGTATTTGCCGGTCTGGTCTACACCACCGACGGTCGCCTGAACGCCTTCAAGCTCAAGTTGCTGGAAGACGACAAGCATTACTTCCCGGACTACACCGCAGCGCCGGTGGTGCGTCAGGCGTATCTCGACGCGCACCCGCAACTGGCCGAGCAACTCAAGCCGCTGGCCGAACTGTTCGACGACGCCACCATGCGTCAGCTCAACGCGCGGGTCGACGTCGATCACGAAAGCCCATCCGCTGTTGCCGCTGATTTCCTGCGCCAACATCCACTGCAATAAAGGAGGAAAAGTCATGGAATTCTTGAACGCCTTTTCCCACCTCGACTGGCAGCAGGTAATACACCTGACCTGGCAGCACATCACTCTGGTCGGCATCGCCGTGAGCCTGGCGATCCTGTTCGGTGTGCCCCTGGGCATTCTGATGACGCGCTTCCCGAGCCTCGCCGGCCCGTTGCAAGCCAGCGCCACAGTGCTGCTGACCGTGCCGTCGATTGCACTGTTCGGCCTGCTACTGCCGTTCTACTCGAAATTCGGCCAGGGCCTCGGCCCGATGCCGGCGATCACCGCTGTGTTCCTTTATTCGCTGCTGCCGATCATGCGCAACACCTACCTCGCATTGACCGGCGTCGAGCCGGGAATTCGCGAAGCCGCACGCGGCATCGGCATGACCTTCGGCCAGCGCCTGCGCATGGTTGAACTGCCAATCGCGGTGCCGGTGATTCTTGCCGGCGTGCGCACCGCCGTAGTGATGAACATCGGCGTGATGACCATCGCCGCAACCATCGGTGCCGGCGGCCTCGGCGTGCTGATCCTCGCTGCGATCAGCCGCAGTGACATGTCGATGCTGATTGTCGGCGCGCTGCTGGTCAGTCTGCTGGCGATCTTCGCCGACCTCGTTTTGCAATGGCTGCAACGCTCGTTGACTCCAAAAGGACTACTCAAATGATCGAACTTCAAAACCTCAGCAAGACCTTCCAAAGCAACGGCAAAGACGTCAAAGCCGTGGACTCGGTAAGCCTGACCGTCAATGAAGGCGAAATCTGCGTGTTCCTCGGGCCATCGGGTTGCGGCAAAAGCACCACGCTGAAAATGATCAACCGCCTGATCAAACCGACCTCGGGCAAGATCCTGATCAATGGCGAAGACACCACCGATCTCGACGCCGTGACCCTGCGTCGCAACATCGGCTACGTGATCCAGCAGATCGGCCTGTTTCCGAACATGACCATCGAAGAAAACATCGTCGTGGTGCCGAAACTGCTCGGCTGGGACAAACAGAAATGCCACGACCGCGCCCGCGAACTGATGAGCATGATCAAGCTTGAGCCCAAGCAATATCTGCATCGTTACCCGCGTGAACTGTCCGGTGGCCAGCAGCAACGCATCGGCGTGATTCGCGCGCTGGCGGCAGATGCACCGCTGTTGCTGATGGACGAACCGTTCGGCGCGGTCGACCCGATCAACCGCGAGATGATCCAGAACGAATTCTTCGAGATGCAGCGCGCGCTGAACAAGACCGTGATCATGGTCAGCCACGACATCGACGAAGCGATCAAACTCGGTGACAAGATCGCGATCTTCCGCGGCGGCAAGCTGTTGCAGATCGATCATCCGGACACCCTGCTCGCTCACCCGGCGGACGAGTTCGTCAGCAACTTCGTCGGGCAGGACAGCACCCTCAAACGTCTGCTGTTGGTCAAGGCTGAAGACGCGGCGGACAACGCGCCATCGGTCAGCCCGGAAACTCCAGTGGCCGATGCGCTGGAATTGATGGACGAACATGACCGTCGTTATGTGGTGGTCACCGACGGTGATAACAAAGCACTGGGTTATGTTCGACGTCGCGACCTGCACCGTCAGACCGGCACCTGCGCGCAGTATCTGCGCGAGTTCAACGCCACCGCGGCGTACGACGAGCATTTGCGCATCCTGTTGTCGCGGATGTACGAATTCAACCGCTCGTGGCTGCCGGTGATGGACGCCGACCGGGTGTTCCTTGGCGAGGTGACGCAGGAGTCGATTGCCGAGTACCTGAGCTCCGGCAAGTCGCGCGGCGGCAAGACCAGCATCGTCTCTCCCGCCGAGACTGCACTGGCCTGATGGATTTGTGGCAACTCGGCCCCCCCCCGGAATTCCGTTTCCGGGGGAACATCACACTGTCATGCAGGTCGGTTACATCAGTAGATGAGCCGACCGCACGACGGAAGCGTGCAAAAACGCGACATTTTTAGTTGATCTCAGCCCCCTCACACCCTAAAGTTCGCGCCGAACGTCCATGCTGGAAACGATCCATCCGGCTCAAGTACTGACGACGAGACAGCAGGCCAGGGGCAGCACCGCTTCCATGGCCTTTTTGCTTTCGGCGACATGCCTTGGGAAGTAGGCGAACCAAAGTGGGGATACGGAGGACGTTCATTTGCACCCATTGATTACTAACGTTTGCCAGTAGGAGCTCCCTAGCATGTCGATCAACGTCGAAGATTATTTCGCGCGCGCCACTTTTGACAAAATGAAGGCGTTCGCCGACAAGCAAGAAACCCCGTTCGTGGTGATTGATACCGCGATGATCAGCCAGGCCTACGATGACCTGCGCGCCGGTTTCGAATTCGCCAAGGTTTACTACGCCGTCAAGGCCAACCCGGCTGTCGAAATCATCGACCTGCTCAAAGACAAAGGCTCGAGCTTCGACATCGCCTCGATCTACGAGCTGGACAAAGTGATGGATCGCGGCGTCAGCGCCGACCGTATCAGCTACGGCAACACCATCAAGAAATCCAAGGACATCCGCTACTTCTACGACAAAGGCGTGCGCCTGTTCTCCACCGACTCCGAAGCCGACCTGCGCAACATCGCCAAGGCTGCGCCGGGTTCGAAAGTCTATGTGCGCATCCTTACCGAAGGCTCGACCACTGCTGACTGGCCCCTGTCGCGCAAATTCGGCTGCCAGACCGACATGGCCATGGACTTGCTGATCCTCGCCCGCGACCTCGGTCTGGTGCCTTACGGCATCTCGTTCCACGTCGGTTCGCAACAGCGCGACATCAGCGTCTGGGATGCCGCAATTGCCAAGGTCAAAGTGATCTTCGAGCGCCTGAAAGAAGAAGACGGCATCGTGCTCAAGCTGATCAACATGGGCGGTGGCTTCCCGGCCAACTACATCACCCGCACCAACAGCCTGGAAACCTACGCCGAAGAAATCATCCGCTTCCTCAAAGAAGACTTCGGTGATGATCTGCCGGAAATCATTCTCGAGCCGGGCCGTTCGCTGATTGCCAACGCCGGTATTCTGGTCAGTGAAGTGGTATTGGTCGCACGTAAATCGCGCACCGCGGTAGAGCGTTGGGTGTACACGGATGTGGGCAAGTTCTCCGGCCTGATCGAAACCATGGATGAAGCGATCAAGTTCCCGATCTGGACCGAGAAGAAAGGCGAGATGGAAGAAGTGGTCATCGCCGGCCCGACCTGCGACAGCGCCGACATCATGTACGAGAACTACAAGTACGGTCTGCCGCTGAACCTGGCGATCGGTGATCGTATGTACTGGTTGTCGACCGGCGCTTACACCACCAGTTACAGCGCGGTTGAGTTCAATGGCTTTCCGCCGCTGAAGTCCTACTACGTGTAACTCTTGAACCGGTAATGCAAAAAGCCCATGACGTGTCATGGGCTTTTTTTTAGAGCGTCTTTGCCATTTGAACCAATTGTTCGGACATGCCTTTGATTTCATCAAGCGAGCCAATGACCAGCGGCAGCGAAGCCTTGGCACGAGCCATCGTCTGATGGGGATGGTGAGTTCGCAAAGTTCGTTTCGCTTCATCCAGCATGTATACCCATCGATAACAGAAATCGCCGAGATTGCTCGCTGCCACACCGGCACGCCGACGAAGATCGAACAACCGCCTGACATGCTCTCTGGCCATCGCCTGTCGTCGCTCTTCCGAATACGGTTGGCCTGGATCATAGCCCATACCCGGTAGACCGATTCGACCCAAACCGTAATAGACTTCGATCTTAGGGGTTGGGCCGTCGCAACTGCACAGTGGCATCGTCAGCGATTCGATAAAGCGAACAAAAATGCCATGGATCGATTCAGCGAGACTTGTCACTTGCGATTTGAAATCCGACACAGCACGTTGGCAAGAACCCAACCGAGCATCGAGTTCGCGCAGAATATCAATCACATCTGCACGAGGGGCACTTCCCCAATCGGCGGATCTCACGACAGTGAACTGTTGTGGATCAATCACGGAAATGGGCAATCGTCGATTCTGCGTGACGGAGACAACAGCTTCAAACTCGCTGATGAAACTGCTCACGTCGTGCAATATCCGGGCGGATGTATTGCCCAACAAAGGCACGGTGATGCCGATCGCCCGCCAGCATAGTTCGTTGGCGGACGCCACCTGGCTCAATGCCTGAGCATTGGGTGGCGGCAACATGGTGTGCCCGGTTCGGGCGATGGCATCGGAGAATCGATTGATTTCCACCAACGCCGCGGGCAGCTCATTCAAAAAATCAACGTATTGCTTCAAGGTGGCAAAATTCTTTTCTGCCAATAAATAATCAAGCATCAGTGTTTCCTCAAACATGGCAAACCATCAATGGCCAACGACCAGCTCTCGTTTGGCTAACCGTGTTAACCGATATGCCATTGCACCTCGATTAACACGGATCGATGGAGTGCTCAGCCCAACCTAGCGGTTAGGGACCGAAACAGGAGTAAGGAATGCAATGAACAATTTCGCTTGCGCCTTGAAGGTGGCGCTGCGAACGTCATCATCGGTGAAGGAGCTCTTGTCGGTAGCGGTCTGGAAAAGTTCAAAAGCGCTAATCGCGGGACTGTAACTCGCTACGTGGATTTTGCGTTGTTCTTCAATCGCGTGAAGGGCTTGCAGGTATTTGATCTTGCCGGCCGAGGCACTGACCACACCGTCTTGAAGATTGATTTCGTTGTCGAGTGCCGCGATTTTGCCTTGCAGCTTGTCGCTTTCCCGAACCATATCCAGAAAACGAATGCCTTCGCCGATATTACCAATGGTCTTTTTGAGCTGATCGATAGCTAACATCACCACCGCGACTTGCGGCGGTGTCAGGCCCAGTGCTATCACCTTATCGACCGTCAATGCGATATCTTTGCCGAGCTCCTCAATACCTTTCTTTTCCAAAGTCTCGATAGCGTCGATAACGAGCTTGCGCTCTTCCTTAAGGATTTCCCATTTTCCTTTCAAGGCGACGAATTCCGCTTTTGCCAGCACTTCATCACGTTCAAAGTCGGTGATGTACCCCCGCGTTGAACGCATGTCGAACGTATCGCTGATTTCTTTCAGGCACTTGCGTACTTGAGTGGTTTGCAGGCCAATCGCGTCTGCAACGTCGTTCAATAGGCGTTGGCGTTGAGCGTTGATCTCTTCGATCTCCTGAGCGTCGTTTTCCTCTTCGAACATCTTCTCGAGTCTGTCCAGACGTTGCAGGCTATTGTCTAATTGATCACTGCTTTCAAAGGCTGCAGTTTGCAGTCCAATAGCGCCTTGACCGACGCCTTGGACAAGTCGATTGAAGCGATCAAACAGATCGGGGAGGTAATTCAGCTTTACCCGCCATACTTGCGCCTGCGTGCGATGCTCGCTCATCTGTGAATGACTATCCCTGAGCGCAACCAAGTCGAGTTCCGGATAAGTCTGTTGAAACGATGCAGTGAACGCCATCGAACGCGATGTGTTTCCGTAATTACGCTCGTATTCTTCGTCCGCCTCTTTGAACACCTCAATCAACTTGTCCGAATCCGTTTTGATCTGCACCCATGGATTAACGACTTCTGCGAATTCAGACATGAAAATCTTGAGACCCAATGCGTCCTCGATACGGCCAACCGCGCCAGTAGAGTTCATGATGCTCCGATGCAGAACGCTCCAGACATACATCAGATTTTGCGTGGCTACATCGGCGTCGATTGCGACAATCATCAGACTTTGCAGATCATGCTTGACCCGCGCCAGCGATCCCAGGGTCTGGTTCTTGTTTGTAAGAATCAGAATGTCCTTTTCTTGTTCGGCGTACAGCTCGTTGCGCCGGGCGCGAATATTTTCCGCCTCCACCCCCATATAAATGGCCATCGCCAGCCCGACAATATTCATTCCCGCAGCAGCTTTCAGGGCTTCTTGAACAGCGGCCTTGTACTCAGTATTTTTGATATCGATTTCTTTTGCACGCTCATCGATCACCGCTTTCAGCTGTTTAACGTCTTCCGCCAAAGAACTATTTTCGATCAGACCGACTCTCAGCTTTATACCTGGCAAGATGTGTTCGCGCAGATCATAGCCAAACATATCAAGGTCTTTCTTGATACTACCCACCTCTTGTAGATTGAAATCAATTTTTTCAAAAATACGCCTCAAGTAATAATCGAGTGTACTGATGGTATCCTCTTCCAGTTCAATACCCGGAAACTTATCACCCAGTTCAAGCTGCAGTTGTTTCAACTGCTCCAGCGTCCTAACATTATGCTTTTCCAAGAGTCCCGAGGCTTTTACTTCGCTATAGACCTCTTTCATCGAAGCGCCATAGTTCACCATGCTACTGGCAAACTCCTTAAGACCACGCCCCGTCATCATGATCCGCTCGCGCAGTGGCGACCAGCGCCTGGCATGATTTCGGGTATTCAAAAAAGTAGCCAGAAAGTCGGCAGGGCTCAGTCCTGGGCCACCATCCTGACCTGCACCAAAGCGTAGATAGTCCCTGACATCCTCTAGGGTATAGGGCAACGCCAGACCGGCGGCCTCATATTTGCGCAGATCAATTACTTGTTTTTTAGTCAGCAACAACCCCGAGTCACGAGTGGATCCATCAAGTGCTCCGACAGAACCTTGAGTAAACAGCTTAGGGGCTGCAGCGGCGAACTTTGTTACTTCTTCGGGCGTTGCATTATTTAACGCATCCCCCCACAAAAAACCATTAGACATAACTACTCCATTAATTAGTCAAAGAATAAAACCGAAAAGAATAAAGACCAGAACAACTTTTAGTCTCGAACAAAGACTATCCGAGAAAACACAAACCTCAAATCACCAACTTAAATCCAAATGTATTAACTCAATCAAAAATAGCGAATTAATACTGCAGACCGTAGAAAATCAGACTTAAAAGCATTTACAGTCAAGCTGAGACTATGCAACAGGAACGCTCAAAGAGTTGCTTAACAACTTCGACCTTTGTTGATATTCCTCGGCCAATGCCTGAACACGAGGGTCCGTCGCGCTCATCAATGCCTGAGTCGCAACCTTCAGAAACGCAAGATTTCCGCCAAGCATCGCGCGGCGATACCATGCCAGACTCTCCTCGATCCTTTTCTGGTCAATCAGGATACTGGCGTAGCTGAACTGGCCACGAAAATCCCCTGCTTCAGCGGAACGGCGATACCAGTCGTGCGCAGCTATGGAATCGACCGAACAGCCCAGACCCTCTTCCAGATACCGCCCCAAGAGGTTCATCGATTTGGCATGGCCGAGTTCCGCTGCGCGGCGATAGAGAGTCAAGGCTTGCACTTGATCCTTGATCACTCCACGACCAGTGGCCAAGAGATTGGCATAGTTATACATCGCCCAATCCAGTCCCGCTTCAGCAGCTTGACGATAATGCCTTGCAGCTATTGAAGCATCAGAGACGCAACCCCAGCCCTGCTCATGGCAACGAGCGAGCATGTTGCGCGCCATCAAGTGCCCACGCTTGGCGGCAATCTCGAACCAACGCACGGCCAGCGGTTGATCCTGCGCGATGCCTTGCCCGTCCAGCAGGATCTGCCCTAGCAGCGCCTGAGCATCCAGCACACCTTCTGTGGAGGCGATCAAAATCGCCTGAGCCGCACGTGCCGGGCTTTCTTCGAGCATGGCTTTGAGCTGTTCGCCGTCGAGGATTTCCTCGCGGCGCAGTTGAAAACTCATACCTCGACCCAGCGGCGCAACAGGTTGTGATAAGTCCCGGTGAGGCGGATCAGTGACGGATGATCTGGCATGTCCTGCGTCAGTTGCTGGATTGCCCCATCCATCTCGAACAGCAAGGCCCGCTGGCTGTCCTCGCGTACCAGACTTTGCGTCCAGAAGAACGAGGCAAACCGCGCGCCACGGGTGACGGCGTTGACCTTGTGCAGGCTGGTGCCGGGGTACAACACCATGTCACCGGCGGGCAGTTTCACCTGTTGAGTGCCGAAGGTGTCCTGAATCTCCAGCTCACCGCCGTCGTAATCCTCAGGCTCGCTGAAGAACAGCGTGGCTGACAGATCGGTGCGCACGCGCTCGGGGCTGCCCTTGGGCTGGCGCACCGCATTGTCGATGTGAAAATCGAAACTGCCCCCCGCCGTGTAGCAGTTGAGTAACGGCGGGAATACTTTGTGCGGCAGTGCGGCGGACATGAACAGCGGATTTTTCCACAGACGTTCAAGCATCGCCGCGCCGATTTCCTTGGCCAGCGGATGGCCTTCAGGCAGTTGCAGATTGTGCTTGGCCTTGGCCGATTGATAGCCGGCGGTGATCTTGCCGTCGGCCCAATCCGCTTGCTGCAAAGCCTCGCGAATACGCTGCACTTCGTCTTTTTCGAACAGACCGGGAATGTGCAGCAGCATGGCGATGACCCCTGATGGCAAAGAGGCGGCAATGGTATTGATTCTTATTGTCTGTGTAAAACCCGGCTGACGGATGAACTGGCAAAAACCGTAAGGTTAAATTGTAAAGAATGTAAATTTGTCGCGAATAGTAATATTTCGCAATTGATACGAATACTTGTTTGACCTATATTCCGCCGCCTCAAATCCTTGGGGAGGGGAATAAAAATGGCACGTCTACACGCACAATTACCGGTCAGTTCACCACGTCTGCTCGCCTCTGCAATCGGTGTGGCAATCACCGCCGGCTCCGCAGGCCAGATGGTGTTCGCCGCTGAAAAGACCGACAGCAAAACCTCCGGCAATGCCATCGCCCTGGACGCCACCGCCATCACCGGCGAAGCCCAGGACGCGACGTCCTACCAGGTCGAAAAAGCCTCCTCGCCCAAGTACACCGCGCCGTTGATCGACACGCCGCGCTCGGTCACCGTGATTCCGCAACAAGTTTTGAAAGACACCGGCGCCCTGAACATGCAGGACGCGCTGCGTACCGTGCCGGGCATTACCTTCGGCGCTGGTGAAGGCGGCAACCCACAGGGCGACCGTCCGTTCATTCGTGGTTTCGACGCTCAGGGCGACACCTACCTTGATGGCGTGCGTGACACCGGTTCGCAGAGCCGCGAAATCTTCGCCGTGGAAAACATCGAAGTCAGCAAAGGCCCGAACTCGGCCATCGGTGGTCGCGGCGCGGCTGGCGGCAGCATCAACCTTGTGAGCAAAAAAGCCCACCTGGGCAACTCGTTCGACGGTGGTTTCACCTGGGGTTCCGACCAGACCCAGCGTTACACCATGGACGGCAACTATCAGTTCAGCGACAGCGCTGCCGGCCGTCTGAACCTGATGAGCCACGAGAGCAACGTCGCCGGTCGTGACAAGGTCGATTACGACCGTTGGGGCATCGCGCCGTCCCTGGCGTTCGGCCTCGGTACCGACACCCGCGTCAACCTCGATTACTACCACCTCGAAAGCAACGACACCCCGGATTCGGGTATCCCGTACAGCATTCCAGCGGCAGGTTCGGCGGCGCGCACCAAGTCCAACCCGGACAAGCCGAATGCCGGTGGCGATCACGACAACTTCTATGGTCTGGGTCGCGACTTCCGCAAGGGTCGCACCGACACCGCGACCTTCGCCATCGAGCATGATCTGAGCGACTCGCTGACGATCAAGAACACCCTGCGCCACGGCACCAGCATGCAGGATTACATCCTCACGCAGCCGGACGACAGCAAAGGCAACGTCAACAACGGCAGCGTCTGGCGGCGGGCGAATACTCGGGTGAGCAACACCGAGACCACCACCAATCAGACTGACCTGTTCGGCAACTTCTACGTCGCCGGCTTCAAGAACAGCTTCTCCACCGGCGTCGAATACACCCGTGAGGAAAGTCAGAAGTCCTCGTACAACGTCAACACTGACACCACGCCCCGCACCAGCGCTGTGACCACCAATTGCAACCCGGGATTGATCGGCGCATCCAGCGGCTACAACTGCACCTCGCTGTCGAACCCGAACCCGAACGATCCGTGGAACGGCGCGATCTCGCGCAACTATGCCGGCACCGACACCCAGTCCGATACTTACGCGCTGTATGCGTTCAACACCCTGGAACTGTCCGAGCAATGGCTGGTGAACATGGGTCTGCGTTACGACCACTTCGAAACCGGCTACAAGACTTACAACGGCGCTGGCCGCACCACGTCCAAAGGCGCGGACACCAGCGAGTTCGTCACCGGTCAGTTCGGCGTGGTTTACAAGCCGGCAGAAAACGGCAGCATCTACGCCTCGTACGCCACCTCCGCCACTCCACCGGGCAACACTCTTGGCGAAGGTCAGGAAGGCAACCCGCTGGGCGGCACGCCGGATCGTAGTGGCAACCTGCTCAAGAGCGACATGGAGCCGGAAACCACCAAGAACTACGAAATCGGCACCAAGTGGGATCTACTCAATGATCGCCTGTCGCTGACCGCTGACATCTTCCGCACCGAGAAAGAAAACGCGCGCGTGCAAGTCGATACCACGTCCTACGAGAACGCCGGCAAGACCCGCGTGCAAGGTGTCGAACTGTCGGCCAGCGGCAAGATCACTGACAAGTGGCAGGTGTTCGCCGGTTACGCCTACATGGACAGCGAGCAAGTGGATGGTGGTGACCTGCCGGCCAACAAAGCCAACAACGGCAACCAACTGCCAAACACCCCGAAAAACAGCGCCAGCCTGTGGACCACTTACCAGGTCACGCCGAAGCTGACCATCGGTGGCGGTGCGTTCTATGTGGATGACGTGTTCGGCAGTGTGGCCAACACCACGATGGTTGATTCGTATGTTCGCTACGACGCGATGGCCGCGTACAAGCTGACCAAGAACGTCGATCTGCAACTCAACGTGCAGAACCTGACCAACGAAAACTATTACGACAAAGCCTTCTCGACCCACTTCGCCAACCAGGCGGCGGGCCGTACGGCACTGTTGAGCACCAACTTCCACTTCTGATAGAAGCCGGAAACACCAAGCCCCGTTCATTCAATTGAACGGGGCTTTTGTGCGTAATCAATAAGCTTCTCGCCAACCCACGGCATAATGCGCGCCGTGAAAACAACTTTCGACGAACAAGGCAAGCGACGTGTTTAAGAAAACCCTGTTCCAGTTGCACTGGTTTTTTGGCATCACTGCCGGACTGGTGCTGGCCCTGATGGGCATCACCGGCGCTGCGTATTCGTTTCAGGATGAAATTCTGCGCGCATTGAATCCCTCGGTGCTGCAGGTCGAGAAGCAGGTCGCCGGGGTGCTGCCACCGGTTGAACTGGTGGAGCATATCGAAGCCGCTTCGGGCAAAAAGGTTGCGATGCTCTGGGTCGACACCGACAGTGGCAACGCGGCGAAAGTGTTCTTCACCCCGCCCAAGGGTGAACGGCGCGGTGAGATGCGCTACTTCGATCCGTACACCGCCGAGTTCAAGGGTGACGCGGTTGGCCAGGATTTCTTCGGCCTGATGCTGCAGTTGCACCGCTTCCTGGCCATGGGCGATACCGGGCGCAACATAACCGGCGCCTGCACCCTGATTCTGCTGTTCTTCTGCCTGTCCGGTCTGTACCTGCGCTGGCCGCGTCAGTGGAACAGCTGGCGCGTGTGGCTGACCCTCGACTGGAAGAAAAAGGGCCGCAGCTTCAACTGGGATCTGCACTCGGTGGCCGGTACCTGGTGCCTGCTGGTGTATCTGCTGCTGGCGTTGACAGGGTTGTCCTGGTCGTACGAGTGGTACAACAAAGGCCTGACCAAACTGCTTTCCGACGCGCCGCAAAACGAGCGCGTGCGCGGTGGTCGTGGCCCGGCACCGGAAGGCCCGGCACCAACCGCCGACTATGCCGCGATGTGGAGCAGCATCTACAGCACTGCTGGCCCGGGCCTGTCTGCCTACAACATCCGCATGCCTGCCGTGGCCGGGCAACCGGCGACCGTGTTCTATCTGCTCGACAGCTCGCCGCATGATCGCGCACTGAATCAGATCACTCTCGACCCGGCCACCGGCGTGGTCAAACGCGTGGACCGCTACGCCGACAAAAGCTTCAAGGCGCAGCTGTTGACCAGCATTTATGCGCTGCACGTCGGCAGCTATTTCGGTCTGGTCGGCCGCATCATCATTACCCTCGCCGCCGTGTGCATGCCGCTGTTTTTCATCACTGGCTGGCTGCTGTATCTGGATCGTCGGCGCAAGAAAAAGCAGGTCAAAGACGCACGTAAAGGCTTCGATCAACCGGCCGACAATGCCTCGGCCTGGCTGATCGGTTTCGCCAGTCAGAGCGGTTTCGCCGAACAACTGGCGTGGCAGACTGCCGGCCAATTGCAGGCTGCCGGATTGCCGGTGAGGGTGCAGCCACTGGCGAATGTCAGCGAACAGGACCTGCGTGATTCGAGCAACGCGCTGTTTGTGGTCAGCACCTTCGGCGACGGCGATGCGCCGGACAGCGCTCGTGGTTTTGAGCGCAAAGTGCTGAGCAAGACCTCGACCTTCGACAGCCTGAATTACGCAGTACTTGGCCTCGGCGATCGTCAGTATGAAAACTTCTGCGGCTTCGCCCGACGCCTGCATCAATGGCTCGGCGAACACGGGGGCAAGACCTTATTCGCCCCGGTCGAGGTCGACAGCGGTGATCCGTATGCCCTGCGTCACTGGCAAACCCAACTCGGCCTGCTCACCGGGCAAGCACCGGTCGACACCTGGCAAGCACCGAGCTACGACAACTGGACGCTGGTGCGTCGCGACTTGATGAACCCTGACAGCAGCGGCTCGCCGGTTTACCTGCTGGGCCTGAGCGCACCGAATACCAGCAGTTGGCTGGCCGGTGATCTGGTGGAAGTGTTGCCACGCAATTGCCCGTGGATCGTCGAGCATTTCCTCGACGGCCTGGGCATTCGCGGCGAAACCCTCGTCAAGCTCAACGGCCTGGAAGAGCCGCTGGAAGTAGCCCTCGCCACCCGCCAGTTGCCCGAACACCGCGCGCACCTCGTCGGTCTCCACGCTGAGGCGCTGGTCGATGCGATGGTGCCGCTGACGATGCGCGAATACTCGATCGCCTCGATCGCCGCCGACGGCGTTCTCGAATTGATCGTGCGTCAGGAACAGCACTCCAACGGCAACCTCGGCATCTGTTCCGGCTGGCTGACCGAGCATGCGCCGGTGGGCGGCAGCATCAGCCTGCGCGTACGGCGCAACAGCGGATTCCATCTGCCGAACGAACCGGTGCCGATGATTTTGCTGGGCAACGGCACAGGTCTGGCGGGACTGCGCAGCTTGCTCAAGGCGCGGATTGCCGATGGTCAGCAGCGGCACTGGTTACTGTTCGGTGAGCGCAATCGCGAGCAGGATTTCCTCTGCCGTGCGGAGCTTGAAGAGTGGTTGATCAATGGCGATCTGGAGCGGCTGGATCTGGCGTTTTCGCGGGATCAGGTGGAGAAGATTTATGTGCAGGATCGCTTGCGCGAGTCGGCTGAGGAGTTGAAGAAGTGGTTGGCGGATGGCGCGGTGATTTATATCTGCGGGAGTCTGCAAGGGATGGCATCCGGCGTGGACCAAGTACTGAATGACATCCTCGGCGCTGCTGAAGTAGAACGCCTCATCGAACAAGGCCGCTATCGCCGCGACGTCTATTAGAAGACCCCCTCACCCTAACCCTCTCCCGGGGGGAGAGGGGACTGATTGGGGGATGCTGTGGAAATACGCCGACGTGAAAGAGCTTTAGTGAATCCAAAATGGATTTGGTGTTGCTTTGTCGATTCCATATTCACCTGGATTTTTCAGGTCGATATACAACTTGAGACACTTCGGTCGGCCCCCTCTCCCCCGGGAGAGGGCTGGGGTGAGGGGAACTGGTCTACCGTAAAATATCAAACCAACTTCACAAGGACCGTGAAGCATGCCAACCCGCCCCACCCTCGCCCAATTCGCCCGCCAACTGCGCGTCAACCAAACCGACTGCGAACACCTGCTCTGGCAAAAACTGCGCTCACGACAACTCGCCGACCTGAAATTCCGCCGGCAGTTTCCGTGTCATCCGTATGTGCTGGATTTTTACTGTGTTGAATTGAAGCTGGCTGTTGAGTTGGATGGCGGTCAGCACTTCGAGACAGCAGGGGTTATTCATGATCGACGGCGTACGTTTTTTCTTCAGGGGCTGGGAATTGAGGTGGTGCGGTTCAGCAATCTTGAGGTGATTGGGCAGATGGGGGATGTGTTGGAGCAGATTATGCGGATTGCGGCGGAGCGGAGATTGCGATCCTGATCCAAAGGCTGCCCTCACCCTAGCCCTCTCCCAGAGGTAGAGGGGACCGATTCGGGGATGCTGCAAATCTACGCCGACCTGAAAGGCTTTCACCGAATCCACAATCGACTCGATCCGGTTTTACCGCCTCCATAATCGACTGGCTCTTTCAGGTCGACGTATAACGCCAGACACCTCGGTCGGCCCCCTCTCCCTCCGGGAGAGGGCTGGGGTGAGGGTAGGCTTTTGATTTTCAAAAGCCATCAGACCGGCTGCAATTTCTGCTCAAACACAGCCACCCCATCCAGATCTCGCAACACCACACTCATCTCCCCGCTCACACCCTCAATGTTCACCTCGCCAAAAAACTGAAACCCGGCAAACGGCGACATGTTCTGCACCGACGGCGCCTTCTCGAACACCACCTCGGGCCCAAACGTCTTATCCAGCGGATTAGGCCCGAAGCTCCCGGCATTCAACGGCCCCGCCACAAACTCCCAGAACGGCTCGAAATCCTGAAACGCCGCCCGCTCCGGGTGATAGTGGTGCGCCGCGCAGTAATGCACGTCTGCCGTCAAAAATACGAAATTGCGCACCTGCTGCGCGCGCAGAAATCCCAGCAGTTCAGCGATTTCCAGCTCACGCCCCTGCGCCGGACCGGGGTCGCCGTTGGCCACCGCTTCCCAACGCGCGACACCCGGGCTGACTTCTCCATCCGGCACGCCGAGGCCGATCGGCATGTCCGCCGCGATGACTTTCCACTGCGCCTTGGAACCCTTGAGCCCCTGCTTCAACCAATTCAGTTGCTCACGCCCGAGGAACGGTTTCGTCGCGCCAAGGTTGTCATCATTCGCCTCGCGATAACTGCGCATATCCAGCACGAATACATCGAGCAGCGGCCCGTAACTGAGCTGGCGATAAATCCGTCCGCCGCCATCGGCAGCCTGCAAACGCATCGGTGCATATTCGAGCCAGGCCTGACGCGCACGCCCCACCAGTTTTTGGATATCTTTCTCGCGATATCGCTCATCGAGCTGCTTGCCTGGCGACCAATTGTTGACCACTTCATGATCGTCCCACTGCCAGATCTGCGGCACTTCGGCGTTGAAGCGGCGGATGTTTTCGTCCATCAGGTTGTAGCGATAATTACCGCGATAGTCGTCGAGGGTTTCCGCGACTTTGCTCTTAGCTTCGCTGGTGATGTTGCGCCACACACGACCACCTTCGGTGACCAACTGAGCCGGCACCGGGCCGTCGGCGTAGATGGTGTCGCCGCTGTGGATAAAGAAGTCCGGCAGGCGCAGACGCATGGCTTCGTAGATGCGCATGCCACCGATGTCCGGGTTGATGCCGAAGCCTTGGCCGACGGTGTCGCCGCTCCAGACGAAGCGGATGTCGCGCTTGATCGTCGGCACGCTGCGCAGGTGGCCGAACCACGGCTCGCTGGCGACGCTGGTTTGCGCATCTTCGAAATACACGCGATAGAAAATCGCCTGATCGGCGGGCAACCCGGTGAGTTCGACGCGGGCGGTGAAATCAGTGCGAGCATCGGCCAGCGGCGAGACAAAGCGCCGTGGGTTGCCGAACAGACTGCGGGTGTCCCATTCGACGACCATGCGTGCGGGACGGTCGCTGCGACTCCAGATCATCGCGCGGTCGCCGAGCAGGTCGCCGGACTGCACGCCGTCGGTGAGTTGCGGCCGATCCTTGACCGAAGCAATCACCGCCGGCGCCAGCCCCGGCATGAGCAGTCCGGCACCGACGGCTTGCATCACGCGTCGACGGCCGAGATTGAAATCGCTCATGGTGTTCTCCCTGACAAAAGGAGAACTAAAGCACGCGATCATGAATTGGGGATGACAACACTGGCGCCCACAGTGGGATTGGGTGCATTCAGCAACAGACTGGTCGGCTGTCAGGCCGCCATCGCTGGCAAGTCGAATCGTCGCACCGCAGCTCCCACAGAGTTTCCAGTGCATCCGCAAAAATTCATCCATGCGGCAAAGCCGCCCCACTCAACACAATGAGCGTTAGCTCGAGTGCAGCTTTTGATCTCAAGCGCCCGGCAGGCTGAGTGGAGGGATTCATCCGGGGGTGGGCGCGCAGCGCCGTTTGGCGCAGCCAAATACATCGAGAGGAGGTGCAGCGCAGCAAACCGGAGGCGATGCCCCCGGATCGATCCCGGAGCGAAGGAACCCGAGCCCCAGCGAGGGCCGAACGTCAGGGAAAAGCCTTTTGGGTTACCTTTTTGCTGGGCCGGCATCCCGGCGTTTGAAAAAGGTGACCCGCCGTAAGGGCGGAACCCTAGGAAGCCGTTACCGCAGCAACGGATATGGACTCAGTCAAAAACAGGTTTGGGGGCTTCCCCCCAAACATAGAATCTCCCACAGGTTGAAATGCATTGTCAGGCTTTCGCGGGTTCCAGCGCCAACTCGACAGCCTCGGGCCGTTTGACCAACGCATACACCACCGCCGTCAGCAAACTCCCCGCAACAATCGCCAGCAGATACAGCAACGCATGGTTGATCGCATTCGGAATCGCCAGCACAAACAACCCACCGTGCGGCGCCATCAGTTTGCAGCCGAAGTACATCGACAGCGCACCGGTCAGCGCGCCGCCGGCAATGCTCGCCGGGATCACCCGCAGCGGATCTTTCGCGGCAAACGGAATCGCCCCTTCGGAGATAAAACACAGCCCCAGCACAAACGCCGCTTTACCCGCCTCGCGCTCGCTCTGCGCAAACTTGCGCCGGGCGATGAACGTAGCGATACCGAGCCCAATCGGCGGCACCATGCCCGCGGCCATGGTCGCGGCCATCGGCGCGTAACTCTGCGAGGCCAGCAGCCCGACCGAGAACGCATACGCGGCCTTGTTGATCGGCCCGCCAAGGTCGACGCACATCATGCCGCCGAGCAGCACACCGAGCAGGATCGCGTTGGTGGTGCCCATGCTGTCGAGGAAATGCGTGAGCGCCGCGAGCATGCCGGCCACCGGTTTGCCGACCACGTAAATCATCACCAGCCCGGTAAACAGGCTGGCGAACAACGGGATGATCAGAATCGGTTTCAACGCTTCGAGACTTTGCGGCAACGACACATAACGACTGATCGCTTTCGCGGCATAACCGGCGATAAACCCGGCAACGATGCCACCGATAAATCCGGCGCCCAGCGTGCTCGCCAGCAAACCACCGATCATTCCCGGCGCGAGGCCCGGGCGATCCGCAATCGAGTAGGCGATGTAACCCGCCAACAGCGGCACCATCAACTTGAACGCGGTCTCGCCGCCAATCTGCATCAGCGCCGCCGCCAGCGTGCCCTCTTCCTTGAACGCGGTAATGCCGAATACGAACGACAACGCGATCATCAGACCGCCCGCCACTACCATCGGCAGCATGTAGGACACGCCGGTCAGCAGGTGTTTGTAGACGCCGGTTTTCTCTTGTTTGACCAGAGCCTTGCCGTCGCTCGCAGCGCTTTCCTGCACGCCTTCGGCCAAGGCTTTTTTCAGCGTGGCTTCGGACTGTTTGAGGGCGATGCCGGTGCCGCAGCGGTAGATTTTCTTGCCGGCGAAACGCTCGGTGGCGACGTCGATATCCGCCGCCAGCAACACCACGTCAGCCTCGGCAATGGCCGTCGCATTCAGCGGAGTGCGCGCACCGACCGAGCCCTGGGTTTCGACTTGCAACTCATAGCCCAGACGCTTGGCCGCTTGCTGCAACGCTTCGGCGGCCATGAAGGTGTGAGCGACGCCGGTCGGGCATGCGGTGACAGCGACCAGACGCGGAGCGTTCTGTGCAACCGCAACTGGCGCGGCTTCTGTAGCGACGTAAACCTGAGCTTCTTCAGCGCCGCGACGCAGCACCGCTTCGACATCTTGCAGCGCCTGCGCAGGGGCAATCTGGAACACGCGCTTGCCAACGAATCGAGTCATGTCCACTGCGCCAGTGGCGACCAGCAACACCCACTCGGCCGCGGCAATCGTGGCCGCCGACAATTCGCGTTCCGGATGCGCCGCGTCCACCACTTCGACACTGGTGCTCCAGCCCTGACGCTGGGCGGCAGCGTCCAGCAATCGGGCGCAAAGAACACTGGTGACCATGCCGTTCGGGCAGGCCGTGACAATGGCTAATTTCATGACCAACCCTCTTATTGTTCTGTCAGGGGGCGCACGCGCACGCCCTGTTCGAGCGGCGCCAGCAGCGCTGCATCGTGAATGCCGAAACCGATCTGCGTTACTGCCAGCGCCGCAATTGCGGTGGCGGTGCGCAGGGTTTGCTCGGGCGTATCGGCGCTGAGCAAACCGTGGAGCATGCCGGCCAGCAGCGAATCCCCGGCACCCACGGTGCTGGCGACCGCGACCTTTGGCGGCGACGCATGCAGCGCCGAGCCGACACTGAACCAGTTCACACCATCGGCACCGTGGGAAATCACCACGTGCTCGATGCCTTGCGCGTGCAGTCGATTGGCCGCTTCAGCCTGCGCCGTGTGAGAAATCACTTCGCAGCCGAGCGCGTCAGCCAGTTCTTCAGTATTAGGCTTGATCAGCCACGGGCCAGCCTTGAGTGCCTCGCGCAGTGCTTCGCCGCTGGTGTCCAGCGCAACGTTGAGACCCAGCGCTTTGAGCTTTTCGATCAACTCGCGCAGCCATTGCGCCGTGACACCGCGTGGCAAACTGCCGGCGACGACCACTGCATCGTGGCCCGGAGCGATTTGCAGCAGACGCTCAAGCAATGCCTGTTGCGCCGCTGCGTCGACTATCGGGCCGGGGCCGTTGATGTCGGTGATACGCCCGTCGTGTTCGGCAACTTTGATGTTGCTGCGCGTCTCGCCGGGCACGCGGATAAACGCGTCGACAAATCCGCGTTTGGCGAACAGGTTTTCGAACGCTTGCAGATTGTCTTCGCCGAGAAAACCACTGACCGTCAGTTGATGGCCGAGGTCGGCCAGCACTTGCGCGACGTTCACGCCTTTGCCGGCGGCGTGGCTGTGCATCTCGTCGCTGCGATTGACCTGACCGGGTTCAAGCCGCGCCAGCTCGACCGTGAGGTCCAGCGCCGGGTTGAGGGTCAGGGTGAGAATCTTGGCCATTACAGGGCCTCCACTAATGCGCGCACTTCGCTGGCGCTGCCCACGGCCAGGGCCTGTTGAGCGAGGGTTTGAGACTGGGTCAGGCTGAGTTCGCGGATGCGCGCCTTGACCTCGGCGATGCTGCGGCCGGACACGCTCAACTCATCGACGCCGAGGCCGACCAGCACCGGCACTGCCAGCGGATCTGCCGCGAGTTCGCCGCATACGCCGACCCATTTGCCATGGGCATGCGCTGCTCGTACGGTGATGTCGATCAGTTGCAGCACCGCCGGGTGCAAGCCATCGGCCTGAGCCGAGAGCGTTGGATGTCCACGGTCGATGGCCAGTGTGTATTGAGTCAAATCGTTGGTGCCGACGCTGAAAAAGTCGACTTCCTTGGCCAGCACCGGCGCCAGCAGCGCGGCGGACGGCACTTCGATCATGATCCCCAGTTGCAGATCGGCGACCGGGATTTCCAGACGCAGACGCTCGGTCATGTCGCGGGCCTGACGCCATTCTTCGACGCTGCCGACCATCGGGAACATGATGCGCAGCGGGCGATTGTCGGCGGCACGTAGCAGGGCGCGCAGTTGCGCTTCCATGATTTGCGGACGTTGCAAGGTCAGACGAATGCCGCGTACACCGAGGAACGGGTTCTCTTCCTTGGCAATCGGCCAATACGGCAACGGTTTGTCGCCGCCGACGTCAAGCGTGCGCACCACCAGCGGCCGTCCGGCCAGACCATCAAGCACTCGGCGGTATTCTGCTTCCTGCGTCGCCTCGTCCGGCGCTTGGGGGTGAGCCATGAAAATCAGTTCGGTGCGCAGCAGGCCAATGCCTTCGGCGCCCTGTTCGACCGCGCTGATCACCCCGGCGCTTTCGCCGATGTTGGCGAACACTTCCACCGCGTGACCGTCGGTGGTGTGCGCCGGTTGATGGCGTTGTTCGGCGGCAGCTTTCAGGCGCTGCTCGCGCGTGTCGCGTTCGACGATGGCGCGTTGCAACGTCGGCGCATCGGCGTCTACATGCAGCCGCCCGCGCTGGCCGTCGAGCAGCAACGGCGTGCCCGGCGCCAGCAGCAACACCGCTGCGCCAGCGCCGACCAGTGCCGGAATCCCCAAGGCGCGGGCGACAATCGCGCTGTGCGCAGTCGCGCCGCCGCGTGCGGTGAGAATCCCCGCCACGCGCGCCGGATCGAGTCGCGCCACATCCGACGGGCCGACTTCGTCCATCACCAGAATGTACGGTTGCTCCGGCTCGTTCGGCGTCTGCACGCCGCACAGCTGCGCCAGCACCCGACGACCGATGTCGCGCAAGTCGGCGGCGCGTTCTGCGAGCAAGGCGTCCTGCAACGATTCCTGTTGCTTGGCGGCGGCTTCGATCACCGCCATCCATGCCGCTTCAGCGCTCTCGCCTTGCTTGAGGCGGGTGTCGACTTCGTCGGTGAGTTCCGGGTCGTCGAGCATTTCCTGGTGGGTGATGAAGATCTCGCGAATAGCCTTGGCCTTGCTACGTTCGATCAGGCCCTGAATGTCACTGCGCACGGCGGCTAGCGCTTGCTTGAGGCGCTCGCGTTCGATGGCGGCGGACTCGCCGCGCAACGGGTATTCGATGTGTTGCTGAACTTGAATATGCGCCGGGCCAATGGCGATGCCCGGCGCGGCGGGAATCGCTTGCAGCAGGCTGCCGGACGCCGGCGCGATCATGACTTCGGCGATGTCGGCGAGCACTTCGCGCTGTTCGCTCACGGCCGGCAGCGGTTCGACTTCTTCACCGAGGCCTTCTTCGATGGCTGCCAGCAGGGCCGGCAAGGCGTCGGCGGCGATGGTCGGTTCGGCGATGAGTTCCAGCACCTGACCGCGACGAGCACCGAGGCTGAGCAGCTTGCTCAGGCTTTTCACCGATACGGCGCTGTCCTGACCGTCGACGATGCGCACACGGATTTCACCGTCAAAACTCTTCGCCAGTTGCGCGAGGATTTTCGCCGGGCGTGCATGCAAGCCGTGGGCGTTGGCCAGTGCAATCCGCGCGCTCGGCCAGTCGGCAGGCAATTCGCCGCCGAGCACTTCAAGCACCTTGCGGCTGCTGGTGGCGCGGCCCAATTCGTGGCCGCGGCCTTCGATCAGCAAGGCGCACAGGCGTTCGAGCAGCGCCTGATGCGCTTCGCCCAGACTGGCGAGGCAGAACAGCCCGCTGAGCGGTTGGCCGAGGTAGCGAATCGGTTTGTCTGGCGTGACGAAAGCCAGGCCCGGACGCTTCACGGTTTGCTCGCTGTGCAGCCACCACAGGCCATCGCCCAGCGGCAACGCTTCGACCTGCTGCAACACGGCAGCGAAACCGTTGCTCACACAATCGGCCTGACGCAGCAGTCGTGCGCCGCGCCAAACCAGTTCTTCGAAATCATCGGCAGAAACACTGAGGCCAATCATTTGCGCATCCAGCGCCAGCTCCTGTGGCGCGCCTTGCAGCAGTTTCAACAGCGCTTCTGGCGAACTCGCACGGCGCAGGGCCTGACCGAGATCGGTCTCGCCGAGGGCGCGGGTCAGCAGCTGGAGCAGACGCAAATGTTCGTCGGACTTGGCCGCAATGCCGATCGCCAGATAGACGATCTGGCCATCGCCCCAATCCACGCCTTCGGGGAACTGCATCAGGCGCACGCCGGTGGCAAACACCTGATCGCGGGTGTCCGGGGTGCCGTGGGGGATGGCAATACCTTGGCCGAGAAAGGTCGAGCCCTGGGCTTCGCGTGCCTGCAAACCGGCGAGATAACCATCGGCGACCAGACCATCGGCGACCAGATGGTTGGCCAGCAGTTGCAGCGCAGCGGGTTTATCCACAGCCGATTGGCCCATGGATATCTGCTCTATAGTGAGCTCGAGCATGCGTTCTCCTTTTTGGCGTCATGTGGCGCCAGGTATTGTTTTGAATGGTTGCAGCTTAGGCGCTGCCTCCGGTTAAGGGGCAGTTTTGGCGGTTTCGCGGCAGAACCGGCCAAAGGCGTCTAAAACGTAGAAAATACGCCTGCTGAAACGTTTAATCTAGATTGATCGGCACGTTACTCGATAATGTCTCATCCTTGAAGTCCAACTTGTCGGATGCCTGCGACAATGGTCGCCTGCCTGAATCGGGTAGGATTGGCGAAAATGTTGCGGCAAGCTCTAAAACACAAGGAAATCCCGGGTTGAAACTCAGTGATATCGCGCGATTGGCCGGCGTGTCCGTGACCACCGCCAGCTACGTCATCAACGGCAAGGCCGAACAGCAACGCATCAGCACCGCGACTGTCGAGCGGGTGCGGGCCGTGGTCGAACAACATGGCTTCACGCCCAATCCACAAGCGGCCGGGCTGCGCAGTCGGCACACACGCACGCTGGGTTTTATCCTGCCGGATCTGGAGAACCCCAGTTACGCACGGATTGCCAAGCTGCTGGAACAAGGTGCGCGAGCGCGCGGCTATCAATTGCTGATTGCCAGCTCCGACGATGCACCGGACAGCGAGCGGCAATTGCTGCAACTGTTCCGCGCGCGCCGCTGCGATGCGTTGATCGTCGCCAGTTGCCTGCCGGCCGCTGACGACAGTTACCGCCAGTTGCAAGCCAAAGGTTTACCGGTGATCGCCATCGACCGGGTGATGGACGCCGAGCACTTCTGCTCGGTGGTCAGCGACGACCGCGAAGCCAGTCTGCACCTGACCGAAAGTCTGCTCGACCCGCAGCTCAAGCAAATCGTTTTGCTCGGTGCCCGAGCGGAGTTGAGCATCAGCCAGGAACGTGCCGCCGGGTTCAGACAAGCGCTGGTCGATTTCAAAGGCGAAGTGCTGATCGAGCATGCCGAGTCCTTCAGCCGTGAATGCGGCAAGCAAATGATGGAAGAACTCCTGCAACGTCTCGGGCATTTGCCGGATGCTTTGGTCACCACTTCCTACGTGCTGTTGCAGGGTGTGTTCGATGCGCTGCACGACTTCCCGCTCAAATCCCGCCCGCTGCGCCTCGGCACGTTTGGCGACACGCAGTTGCTGGACTTCCTGCCACTGCCGGTCAATGCCATGGCTCAGCAACATCAGTTAATTGCCGACAAAGCGCTGCAACTGGCGCTGGCGGCGATCGAGCAGTCGGACTATCAGCCTGGCGTGCAGGCCATTGCGCGAACCTTCAAGCAGCGTATTCACCGGGACTGAGCCGTGGAGCTGATCGACAGCCACACCCACCTGGATTTCCCCGACTTCGACGCCGATCGCTTGGCGTTGCTGGCGCAGAGCCGCGCCCTCGGCGTGCGGCGGATGGTGGTGCTGGGCGTGTATGAAGGTAACTGGCAACGCGTGTGGGATCTGGTGCAAAGCGATGCCGATCTGTATGCGGCTTTTGGCTTGCATCCGGTTTATCTCGATCAGCATCGGCCGGAAGACTTGCATGCTTTGGGCGATTGGCTGACGCGATTGCGTGGTCATCGGCAGTTGTGTGCAGTGGGCGAGATTGGTCTGGATTACTTCATCGAAAGCCTCGACCGCGAACGTCAGCAGGCCTTGTTCGAAGCGCAGCTGCAATGGGCGGCGGACTTCGACTTGCCGGCGTTGATCCATGTGCGACGCAGTCATGCGGCGGTGATTGCCACGCTCAAGCGCTTCAAACTCAAACGGGCCGGGATCATCCACGCCTTCGCCGGCAGCCGCGAAGAAGCGCGCGAATACATCAAGCTCGGTTTCAAACTCGGTCTCGGCGGCGCCCCGACCTGGCCGCAGGCATTGCGCATGCATCGGGTGCTGGTGGATTTGCCGCTGGAGTCAGTGGTGCTGGAAACCGACTCGCCGGACATGGCACCGGCGATGTTTCCCGGCGTACGCAACACGCCTGCGCATTTGCCAGCGATTTGTACGGCACTGGCCGAGTTGATGAATATCAGCCCTGAGCAACTGGCGGCCGTCAGCACCGCCAACAGTTGCGCAGTATTCGGCTGGTAATCAGATGATCAGACGCGGAACGCGCTGATCAACTGTTTCAATTCCACCACCTGCGCCGACAACGCACGGCTGGCATTTTCAGTCTGATGCGCGCCTTCAGCCGTGCGCTCACCGGCGCGGTTGATCTCGACGATGTTCTGATCAATGTCATGCGCCACTGCCGTCTGCTGCTCCACGGCTGCGGCGATTTGCTGGTTCTGGTCGACGATCATGCCTACCGCGCCGAGGATGTTTTCCAAAGCCTGTTGTACTTTTTCCGACTGCCCCACCGTGCCGTTGGCCATCTGATGGCTGATGCCCATGGCTTTCACCGCCGCGCCAACGCCGCCATGGAGTTTGGCGATCATCTGTTCGATTTCTTCAGTCGATTGCTGAGTGCGTTTGGCCAGCGTGCGAACTTCGTCCGCCACTACAGCAAACCCACGCCCCTGCTCACCGGCCCGTGCCGCTTCAATCGCTGCGTTGAGCGCCAGCAGATTGGTCTGCTCGGCGATGCTCTTGATCACCTCCAGCACACGGCTGATCGACTGGCTGTCGCTGGCCAACTGGTTGATCACCAGCACCGACTGATCGATCTCGCTGGCCAGTGCCGCGATGCTGCCTTGCTGCGACTCAACCAACCCGCGACCGCTGATGGTTTCGTCGTTGACGCTATGGGCGCTGCTGACTGCCGCTGCCGCGCTGCGTGCGACTTCCTGCGAGGTCGCCGACATCTGGTTCATCGCAGTCGCCACTTGCTCGATCTGGCTACGTTGCCCGGCAACCGCCTGATTGCTTCGCGCCGAGACGTTTTCCACCTGCCCGGCCTGCCGCTCGACCTCGCCGACGGTATGGCCGACGCGTTCGATCAGGTCATGGATTTTCTTCACCGTGCTATTGAACACTTCGCCCAATTCGCCAAGCTCATCGCGACTTGTGGCGCGAAAATTCACTGTCATGTCACCGGCCGCCACTTTGTCCATCATCGCGCCGAGGTTTTTCAGGGTGGCGCGGGTCGAGGCGTAGAAGCCGCCGTACAGGTAGAAAATCAGCACGAACACCACTGACAGCGCCGACGCCTGCAAGATCATGTGTGTGCGGTTTTGCGCCAGGCGTTGCTGGAGCTGGGTGTCGAGGAATTTCAGGGTCGCGTCGTTCAGTTGATAGGTCTGGGCCATCAGCCCGGTGAGCTGATCGTAAAACCCCTGCCACGGCGCATCGAGCGTTTCAGCCATGACCACTTGCTCTTCGATCAGCGTGCCAGCCTGTTTCAGCGACGCCTTGCTGCTTTCGGCCGCAGTGCTGAGAGACTCGCGCGCAGCTGTGCTCGAACCGAGGGCGTCCTGTAATTTCAGGGCGTATTCAGCCTGGAGCTTTTCGATCTGCACCAGCAACTCGTCGAAACGCGTGCTGGACGAGCTGTTGAGAAATCCCAGACCCAACGAATACGAACCCATTGCCCGGCCTTCGCCGAGGGCTTGGGTGATGGCCGGGGTGACGGCGGTCACCAGTTCGCTGAGTTGGCGGATGTCGCTCTGGTTGTCGCGACTCAGACCGGCCTGGCTGGCGATGATCTGGCTGAAGATCTGCGCATTGCTCAACAGTTTGCCGATCAGCGCGCTTTTGCTTTGCAGCGAATTTTCCGCTTGCTGGGTCTTGAACGCCGCGACCATCTCATCGCGCTTGCCGTCGAAAACTTTGATCTGCTCGGCATCATCAGTCATCGCCGTCAGCCCTTGCAGACGCGCCAGCACGTTCTGCTCAAGGCTGCTGATCTCGGCTTCGATGTTGCCGGCCTTGCCGGACTGGCCGAGGGTGACGTTGATCTGCACCAGATTGTTCAGGGTTTCCAGATCACGGCGCAGGGACAGGCTGCTGCCGAGCAGATCGAGGCTTTGCAATTCGACGCGGGTGCCCTGGAACTCGCGATAGGAGTCGCGCACCAGATAGAAATTGGTCACCAGCATCGGTATCAGGAACAGCACGCTGATCAGGCTGAACTTCATGCCGAAGCTCAAGCGGTTCATCAGCGAGACGGCGGGATAGAGCAAGCTCTTCACTGGAAGTCTCCCTTGGTTTTTCTTGTTTTTATTGGCAGGCGCAGGGCGACAGCAGATAGCCACTATCGGGCGCTATCTCTGTATAGCTCAAATCGGGGGGAGGTTTTGTAACTTAAGGTTAACGAGGGAGATTGCCTCCCTCGCGGTGCCAATGGACTACGGCAGAACCGTCCACAGCGCAAAACCGGCATACCACAGCACCGCCGCACGCAGCAGCAGTTCCCACAGGCTATCAAGGGTGGTGATGCCTTCGGGACCAACCGCCGCTGGCGGAATTTCTCCGGCCACCAGCCCGACCTTGTTGATCAACTGCGCCGCGCTGATGTTCCAGTTCAACAGCTCATGCAACATCACCCGGCTGACCGCAACGAAGTTGCCCACCAGCGCCAGACTCGCCGCCAGCAATCGCACCGGAATCCAGTCGAAGGCGTGGCGCAATTGCGCTGCACGTTCGGCCACCGCCGGGTTTTGCGCATGCTCTTCGGCCAGCGCCAACAGGCGATAACTCAGCGCAGCCACCGGGCCGAGCAGGAAATACCAGAAGATCACCGCGAAAAAGCTCTGATAGGCCTGCCACAACAAATGCCGTTGCACCTGCTCCAGCAGTTGCTCGCCACTCTCGGCGCATATGTTCAAATCACGCTTGGCCACGTGCGCAGCCGCTTGCAGATCCTCACGGCGCCAGGCATCGCGGAAGGGTCCGAGACCGCCGAGCAGATCACCGCGCCCCAGACTGTAAATCACCACCAGCAAATGCACCGGCAACGCCAGCAGGCCGTAGGCCACCGGCTCCAGCACCAACAGCAGCAAGCCGAGCAGCGCCACCGGCAGCAATACCAAAATCGTCAGCACCAGCCACGGTTGCTTCGCCAAGCCGCCGCTTTCAAGTTTGTGCAGCTCGCGGATCCATCCGCCATCGCGTTGAACCCGATGGCGCAGGGCCGAGAATTTCTCGATCCACAGCGCCAGCAGTAACACCAGAAAACTCATTGTCCTTCCTCTTGTGCCAGGGCCGCACGGTAGCGTGCCCAGTCGAATGCCGGTCCCGGATCAGTCTTGCGCCCGGGCGCGATGTCGCTGTGGCCGCAGATGCGTTCGGCAGTGATCGCCGGAAACGCCGTTTGCAGCTGACGGGTCAGCACGGTCAACGCCTGATATTGCGCATCGGTGAACGGCAGATCATCGGTACCTTCAAGCTCGATGCCCACGGAAAAATCGTTACAGGTTTCGCGCCCGTCGAAAATCGACACGCCGGCATGCCAGGCCCGCTCCAGACAGGAGACAAACTGAGTGACCTTGCCGTCACGTTCAATCAGAAAATGCGCTGAGACGCGCAAGTCGGCGATCCCTGCAAAATAGGGATGTTCGGTGACATCCAGACGATTCTGGAAAAATTCCTGCACCTTGCCGGTGGCGAATTGCGCAGGCGGCAGGCTGATGTTGTGGATCACCAACAGGGAAACTTCGCCCGCCGGGCGCTCATTGAAGTTGGGCGACGGGCAAGCCTGCACGCCGTGACACCACCCGCTTGCGGGATCCAACTGCATACCGATTCCTTCAACGCCGACTGTGTTGGCGCCCAGTATGCCGTGATCGGCCCCCGGCGCGCGAATCAGTTGGCGTGATTGAGCCGTCGCAGATTGACCAGCACCGATTCCATCGCGCGGTCGAATAGCGAGGTGTCGTCCAGCGTACGTACTGCGCCACGGCGGAATTCCAGGGCGAGGCTGGTGCGGTTGCGTTCGAGCACTTTCATTCCGGTGCGATCGACAAATACGTATTTGCCGGTGGACTCGATGATCGCCGCCAGTTTGCAGCGCAGCGTGTGCTCTTCGTCTTCCTGAAACACCACCCAACTGCCGAGGCGCAACTGATCGACCTGGCGCAAGCCGGCGTCGTCATGGGCCAGAAGTGCTGAGGACTGGGGCTGCGTATTCTCTTCGGCGAGGTGCAATACAATTTTTTGCGTGACTTTGACCAGCGGTGCTTCAGACGTGTGGATTGTGGCGGGATCTTGAAGTGCACGTACGTGCAGCGCTTCCAGCTCACTGAAAAATTCGCTGGTGGCGAACGGATCGAACGCTGAACTGCTCAGCCCGTCACGCAGTGACTTGAGCAAACCCGGCACCAATGCCAGCAGACGCAGGCTGGAATCGGCGTCATCCTGCGGCTGTACGCTCCAGATCAATTGCTGCATGGTCTGCACGTCAGCGTGCCATTCGGCAGACTGGTCACCGTGTTTGAGACGTGTCAGCAGCAAGACCTTGCTCCAGGCGTTCTCGACGAAGTTCACGACCGAGACCGGCAAGCGTTTGCCCAACAGTGCGTGATTCAGCGCCTGTTCGACGCGCTGACGGGCCAACTCGGTTTTCGCCCGGCCCTCCTCGGCGTCCCGCAAACGTTGCTCAAGCAATTCGCTACGGCGACGCTCATCGCTGGTGAACGCGAGGAAGTCGGCAAGCAGCTCGGAGAATATCGCCGGGTCGTCGACAAAATCTGTCAACAGACGCTGCACCACCTGCTCGATGCGCAGATACAGACTGTCGCGTTTGCTACCGTGGCAATCGGCCCAACCCATGGCCGCATCGGCGATTTCGTTGAGCAGGCGTCGCGCCGGGTGGCTGCTGCGGCTGAAGAAGCTTTTGTCGATGACCGCGACTTTGAGCATCGGGATCTGCAATCGCGCGATTAACGCTTTGAGTGAGTCCGGCAGGTTGTGATCGTCGAGAATGCACTCGAACACCATCGCTACCAGGTTGATCACGTCTTCATCGGCGCCCCCGACGATACGCGACTTGCCGCTTTTGACGCTGACTCGCGTGAGCAACTGTTCAAGCTGATTGCGCAGATCAAAGTCATCCTGCGCCGCAGTCAGGGCCGGTACGTATTGCTGCAAATGCGAGAGCAGGCGCAGCAAATCGCGGGAGGAAATCGGTTGCGCGGGGGCACTGGGTTCAAGCGTTGGCGCAACACTGCCGCGTACGTGCAGCAGCAGTTTCTGCAACGCGGCGAAGACTTCCTGCACGCCGGCATCAGACTGCGGCTGATCGGCGCCGTCCGACTCGGTTTGCACACTGGCGGCGGCACGGTCAGTGGCACGCCGGGCGGGTGCCGGTTTCAATTCCGGCAGTACGCCCGTGGCGACCAGCAATTGATTGGCTTCGGCATAAAGTTGATCGGTATGAGTCAGCACATAGCGCTCAAACAACTTGAGCAGGATCAGTTTGACCTTGATCTCCACCCCCAGATCACGCCCGGCCTTGAGGAAATATTCGCAGAGCATCGCCGGGCCCAGCGGGTTGTGCTGGCCGTCGAGAGTCTTGCCGAGCAACGCATTCAGGCGCGCTGTCAGTTGGTCGAGAGCGAAGCCGTCACGGTTGAGCACACGGCCGAGCATAGTCTCGATCGCAACGGCGCGCTCCATGTCGTCGGTGCGCGCCGGGTTCTGCTCGGGCATCAGGGCCGCGGGCAACGCGTGCTGCGTGAAATCGTATTGAGTGAGGCCGACGAAGGCCTCGAAGAATTGCTCGAGAAAGCCACGCTCGATGTTTTTGCGCTTGAGGCGCAGGTCGCGCATGGCTTCGAAGAAGATGTTCTGTTCGACATCGTTGCGCGCGCGGTCGGCCATTTCGAACAGGGTGTCGTCGGCGTTATCGAACAGTTCCTGCAAGCCCTGGCGCAGTTGCTGGGCAGCCTTGTCGCGCACCTGAAGCAGAATCACAGGCAGGCGGGCGAGCGGCGAGTGATTCGCCTGATCGGTAGTGGCCTTGTGCAAAGGCACTACTTTCCCGTCGTTGTGCATCCAAGCCTCCTGGAACGGTAATTCTTCTTGGGTCAGAAACGTCCGGTGCGCGGGCCGCAGCCACTTTTCACGTCAAAGCCATGACGTCAAATGCAAGGCGGATTATCGTGCAAAACATGTCGCGAGTGCCAGTAGCCTCAGGGTTTCCCCTAGTAACGGATCTATGCAACTGACCGCGCCGCAACGGCGTTTGCTCAAAAGGATTCGACCGGATGCACGCCGCATACAGGTTCCGGCCTTGGGTTGGCTCGCACCATGCCCCTATAATCGGATCACTTAGTTTGTGGAGTCCGTTATGCCGAATCTACGTCTCGCCGATCTGACCGCCGAAATCGAAGCCAACGTGCGCCGTGCGTTGCTCGAAGACGTCGGCAGCGGCGACATCACCGCGCAACTGATCCCGGCCGAACGTCTGGCCAAAGCCACCATCATTACTCGCGACGCCGCCGTGATCAGTGGCACGGCGTGGGTCGATGCGGTATTCCGCCAGCTCGATCCACGGGTGGCCGTACATTGGCAGGTGCGCGATGGCGAGCGGGTGCAGCCCAATCAGCCGTTGTTTCATCTGGAAGGCCCGGCACGCTCGCTGCTGACGGGTGAGCGCAGTGCGCTGAACTTCCTGCAACTGCTCTCCGGCGTGGCGACGCGCGCGCAGTACCTGGCGGATTTCGTCGGCGAGACTCAAGTCAAACTGCTCGACACGCGCAAAACCCTGCCGGGCCTGCGTTTGGCGCAGAAATATGCGGTGACTTGCGGCGGTTGCCACAACCACCGCATCGGCCTGTACGACGCGTTCCTGATCAAGGAAAACCACATCGCTGCCAGTGGCGGCATCGCGCAAGCCATTGCTGCCGCGCACAAGATCGCGCCGGGCAAACCGGTTGAAGTCGAAGTCGAAAGTCTTGCAGAGCTTAAAGAAGCGCTGGAGGCAGGCGCCGACATCATCATGCTCGACGAACTGAGCCTGGATGACATGCGCGAAGCGGTGCGCCTGAACGGCGGTAAAGCGAAACTGGAGGCCAGCGGCGGGATAAACGAAAGCACGCTGCTGCCGATCGCCCAGACTGGTGTGGATTACATCTCGATCGGCGCGATGACCAAGGATGTGAAGGCGGTCGATCTGTCGATGCGCCTGAGTCTCTGAGGCACTCGTGCAATAAAAAACGCCAGCCCCGATGAGGCTGGCGTTTCTGTTTCAGACCACCAGATTATTCATCTCGCAGTACTCTTCCCATTCGACGCCAAGCACCTCGGCCGCCTCTTTGTGCAGAACCAGGCGCGCAGCCTCGAACTCCTCCGGCGTGCTCGTGTACTTGAGCGTCAGCTCCCACGGCTGCAAGCCCTGGGCTTCGGCTTCGTCTTCGAAGGCCCACTGGATCTGGTCTTTCTGATCATCAGGACTCAGGTCCTTGATCTCTTCTTTCAGGTCCGGCACGGCCAGAATGTACTTTTCCAGCGCTAATTCGTGACGTTGCTCTTGAGTTAATTCGGTCATGGCGTTCTCGTTGATCGTAAGAATGGAGGATGGATCTGGATCATCAAGGATCTCTCTGACGCGGATTGTCCGGCCTTCGGAACCATTCGGGATCATCTGAAAACTGCTAAGCGATGCTCATGCAGGCACCGAATATAGGATGTTTGCATGACGAATTACACGCCTCTTTACATCTCTTTCGCAAAAAGTTGACCTGGGGAACATAAATGCGCATTTCCAGTCATAGCGTTGTGCCATATCGGCACTCACATTCGCTGTTCACAAGGAATTCCAGTGATGCGCAGTTTTTTCAAGACCTCTTCCATTAAGTCCGCTACCGCTCTGCTTGCACTTCTGGCTGTATCGAGCAGTGCAATGGCTGTTGAATTGAGCACCAGCAGCCCGTCTTTCGGTGACAAGGTTTCCCTGATTCACGACGATTACGGCAAGCAGGTCGTGATCAAGAGCGAGATCAGCATCGATGATCTGAAGAAAATGCGCGACACCATCAGTGAGCAGTCACGGCAGATCGAAGAACTCAAACGCAGCAGCGGCTCCAGTTCGAGTTCCAGCGGCAAGGAAATCGACGACCTGAAGAACAAGGTCAAGGAGCAGGAGCGCGATTTGAGCAACCTCAGCCGGCAAGTAGAAGAGCTCAAGCGCAGCAGCGGTTCCAGCTCAAGTTCGAGCTCCAGTGAACTGTCGAACCTCAAGCAGAAAGTCAGCGATCAGGATCGGGCGGTCGACCAGCTCAAACGCACTGTTGAGGAGCTGAGCCGCAAGGTGAAATAATTTTTGCCCGAGACAGGAATCGAACCTGCGACCTTCGCGTTACGAGTGCGCTGCTCTACCGGCTGAGCTACACGGGCGGTGGGCTAAACCTAGCACCGGTCCTGAAGTCCGGCAACTTTGTAGCCCGCTCTTGTGGCTAGGGAGCTTGCTCCCTCGCCACAGTTGTTTCACAGGCAAAAAAATGCCCCACCGTTTTCACGGTGGGGCATTTTTATTGCGCTAAAGCGGTGGGGTAATTAAACGCCCGACGCCTTGGCAGCTGCCACGTCTTTGATCGACAGCTTGATACGGCCGCGGTTGTCCACGTCCAGTACCAGTACTTCAACTTCCTGACCTTCTTTCAGAATGTCGGTGACTTTCTCTACGCGAGCGTCGCTCAGCATCGAGATGTGCACCAGACCGTCTTTGCCCGGCAGGATGTTGACGAATGCGCCGAAGTCGACGATGCGCTCAACCTTGCCGACGTAGATCTTGCCGATTTCCGCTTCTGCGGTGATGCCCAGAACGCGCTGACGTGCAGCTTCAGCAGCTTCCTTGGTTTCGCCGAAGATCTTGATCGAGCCGTCGTCTTCGATGTCGATCGAAGCCTTGGTCTCTTCACAGATCGCACGGATGGTCGCGCCACCTTTACCGATAACGTCACGGATCTTGTCGGTGTCGATCTTCATCGCGATCATGGTCGGAGCATTTTCCGACAGCTCGGTACGCGACTGGCCAATGATCTGGTTCATCTGGCCGAGAATGTTCAGGCGCGCTTCCAGGGCTTGGCCCAGAGCGATTTCCATGATTTCTTCGGTGATGCCCTTGATCTTGATGTCCATCTGCAGCGCGGTAACACCTTTGGCGGTACCGGCTACTTTGAAGTCCATGTCGCCGAGGTGGTCTTCGTCACCCAGGATGTCGGTCAGAACAGCGAACTTGCCGCCTTCTTTAACCAGACCCATGGCGATACCGGCAACCGGCGCCTTCATCGGCACACCAGCGTCCATCAGGGCCAGGGAAGCGCCGCAAACGGAAGCCATCGAGCTCGAACCGTTGGATTCGGTGATTTCCGAAACCACGCGGATGGTGTACGGGAACACGTCGGCGGCGGGCAGCATGGCTGCGATCGAGCGACGAGCCAGGCGGCCGTGACCGATTTCGCGACGACCAGCGCCACCCATGCGACCACACTCACCTACCGAGAACGGAGGGAAGTTGTAGTGCAGCATGAACGGGTCTTTTTTCTCGCCTTCCAGAGTGTCCAGCAGTTGTGCATCACGGGCGGTGCCCAGCGTTGCAACGACCAGAGCCTGGGTTTCGCCACGGGTGAACAGAGCCGAACCGTGGGTCTTCGGCAGAACACCGACTTCGATGTTCAAAGGACGTACGGTTTTGGTGTCGCGACCGTCGATACGTGGCTTGCCGTTCACGATGTTTTCGCGAACGGTGCGGTATTCGATTTCGCCGAAAGCCGCTTTGACTTCGCTGGCAGAAGGTTGACCTTCTTCACCGGACAGCTTGGCAACAACCTGATCCTTCAACTCACCCAGGCGAGCGTAACGGTCGGCCTTGATGGTGATGGTGTAAGCCTGGGAGATCGCTTCGCCGAACTCGGCACGGATAGCGCCCAGCAGTGCAGTGGCTTCAGGCTGTGGAGCCCAGGTCCAGGTTGGCTTGGCAGCTTCGGCAGCCAGTTCTTTAACGGCGTTGATCACAACCTGGAACTCGTCGTGAGCAAACAGTACCGCGCCCAGCATCTGGTCTTCGGTCAGCTCTTTGGCTTCCGATTCAACCATCAGAACGGCTTCCGAAGTACCGGCAACGACCATGTCCAGGCTCGAAGCTTTCTGTTGTTCGTAAGTCGGGTTCAGCAGGTAGCCGGTGCTTTCGTGGAAAGCAACGCGGGCGGCGCCGATCGGGCCGTCGAACGGAATGCCCGAGATAGCCAGGGCAGCCGAGGTACCGATCATCGCAGCGATGTCCGGATCAGTCTTTTTGCTGGTGGAAACGACGGTGCAGACAACCTGCACTTCGTTCATGAAACCTTCTGGGAACAGCGGACGGATCGGACGGTCGATCAGTCGGGAAGTCAGGGTTTCTTTCTCGGAAGGACGGCCTTCACGCTTGAAGAAACCGCCAGGGATCTTACCGGCAGCGTAAGTTTTTTCCTGGTAGTGAACGGAAAGCGGGAAGAAGCCTTTGCTCGGGTCAGCGGTCTTGGCGCCAACAACGGTCACCAGAACGGTAACGTCGTCGTCAACGGTAACCAGCACTGCGCCGGAGGCTTGACGGGCGATACGGCCTGTCTCGAGGGTAACGGTCGACTGACCGAACTGGAATTTTTTGATAACCGGGTTCACGGTGTCCTACCTTCTTTGTGGCTCTTGGGGAAACTGGTTTCTTGCGAATTCTTGGGCAATGTCGGGAATCGGCCCAACGCCTGTCCAGGGTAAAACGTGTATCCAGATAAAACTTGAGGCTGGGAGCCTGCCAGGCGCCAGCGGGAATCCCACTGACGCGCGACAGACAACCAACCTCTAGCGCAATCGCTTATTAGCGACGCAGACCCAGGCGACCGATCAGAGTCTGATAACGACCCAGATCCTTGCCTTTCAGGTAGTCCAGCAGCTTGCGACGCTGGTTTACCATGCGGATCAGACCACGACGGGAGTGGTGATCTTTACCGTTGGCCTTGAAGTGACCTTGCAGCTTGTTGATGTTGTGGGTCAGCAGTGCAACTTGCACTTCTGGCGAACCAGTGTCACCAACAGCTTGCTGGTAGTCAGCAACGATTTGAGCTTTTTCTTGAACGTCGAGAGCCATGAGGCAATCCTTTTATCAGGAAACTGTTTCAGAAAAACAGTTTCAACAGGCCAGGGACAAATCCCTGTATCTATAAATGAGTAGTGACCGTGCCTGTTGACAGCCACCCTCGCCAGCCTGCTGTTACACAGACCGGTTTTCGGTCATTCCGACCGAATCAGTCGACGCGGCGCAATGCGCCCGTCTTCGCTCACCTCACCAATACCGATGAAACGACCGTTGTGATCCTGTACCCGCACCATGCCGAACTTCGGAGCATCCGGAGCACGCACTGGCTGGCCGTTGAGCCAGTAAAACGCGCTGTGTTCCGAGAAGTGCAGCAGCGGCCAATCCTGCAGGCCACTGTCCGATGGCATCAGGAAGCGATCAACCGCTTCGTTGCCGCCTTCGGCATGTACCGCTTCAAGCTCTTCGAGGGTCACGGTCTGCGCCAGGGTGAAAGGCCCGGCCTGGGTACGGCGCAATTCAGCGACGTACGCACCACAACCGAGTTGCTCACCAATATCCTCCACCAGGGTGCGAATATAGGTGCCCTTGCTGCAATCCACCGCGAGGCGCGCAGTATCACCCTCGAAGGCCAACAATTCCAAGCGCGCAATAGTAACAGAACGCGGTTCGCGCTCCACTACTTCGCCTGCACGTGCCAGCTTGTACAGGGGCTGGCCATCACGCTTGAGCGCCGAGTACATCGGCGGTATCTGACTGATAAGCCCGCGAAATTTCGGCAATGCAGCTTCGACATCGGCGCGACCAACGGTCACCGGGCGCTCCTGCAAAACTTCGCCCTCGGCATCCGCCGTGGTCGTGGTCTTGCCCAGTTGCGCCAGGGTTTCATAAGCCTTGTCGGAATCTAGCAAGTATTGCGAAAACTTGGTGGCCTCACCGAAGCACAGCGGCAACACGCCGGTGGCCAGCGGATCAAGACTGCCGGTGTGCCCGGCTTTCTCGGCGTTGAGCAACCAGCGCACCTTCTGCAGGGCAGCGTTGGAGGTGAACCCCAATGGCTTGTCGAGCAGGATGATGCCGCTGACGTTACGACGGATACGTTTGACCTGAGCCACCGAGTTACTCCTTGGTGTCTTCGGGTTCAGCCGCAACCGGGTGCTGATTGTCTTCAGCCACGGCGCGCTCGATCAGGGCCGAGAGGTGCGCACCACGCACGACGCTTTCGTCGTAGTGGAAGTGCAGCTGAGGCACGCTGCGCAACTTCATTTCACGGGCCAACTGCATGCGCAGGAAACCGGCGGCAGAGTTAAGCACCTTGATGCTTTGCGCGATGTCTTCAGCGTTGTCCTGACCCATCACGGTAATGAAAATCTTCGCGTGACCGACGTCACGGCTGACTTCCACAGCGGTAATGGTGACCAGGCCGACGCGCGGGTCTTTGACTTCACGACGGATCAGCTGTGCCAGCTCACGCTGCATCTGATCGCCGATACGTTGGGTACGGCTGTATTCTTTTGCCATGTCTTGTTACCTGTTACTGCCTCACGGTGAAACCCGTGGGGTCTGAAAGCGGCAAACGCCCGGCCTGGCTAAATGCCAGACCGGGCGTTGCGTTTAGAGTCCTGCCGCCGTGCCGCGCATTTGCATGCTACGGCCCGACGTGGCCCTTGAAGTGCGCGAGTCAGAGGCTGCGAGCAACCTGAACCTTCTCGTAGACTTCGATCTTGTCGCCAGGTTTGACGTCGTTGTAGCTCTTCACGCCGATACCGCATTCCATGCCGGCACGTACTTCGGAAGCGTCATCCTTGAAGCGGCGCAGGGATTCCAGCTCGCCTTCGAAGATAACGATGTCTTCACGCAGTACACGGATTGGACGGTTACGGTGAACAACACCTTCGATAACCATGCAACCGGCGATCGCGCCAAACTTCGGCGAACGGAACACGTCACGCACTTCAGCGATACCCAGAATGTTCTCGCGAACATCGCTGCCGAGCATACCGGTGAGGGCTTTCTTGACGTCCTCGATGATGTCGTAGATCACGTTGTAGTAACGCATGTCCAGACCTTCCTGCTCGACGATCTTCCGTGCGCCAGCATCGGCACGCACGTTGAAGCCGAACAGTACAGCGTTGGAGGCCAGTGCCAGGTTGGCGTCGGACTCGGTGATACCACCGACACCGCCACCGACAACACGCACTTGCACTTCGTCGTTACCCAGGCCGTTCAAGGCACCGTTCAACGCTTCCAGCGAGCCACGGACGTCAGATTTGAGGACGATGTTGAGCGTCTTCTTCTCTGCCTGCCCCATGTTTTCGAAGATGTTTTCCAGCTTGCCGGCGTGAGCGCGAGCCAGTTTGACTTCGCGGAACTTGCCTTGACGGAACAGAGCCACTTCACGGGCTTTCTTCTCGTCGGCAACAACACTCATCTCGTCGCCAGCGTCCGGGGTACCGTCCAGGCCGAGGATCTCGACAGGGATGGAAGGACCGGCTTCCTTGATCGGCTTGCCGTTCTCGTCGAGCATGGCACGTACACGGCCATAGTTCGAACCGACCAGAACCATGTCGCCTTGGCGCAGGGTACCGTCTTGAACCAGAACGGTTGCAACCGGGCCACGACCTTTGTCGAGACGCGATTCAACTACAACGCCACGACCAGGAGCCGATGGAGTCGCTTTCAGTTCGAGAACTTCGGCTTGCAGCAGGACGGCTTCGAGCAGTTCGTCAACACCAGTACCGACTTTCGCCGAAACCGATACGAACGGCGTTTCACCGCCCCACTCTTCCGACGTCACGCCGTGAACCGACAGTTCGCTACGGATGCGATCGAGATCGGCGCCCGGCTTGTCGATCTTGTTCACAGCAACAACCAGTGGAACGCCAGCCGCTACTGCGTGCTGAACAGCTTCAATGGTCTGCGGCATCACGCCGTCGTCCGCTGCAACTACCAGAATCACGATGTCGGTCGCCTTGGCACCACGGGCACGCATTGCGGTAAACGCGGCGTGACCAGGGGTGTCGAGGAAGGTGACCATGCCGCGTTCGGTTTCAACGTGGTATGCACCGATGTGCTGGGTGATACCACCGGCTTCGCCAGCAGCTACCTTGGCACGACGGATGTAGTCGAGCAGCGAGGTCTTACCGTGGTCAACGTGGCCCATTACGGTCACGACTGGTGCACGGGAGAACGACTCGCCTTCAAACTTCAGGGACTCGGCCAGGGAATCTTCCAGAGCGGTGTCGCTGACCAGGGTCACTTTGTGGCCCAGTTCTTCGGCTACCAGTTGAGCAGTTTCCTGATCAAGCACTTGGTTGATGGTCGCTGGGGTACCCAGTTTGAACATGAACTTGATGATTTCAGCAGCCTTGACCGACATCTGATTGGCGAGATCGCCAACACTGATGGTCTCGCCGATCTGCACATCACGCACGACAGGGCCGGTTGGGCTCTGGAAACCGTGGGCATTGCGCTTCTTCAGCTTGGCCTTGCCGCGACCACCGCGACGGAAGCTATCGCTCTCTTCGTCGGTAGTGCGTGGCGCCACACGTGGAGCTGGTGCTTTTTCCTTGACCGATGCGCGATGTGGAGCGTTTTTACGCTCGCCATCACCACCGCCACTGCGACGATTGTTGTCGTCGGCACGTGGTTTGTCAGGACGGCGCTGTTCGTTCTGCTTGTTGCGAACGTCAGCAGACGGTGCTGGAGCAGCTGCAACCGGGGCGCTTTCGCGTACTGGCTGGGCAGCAGCGGCCGGTGCCGAAACGGCGTCGGTAGCTGTTTGTGCGGTAGCAGGCTGGCGACGCGCTTCTTCTTCGGCGCGCGGCTTGGACTCTTCTTCAGCCTTCTGACGGGCAGCATTTTCTACTGCGCGACGTTCGTCCAGTTCACGCTTGCGCTCGGCTTCGATTTCTTCCGGGCTGCGCTGTACGAAAACTTTCTTCTTGCGAACTTCAACACTGATGCTTTTGCTACCAGCCACACGCAGGGTGCTGGTGGTTTTACGCTGCAGCGTGATCTTGCGTGGTTCTTCCACTTTCGCCTTGTGGCTGCTCTTCAAGTGAGTCAGCAGGGATTGCTTCTCACTGTCAGTCACATTTTCTTCGGCGGCGGTGTGCGGCAGACCTGCCTCACGCATCTGCTGCAACAGGCGCTCTACCGGTGTTTTGACCTCATCGGCCAGTTGTTTCACCGTGACTTGCGTCATGCATTTCTCTCCTCAGGCCGCGCCTAATTACTCGAACCAGTGGGCTCGGGCGGCCATGATCAACTTGCCGGCACGATCATCGTCGATGCCGTCGATGTCGAGCAGATCGTCAATAGACTGCTCGGCCAGGTCTTCGCGGGTAATTACGCCGCGCACCGCCAGTTCCATCGCCAAATCCTTGTCCATACCCTCAAGCGAGAGCAGGTCTTCGGCCGGATGGGCGTCTGCCAGCTTTTCCTCAGTAGCGATGGCTTTGGTCAACAAACGATCCTTGGCGCGAGCGCGAAGCTCGTTGACGGTATCTTCGTCAAAGCCGTCGATGTTGAGCATTTCTTCCAACGGTACGTAGGCAATCTCTTCCAGGCTGGTGAAGCCTTCATCTACCAGCACCTGTGCAAGGTCTTCGTCGACTTCCAGCTCGTCGATGAAGTTGCGCAGGATGTCGCCGGTTTCTGCTTGCTGCTTAGCCTGGATGTCCGATTCGGTCATCACGTTCAGGGTCCAGCCAGTCAACTGGCTTGCCAGACGCACGTTCTGACCACCTCGACCGATGGCCTGAGCCAGATTGTCTGCGCCAACGGCGATGTCCATTGCATGGGCATCTTCGTCAACGATAATCGCCGCCACTTCTGCCGGCGACATGGCATTGATCACGAACTGTGCCGGGTTATCGTCCCACAGGACGATATCGACCCGCTCGCCACCCAACTCGCCCGACACTGCCTGGACGCGCGAACCGCGCATACCAATGCACGCGCCTTGCGGGTCGATGCGTTTGTCCTTGGAGCGGACAGCGATCTTGGCGCGCGAACCCGGATCACGGGACGCTGCCATTACTTCGATCAAGCCTTCAGCGATTTCCGGCACTTCGATACGGAACAGCTCGATCAGCATTTCCGGCGCGGTACGCGACAGGATCAACTGAGGGCCGCGGTTCTCGGTGCGGATTTCCTTGAGCAGCGCACGCAGACGCACGCCGACACGGAAGGTTTCGCGAGAAATGATGTCTTCACGGGCCAGCAACGCTTCAGCGTTGTTGCCCAGATCGACGATCACGTTGTCGCGGGTAACTTTTTTCACGGTGCCGGAGATGATTTCCCCCAGGCGCTCGCGGTAAGCGTCGACGACCTGAGCACGCTCGGCTTCGCGGACTTTCTGCACGATCACCTGTTTGGCGGTTTGTGCAGCAATGCGGCCGAATTCGATGGACTCGATTTTTTCTTCGACAACGTCACCGACATTGGCGCCAGGATGCGTTTCCGCAACCTTGGTTGGCCAGGTCTCGATCGCCGGGTCATCAAGCTTGTCTTCTTCGACCACCGTCCAGCGACGGAAGGTTTCGTATGCACCGGTGTGGCGGTTGATTTCCACACGCAGATCAACTTCGTCTTCAAAACGCTTTTTGGTAGCAGTGGCCAGGGCCAGCTCCAGCGCTTCAAAAATCACGCTAGCCGGTACGCCCTTTTCATTGGATACCGACTCAACAACCAGCAGTACTTCTTTGCTCATCGTACGCCTCGCCTTTCGCAAGCCATTGGATCCGCGGTACCCGCAGTATCCGGCACGTCTCAGTCAAAACTGGGAATAATGTTGGCCTTGTCGATCATATCGATCGGCAACAGGAACTCATGGTCATCTACCTGCACCACGACGTCCTGCTCTTCTACACCGCGCAGAAGGCCCTGAAAGTTGCGTCGACCTTCAAAAGGCGAGCGCAGCTTGATCTTCACTTGGTCACCGGCAAATTTTGCAAACTGCTCAATAGTGAACAGTGGGCGCTCCATGCCAGGCGAGGAAACTTCAAGGGTGTATTCAACGGTGATCGGATCTTCAACGTCCAGCACACCGCTGATCTGGCGACTGACGATGGCACAATCGTCCACCAGCACGCCGCCTTCTTTATCAATATAAACGCGCAACATTGAGTGGCGACCTTGAGCCGAAAACTCAATACCCCAGCATTCATAGCCTAGGGCCACGACCACCGGGGCCAGCAAGGCCTGCAACTCTTCTAGCTTGCTCGACACCTGAAACCCCCTCGTGCATGTATGTGCATGCTGTGCAAAATAAAAAAATGGGCGAAACGCCCATCCTTGAAACGCCGTCGAACAGCGGCGTTGAAAGTGTCCAGCTAACAAAAAGCCCCTTAAAAGGGGCTCCTGAAACTGGTTGCGGGGGCCGGATTTGAACCGACGACCTTCGGGTTATGAGCCCGACGAGCTACCAGACTGCTCCACCCCGCGACAAAGCTGGGGCGGAAGTATACGACCGATCCTTGACAGGGTCAATGTAACCTTCCACCTGCAAGAAAGCCCGCAACAGCGGGCTTTCTTGACTAATTGGTACCGAGAAGGGGACTCGAACCCCTACACCCTATGGGCACAACCACCTCAAGGTTGCGTGTCTACCAATTCCACCACCTCGGCAATACTACGTTTGAAACCCTTCTTACTTTTGCTCTTGAGCTGGAGGCACGTCAGTCGCTGGAGTAGCCGACTTTTGCTCTTGAAGCACCGGGACATCATCAGAAGCCGGTTGTTGCTTAGGTACTTCCAACACTGCCGGGTTTGGCAAACCTGCTTGAGTCAGCTGATGAGCTTTCTCTTTAGCAAAGTAACCTAACCCCAAGCTGGTTATGAAGAAACCGGCGGCAAGTATAGCAGTAAACTTACTAAGAAAGGTAGAGGAACCTTGGCTTCCGAACACAGTATTTGAAGCACCTGCTCCGAAAGACGCACCGGCGTCCGCACCCTTACCCTGCTGCAGCAAAACCAGAGCAACTACGCCCAATGCACCCAGCAGATGAAAAACGACTACGACTGTTTCCAGCATTTTTTCAGTTTCCCGCGGCGCGACAGATCGCACCGAACTCATCTGCATTCAGGGAAGCTCCACCAATGAGCCCCCCATCGATATCCGGCATGCCGAACAGTTCGACCGCATTGGCCGCCTTCACGCTGCCGCCGTATAGAAGCCGCACACCTCGTGCGACTTCAGAATTCTCTGCCGCCAACTGCTCACGGATTGCTTTATGCACATCCTGAGCCTGCTGCGGCGTTGCAGTCAGCCCGGTACCAATAGCCCAGACCGGCTCGTAAGCGATAACTGCATTGGCAAAAGCACCAACACCCAGCTCCTCGATGATGCTGCCCAGCTGACGCCCGACAACCTCAAGAGTTTTCCCGGCTTCGCGCTGTTCCAGGGTTTCCCCTATACACAACACCGGAATCAAGCCACATGCCTGTGCCGCTGCGAACTTGCGATTCAGCATTCCGTCTCGCTCGCCCATAATCTGACGGCGTTCGGAATGCCCCACAAGCACAAGGGAACAACCTGCATCCACCAACTGACTCGGTGCAATTTCACCGGTCAATGCACCTTGCATGGATTCCACCGCAGAGTTCTGCGCGCCGACCGAAATCGACTTGCCCTTCAGACCATCAATCACTTGATTGATATGCAAGCAAGGCGGGAAAACCGCGACATCAACACCGCTTGGCAAGGCCAGATGACGAAGGCCGTTGATCAGCTCAGCGACGCTGGCGCGGGTACCGTGCATCTTCCAGTTACCAGCTACCATAGGGCGACGCATGCTGTACCTCGTCGGTCAAAGTGGGCGCAGATGTTACCCAACACATTCATGGCTTGCAAGCCGTATCAGGCAGAAACTTCAGTTACCAGTTTTGCCAGTTCTTCGGCATAGCCACGAACCTGAGTTTCATCCTCACCTTCGACCATGACACGCACCAGTGGCTCGGTGCCGGACTTGCGCAAAAGCACGCGACCGCGCCCCGCCATTGCCTGGGTTACACGGGCACTGGCTTCCTTGACTGCCGGATGCTCAAGCGGGCTTTCGCCACCACCAAAACGCACATTTATCAGCACTTGCGGACACTTGCGCAGCGCTTGACGCGTTTGCGCCAACCCCTCATTACGAGTTTTCAGCGCCATAAGCACCTGCAACGCGGCAATGATCGCATCGCCAGTCGTAGTGTGGTTAAAGCACACAACGTGTCCCGAGTTTTCACCGCCGACCACCCAGTTACGCTCCAACAGCTCGGCAATCACATATCGGTCGCCAACATTGGCACGCACGAAAGGAATTCCCAGATCCGCCAGAGCCAGCTCCAGACCAAGGTTACTCATCAAAGTACCGACCACGCCGCCCTGCAACTTGCCACGCTCATGCAAATCGCGCGCAATAATGAAGATCAGCTCATCGCCATCAACGATCGCACCAGTGTGATCAACCATCAGCACCCGATCGCCATCGCCATCGAAGGCAATACCCAGATCCGCATGCTCAGCCAGAACTGCTGCCTGCAATTGACCCATATGGGTGGAACCGCAGTTTTCGTTGATGTTCAAACCGTTCGGCTGAGCTGACAGAACCACTACGTCAGCACCCAATTCGCGGAACACACTCGGCGCAACTTTATAGGTAGCACCGTGCGCGCAATCAATCACGATTTTCAAACCGGCAAAACTGGTGCCGGTAGGTACGCTGCTTTTGCAAAATTCGATGTAGCGACCGGAAGCATCATTGATTCGCGATACTTTGCCGATCTTGCTCGACTCGACCACAGTCATCGGCGTGTCGAGCAACTCTTCGATCATCAACTCCAGCTCATCCGGCAATTTGGTTCCTTTGCCGGAAAAAAACTTGATGCCGTTATCGTCGTGCGGATTGTGCGATGCGCTGATCACGATCCCGGCCTCGGCCTGGAACGTACGGGACAGATAGGCGATAGCCGGTGTCGGCATCGGCCCGAGCAGCATCACATCCGCACCCGCTGAGGTAAGACCTGCCTCAAGCGCGGATTCGAACATGTAGCCGGATATCCGCGTGTCCTTGCCGACCAATACCTTGCAGGCACCCATCTTGCGGAACGCCATACCGGCGGCCCAGCCAAGCTTGAGCATGAAGTCAGGAGTAATCGGGTATTCGCCGACGCGACCACGAATGCCGTCGGTACCAAAATATTTTTTGCTCATAAATACTCCTTCATCCTTATTCGGCTGATTCCACGGCCGCGATCATCCGCACTACATCTACCGTTTCCGCGACATCGTGAACGCGCAAGATTCTCGCACCTTTGACCGACGCCAGCGCAGCGAGTGCCAGACCACCGTGCAGTCGCTCGCCTACAGGGCGATTCAACGCCTGCCCGATCATGCTCTTTCGCGAAACACCGACCAACAGCGGACGCCCCAGCGCATGCAGGGCCTCCATATGTTTGAACAAGCTTAGATTGTGCTGCAAGGTTTTGGCGAAACCAAAGCCAGGATCGAGAATGATCCGCTCCGCGGGAATGCCGGCCGCAGCGCACTGCGCCATACGCTCGCCGAGAAACTCGGCCACCTCGCGAGTGACATCATGATAGTGCGGATTGTCCTGCATATCGCCAGGCTCGCCCAGCATGTGCATCAGACACACCGGCAAACCGGTAGCCGCAGCAGCATCCAAGGCACCATCGCGACGCAACGAGCGAACATCGTTGATCAGGCCAGCACCGAGCCGCGCAGTTTCGCGCATCACGGCGGGAGTCGAAGTATCGACCGAGATCACCACATCCAGCTCGCGATTGATCAACTCGACGATTGGCGCCACGCGCTCCAGCTCCTCCAACGGAGAAACCGCACGAGCGCCGGGCCGGGTGGACTCGCCGCCAACATCAATCAGCGTCGCGCCGGCCGTGACCATTGCTTCAGCGTGGCGCAGGGCCGCATCGAGCTGGCTGTATCGGCCGCCATCAGAAAAGGAATCAGGGGTCACATTGAGAATGCCCATGACATGCGTCCGGGCCAAATCAAGAACCCGGTTGCCGCAAGGCAACCGGGTCAGGGACTGTACAAAAGTCATTTCAAGCCTTAAACGTCAGCAGCCGGACCGCCAATCGGTGTTTCCGGACGCGGATCCTGAGCCACTGGAGGCGGAGGCGTACCGGTGCCGCCCGACCAGTCGCGCGGTTCGCGAGGCGTACGACCCGCCATGATGTCGTCGATCTGTTCGGCGTCGATCGTCTCGTACTTCATCAAGGCATCAGCCATGGCGTCGAGCTTGTCACGGTTGTCCGTGAGGATCTGCTTGGCCGTGCCGTAGCACTGGTCAATGATGCTGCGCACTTCGGAATCGATCAGTTTGGCAGTTTCACCGGAGAAACTTGCACCCTGACCGCCACCACCGCGACCGAGGAATACTTCACCCTCTTCTTCGGCATACATCAGCGGACCGAGCTTTTCCGACAGACCCCACTTGGTCACCATGTTCCGCGCGATCTGACTCGCACGCATGATGTCGTTGGAGGCACCGGTGGTTACACCGTCGAAACCCAAGGTCATTTCTTCAGCAATACGGCCGCCATACAGCGAGCAGATCTGACTGATCAGCGCGCGCTTGGACAGACTGTAACGATCTTCTTCCGGCAGGAACATGGTCACACCCAGTGCACGACCGCGCGGGATGATCGACACCTTGTAAACCGGGTCATGCTCAGGCACGACGCGGCCAACGATGGCATGGCCTGCTTCGTGATACGCAGTGTTGCGCTTCTCTTTTTCGGACATGACCATGGATTTGCGCTCGGCGCCCATCATGATCTTGTCTTTGGCCAGTTCGAACTCTTTCATCTCGACGATGCGTTTGCCGGCGCGGGCAGCGAACAGCGACGCTTCGTTGACCAGGTTGGCCAGATCGGCACCGGAGAAGCCCGGAGTACCACGAGCGATAACAGCCGGAGCGACATCGTCACCCATCGGCACTTTGCGCATGTGAACCTTGAGGATCTGCTCCCGGCCACGGATGTCCGGCAGACCAACCACAACCTGACGGTCGAAACGACCCGGACGCAGCAGAGCCGGGTCAAGTACGTCTGGACGGTTGGTCGCGGCGATGACGATGATGCCGTCATTCATTTCGAAACCATCCATCTCGACCAGCAACTGGTTGAGAGTCTGTTCACGTTCGTCATGACCGCCGCCCATACCTGCGCCACGGTGGCGACCGACGGCGTCAATTTCATCGATGAAGATGATGCATGGAGCGTGTTTCTTGGCCTGCTCGAACATGTCACGAACACGGCTGGCACCGACACCGACGAACATTTCGACGAAGTCCGAACCGGAGATGGTGAAGAACGGCACCTTGGCTTCGCCGGCAATCGCCTTGGCCAGCAAGGTTTTACCGGTACCCGGAGGACCGACCATCAGCACGCCGCGAGGAATGCGACCGCCCAGGCGCTGGAACTTGCCCGGATCGCGCAGAAATTCAACCAGCTCGCCAACTTCTTCCTTGGCTTCGTCGCAACCGGCAACGTCACCCAAGGTGGTTTTAACCTGATCTTCAGACAGCAGACGTGCCTTGCTCTTGCCAAAGCTCATCGGCCCGCCCTTGCCGCCAGCACCGCCCTGCATCTGGCGCATGAAGAACATGAACACCGCGATGATCACCAGGATCGGGAAGCTGGCCACCAGAAGCTGGGTCCAGATGCTTTGCTGCTCAGGCTGCTTGCCTTCAACCACAACGTGATTGTCGACCAGATCACCGATCAGGCCGTTGTCCTGAATTGCCGGACGAATGGTCTTGAAGCTGTCGCCATCGTTGCGTTTGCCGGTAATCACATAGCCGTCTACCGCTACGCGCTCGACCTTGCCATCCTTGACCTGCTGGATGAAGTCGGAATAGTTGAGGGTCTGCGGCTCGTTAGGGCTGGAGAAGTTGTTCATCACCGTCACCAGGACAGCCGCGATGATCAACCACAGGATCAGATTCTTTGCCATATCGTTCAATTAACTACCCTCTGAAGCAAGCTCCGCTACTGGCGCGCGCTTCGCATGATATTCACCGGCCTAACTTACTACATTACCTACAACTCTGGCAGGCGCCGTCTGTAACCCTTTGTGAAACACTTTCCACACAATATTCGCTAAAGCGTGCGAGGCGAAATACTAAAAACCTATCACCCCGCGAAAAAACCTTGTTTTACTCACTACGACCGCGATAGCCCCATGCCAGCATATATTGCTCACGGGAGGTCCCACGGGAAGAATCCGGCTTGATCATCTGGATCTTGTCGAATTTCTTACGAGCGTCCTTCAGATAAACATCGAATCCTTCACCCTGAAAGATCTTGATCACGAAATTACCACCCGGCTTGAGAATCCGCTCTGCCAGATCAAGCGCCAGCTCGCAAAGAAACATGGCTTTGGGCATATCCACTTCAGGCGTACCACTCATATTGGGGGCCATATCGGAAATCACAAGGTCTACCTGCGAATTACCCACGGCCTCAAGTATCTGAGCGAGGACTGCATCCTCGGTGAAGTCGCCCTGGATGAAGGTCACGTCCGGAATGCTGTCCATTTCCAGGATGTCCGAGGCGATCAGACGCCCCTGACCACCAATCAGCCGGCTAGTGACCTGCGACCAACCACCCGGCGCAGCACCGAGGTCGACAACGCTCATGCCTGGACGGATCAGCTTGTATTTCTCCTGGACCTCCAGAAGCTTGTAACTCGCACGCGAGCGGTAGCCATCTTTCTGCGCCTGCTTCACGTAGGGGTCATTGACATGTCTTTTCAGCCAACCAAGGCTTGTCTTGGAACGCGCCATTGGGCACCTCGATGATTAGGGTCGTGATTAGTTGGGCGGATCCACGAACCCTCGGGTAAAATGGCCGCCATTTTACAGAATCCAGACGAAAGGGTCAGATTATGCCGCTCACTCCAGAGCAGAAGAAACAGTACAAATCCATTGGCCACCACCTGAAACCAGTTTTGACTGTGGCTGACAACGGTTTGACTGAAGGTGTGTTAGCCGAGTTTGAACGCGCTTTGGCGGATCACGAGCTGATCAAGATCAAGCTCAACATCCTTGATCGCGAGTCGCGCCTGGCGTCCATTGCAGAACTGTGCAAGGCCGGCAAGGCGGACCTGGTTCAGGTCATCGGCAAGATGGCACTGCTTTACCGCAAGAACTTCAGCGTCAACAAGCAGCTGTCGAACGTCCATCGCTTCAAGTGATGGCAAGGGTCAAGGGTGTGCTTCGCGCACCCTGCCACTCCGCTCCACCTCTCGCACCATAGACTGACAAGGCCCTCGGCCTGTACCAGCACCAAAACCCTAATTATTCAGTGACGCTGTGGCGCAAACCATCAGCGCGTTCGGCGTGCCTGTCATTCCAAAGCCACGAAAGCAGGGCGCCCGCATTTTAGCGGGCGCCCCTTTTTCAGATGTGACGAACTTCGACGATCTCGTACTCGATCACGCCGCTTGGCGTTTTCACGGCAACCACATCGCCTTCTTCCTTGCCGATCAAGGCTCGGGCCAGCGGCGAACCAACGGAAATCTTGCCGAGTTTGAAGTCAGCCTCATCCTCACCGACGATGTGGTAAGTGACCGACTCGTCAGTCTCGACGTTGGCGATTTCAACGGTAGTGCCGAAAATCACTTTGCCGGTGTGCGGAATCGACGTGACATCAATGATGACCTGATTCTGAATCCGGCCTTCGATGTCACGGATCCGCGCTTCGACCATGCCTTGCTGTTCACGGGCGGCATGGTATTCGGCGTTTTCCTTGAGGTCACCCAGCTCGCGAGCCGTACCGATGTCCTGGCTGAGCTTCGGACGGACGACCTTGGTCAGGTGAGTGTGTTCTTCTTCCAGGGCTTTCGCGCCCTGGACGGTCATTGGGTACTTGATCATGCCTTCAATCCTGCGTGTAGATCCTGCAAGCGGCGCACGGTCTTCTCGGGACCGAATTTCAACGCTTCACAGATAGCTTCGCCAGCAGCGATGGTGGTGGTGCAGTAGATCTTGTGCTGCAGAGCGTTGCGGCGAATGGAATAGGAGTCGGCGATCGACTGACGACCTTCGGTGGTGTTGATGATCAGGGTGACTTCGTCATTCTTGATCATGTCGACCACGTGCGGACGCCCCTCGGTCACCTTGTTCACGCGACGCACTTTCAGACCTGCGGCTTCAATCAGCTTGGCAGTGCCGGCAGTGGCGACTACTTCGAAGCCCAAGTTGATCAGATCACGCGCCACGCCTGCAACCAATGGCTTGTCATCGTCACGCACGCTGATGAACGCGGTACCGCCGGTCGGCAGCACTTCGCTGGCACCCATCTGGGCTTTGGCAAAGGCTTCACCAAAAGTATCGCCCACGCCCATCACTTCACCGGTCGACTTCATCTCTGGGCCGAGGATCGGGTCAACGCCAGGGAATTTGGCGAATGGGAACACCGCCTCTTTCACGCTGTAGAAATTCGGAATGATTTCTTTGGTGAAACCGATTTCCTTCAAGGTTTTACCGGCCATCACGCGGGCAGCAATCATGGCCAGGGAAACACCGATGCACTTCGATACGAACGGTACGGTTCGCGAGGCGCGCGGGTTGACTTCGATGACGTAGATGTCTTCGCCTTGCAGCGCCAACTGCACGTTCATCAGGCCGACAACGCCCAGTTCCAGGGCCATTTTCTTGACCTGTTCACGCATCTCGTCCTGGATGTGCGCTGGCAGCGAGTACGGCGGCAGCGAACACGCGGAGTCACCGGAGTGAACGCCAGCCTGTTCGATGTGCTGCATGATCGCGCCGATCACCACGTCGGTGCCGTCGCAGACTGCATCCACGTCCATTTCGATAGCGCAGTTGAGGAAGTGGTCAAGCAGCACAGGGCTGTCATTGGACACTTTCACCGCATCACGCAGATAGCGCTTGAGCTCTTCTTCTTCGTAAACGATTTCCATCGCACGACCGCCCAATACATAGGACGGGCGAACCACCAGCGGGTAACCGATCTTGCTCGCGGCACGAATCGCTTCGTCTTCGCTGCGCACGGTGGCGTTTGGCGGCTGACGCAGGTTCAGGCGCTCGACCATTTGCTGGAAGCGCTCACGGTCTTCTGCACGGTCGATGGCGTCAGGGCTGGTGCCGATGATCGGCACGCCGGCCGCTTCGAGGGCCCGAGCCAGTTTCAACGGGGTTTGGCCGCCGTACTGAACGATCACGCCTTTCGGCTTCTCGACGCGGCAGATTTCCAGCACGTCTTCCAGGGTTACCGGCTCGAAGTACAGACGGTCGGAAGTGTCGTAGTCGGTGGAAACGGTTTCCGGGTTGCAGTTGACCATGATGGTCTCGTAGCCGTCTTCGCGCAGAGCGAGGGCGGCGTGGACGCAGCAGTAGTCGAACTCGATGCCCTGGCCGATACGGTTAGGACCGCCGCCCAGAATAATGATCTTGTCGCGACCGGACGGCGCAGCTTCGCACTCTTCCTCGTAAGTCGAGTACATGTAAGCGGTGTCGGTGGCGAATTCAGCGGCGCAAGTATCAACGCGCTTGTACACCGGGTAGATGTCGAGCTTGTGGCGGTGAGTCCGCAGGTTTTTCTCGGTGACGCCCAGCAGCTTGGCCAGACGCATGTCGGAGAAGCCTTTGCGCTTGAGGCGGAACATCATGTCGCGGTCGATGCTGGCCAGACCGAGGGTCTTGACCTTCTCTTCTTCTTTGATCAGATCTTCGATCTGCACCAGGAACCACGGGTCGATCATATTCATGCCGAAGATGTCTTCGACGCTCAGGCCAGCGCGGAAAGCGTCTGCCACGTACCAGATACGCTCAGCGCCCGGCACGGTCAGTTCGCGCTTGAGAATGCTCATGCTTTCCGGATTGCTCAGGTCGAGCTTCTCGTCCAGACCGCACACGCCGACTTCCAGTCCACGCAGGGCTTTCTGCAGGGATTCCTGGAAAGTCCGGCCGATGGCCATGACTTCACCTACCGACTTCATCTGAGTGGTCAGACGCGCGTCAGCCTTAGGGAATTTCTCGAAGGCAAAACGTGGCAGCTTGGTGACGACGTAGTCGATCGACGGCTCGAAGGACGCCGGCGTAGCGCCGCCGGTGATTTCGTTCTGCAGTTCGTCCAGGGTGTAGCCGATCGCCAGCTTGGCAGCGATACGCGCAATCGGGAAACCAGTGGCTTTCGAAGCCAGGGCCGAGGAACGGGATACCCGCGGGTTCATCTCGATGACGACCATGCGACCAGTGTCCGGGCAAATGCCGAACTGGACGTTGGAGCCGCCGGTTTCCACGCCGATCTCGCGCAGTACCGCCAGCGAGGCGTTACGCATGATCTGGTATTCCTTGTCCGTCAGGGTCTGTGCCGGCGCAACAGTGATCGAGTCACCAGTGTGCACGCCCATCGGGTCAAAGTTTTCGATGGAGCAGACGATGATGCAGTTGTCCTTCTTATCGCGGACAACCTCCATCTCGTATTCTTTCCAGCCGATCAGCGATTCGTCGATCAGCAGCTCTTTGGTCGGCGACAGGTCCAGGCCACGGGCGCAGATTTCTTCGAACTCTTCACGGTTGTAAGCGATACCGCCACCGGTGCCGCCCATGGTGAAAGACGGACGAATGATGCACGGGAAACCGAGTTTCTCGAGCACTGCATTGGCTTCTTCCATGCTGTGGGCGATGCCCGAGCGCGGGCAGTCGAGGCCGATGGATTTCATCGCCTTGTCGAAACGCGAACGGTCTTCTGCCTTGTCGATGGTGTCAGCATTGGCGCCGATCATTTCTACGCCGAACTTCTCCAGAACGCCTTCGCGCTCCAGGTCGAGGGCACAGTTCAGAGCAGTCTGGCCGCCCATGGTCGGCAGCAGCGCGTCCGGACGCTCTTTCTCGATGATCTTGGCAACGGTCTGCCACTTGATCGGCTCGATGTAGGTGGCGTCGGCCATGTCCGGGTCGGTCATGATGGTGGCCGGGTTGGAGTTCACCAGGATGACGCGGTAACCCTCTTCGCGCAGGGCTTTGCAAGCCTGGGCGCCGGAGTAGTCGAATTCGCAGGCCTGGCCGATAACGATCGGGCCAGCGCCGAGAATCAGGATGCTTTTAATGTCTGTACGTTTTGGCATGGTTGTCACTCAAATCCGCAGGTCAGTCGGCAAGCCGTCTTGATCGATTTCTGAAGTCCCGAGGGGGCCGCCGGGTTCGGGGCCGCCCTCAGGGCTTCTCTCTACAGTCTCAAGGCGAACGCTTAGCGTCGCTTGGCCATCTCGTTGATGAAGCGGTCGAACAGTGGCGCCACATCGTTCGGGCCCGGGCTGGCTTCAGGGTGACCCTGGAAGCTGAACGCGCTCTTGTCGGTGCGCTCGATGCCTTGCAGGGTGCCGTCGAACAGCGATTTGTGGATCGCGCGAACGTTGGCCGGCAGGGTCGCTTCATCTACCGCAAAACCGTGGTTCTGGCTGGTGATCATCACGACGCCAGTGTCCAGATCCTGCACCGGGTGGTTGGCACCGTGGTGGCCATGGCCCATTTTCAGGGTCTTGGCGCCGGAGGCCAGAGCCAGCAGTTGGTGACCGAGGCAGATACCGAATACCGGAATCTCGGTTTCCAGCACTTCCTTGATCGCCTGGATGGCGTAGTCGCACGGCTCCGGATCACCAGGGCCGTTGGACAGGAACACGCCATCCGGCTTCAGTGCCAGTACATCGGCAGCTGGGGTTTGCGCCGGCACAACTGTCACGCGGCAGCCGCGCTCAACCAGCATGCGCAGGATGTTGACCTTGACGCCGTAGTCGAAAGCGACCACGTGATATGGCAGCTCGGAAGCTTCGATGGTCGCGTGGCTGTCGGTCTTCAGGTCCCAGACAGTCGAGCGCCACTCGTATTGCTTCTTGGTGCTGACGACTTTCGCCAGATCCATGCCTTTCAGACCCGGGAAGCCTTGCGCAGCGGCAATCGCGGCTTCTTCGGAGATGTTGTCGCCGGCCATGATGCAGCCATTCTGGGCGCCTTTTTCACGCAGGATGCGCGTCAGGCGACGGGTGTCGATACCAGCGATTGCCACAACATTGTTGGCTTTCAGGTAATCGTCCAGGGACATCGTGTTGCGCCAGTTACTCGCCACCAGCGGCAGGTCACGAATGACCAGGCCCGCTGCCCAGACGCGATCCGACTCGGCGTCTTCCGGCGTGGTGCCGGTGTTGCCAATGTGCGGGTAGGTCAGGGTAACGATCTGTTGGGCGTAGGAAGGATCGGTAAGGATTTCCTGATAGCCGGTCATTGCGGTGTTGAACACCACCTCTCCAACGGTCTGGCCGTCGGCTCCAATGGCCTCACCGCGAAAAATGCTGCCATCAGCAAGGGCAAGTATGGCTGGCTTAGTCAAGAAGACCTCCCGTAAATAACGCATGAAAGGGCAATCGCAGGTTGTAAAAAAGCGGAATGACGTATGGACACGTCACCCCGCTTGTTCACTGAATTATTCTGCGCGCTTTTAGTGGACACACTAAAGCTGTAGCTTACAGAAAAAGGCTTTTTTGGTCTACCGCCAATGAGCCCGAAAGGGCAGAGAATGCGACAGGACGTCGCTTGGCGGAACAAACCGGGCTCAAACGTATAGTTTGAACCCGGTTTTTGTAGCGTCTTAATGCAGGTCGAGCACGTCTTGCATGTCGTAAAGACCCGGCGCGCGGCCATCCAGCCACAGCGCGGCACGCACCGCGCCCTTGGCGAAAGTCATGCGACTGGAAGCCTTGTGCGTGATCTCGAGGCGCTCGCCCTCACAGGCGAACAGCACCGTGTGATCACCGACCACATCACCACCACGCACGGTGGCAAAACCAATGGTTTCACGCTCACGCACTCCGGTGTGACCTTCTCGACCGTAGACCGCAACTTTCTGCAGATCACGATCCAGCGCGCCGGCTATCACTTCACCCATGCGCAGAGCCGTACCTGACGGCGCATCGATCTTGTGCCGATGATGCGCTTCGATGATTTCGATATCCGCATCATCACCCAGCACGCGTGCCGCCATATCCAGCAACTTCAGCGACAGGTTGACCCCGACACTGAAGTTGGCAGCGAACACGATGGGAATGTCCTTGCCCGCGTCGGCCAGCAATTGCTTCTGCGCGGCGTCCAGCCCGGTCGTACCGATGACCATGGCCTTACCAGCCTTGCGGCAGAACGCCAGATTTTTCAGCATGACTTCCGGCAACGTGAAGTCGATCAACACGTCGAACTCTTCAGCCACCGCCTCCACATGACCGGACAACGGCACGCCGATCCGCCCCAGTGACGCCAGCTCACCGGCATCCACGCCGATCAGCGTGCTGCCAGGACGAACGATGGCGGCAGTCAGCCCGGTCAGCGGCGCGCGCTGCTGCACGGCCTCAACCAGAATCTTACCCATACGCCCGGCGGCGCCCATCACTGCAATACGTCGCATGCCGACTCCTTACAAATCGCCGAAGAAGCGCTTCACGCCGTCGAACCAGCCAGTGGTTTTCGGCGAGTGGCTGTTGTCATCCGCCAGTGAGCTGCGGAATTCTTCGAGCAATTCGCGCTGACGACGGTTCAGATTGACCGGAGTCTCGACCGCCACGCGGCACATCAGGTCGCCCGCACCGCCGCCACGCACCGGAGCCACGCCTTTGCCGCGCACGCGGAACTGCTTGCCGGTCTGGGTGCCTTCAGGGATTTTCAGTTTGACGCGGCCATCAAGGGTCGGAATTTCCAGCTCGCCGCCCAATGCTGCGTCAACAAAGCTGATCGGCACTTCGCAGAACAGATGCTTGCCGTCGCGCTGGAAGATCGAGTGCTCGCGCACGTTGATAACCACGTACAGGTCGCCGGTCGGACCACCTTGAGTACCCGCCTCGCCTTCGCCGGACAGACGAATGCGGTCGCCAGTGTCAACGCCAGCAGGGACTTTCACGGACAGGGTTTTGTATTCTTCGATACGACCATCACCGTGGCACGAATCGCACGGGTCGGAAATGATCTTGCCTTGGCCATGGCAGCGCGGGCAGGTCTGCTGCACCGAGAAGAAGCCTTGCTGCATGCGCACCTGACCGATGCCGCCGCACGTCGGGCAGGTCGATGGCGAGGAGCCTTTCTTCGCGCCCGAACCGTCGCACGGCTTGCAGTTGACCAGCGTCGGCACGCGGATATTTACGGTCGTGCCGCGCACCGCTTCTTCCAGATTCAGCTCCAGGGTGTAGCGCAAATCACTGCCACGCTGAGCGCCGCCACGGCCACCGCCGCGACCACCACCGAAGAAATCACTGAACACATCGCCGAAGATGTCGGAGAAGTTCTGCCCACCGAAACCGGCACCGCCGCCACCCATGCTCGGATCGACGCCGGCATGACCGTACTGGTCGTACGCCGCGCGCTTGCTCGAGTCGGACAGCACTTCGTAGGCCTCGTTGGCCTCTTTGAACAGTTCTTCCGATGCTTTGTCATCGGGGTTACGGTCCGGGTGATGCTTCATTGCCAAGCGGCGGTAGGCCTTCTTCAGGTCTGCTTCGCTTGAGCCACGCTCAACACCCAATACTTCGTAATAGTCACGCTTAGCCATAAGTCTTTGCACTCTTAAGGACGTTCGGCAAAACCCTCCTGAGCTTCGCCAAACTCGTTGAGCCCCAATACAGGCCCGGACCCAACTCACGTCAATTCAACGATCCTGGTCTTTGATTCATGCGGTATTTGCGGCGGAAAAGCAGGAGCATCTTCGGCCATACCACCAGCACCCGAGCGTTGTCGCATGCTGTAAAAATTCGCGTATTCCAGATACGCCAACGCGGGAGCAAGCTCCCGCGCGGCGACATCCTACCAGTCACCGCCGTGAGGCAGTCAACCGGACGACCACTGACTTACTTGTGGTCTTTGACTTCTTCGAACTCGGCATCGACAACGTCGTCAGCCTTTTCAGCCTTGTCGTCCTGCGGTGCCGCGCCTTCAGCAGGCTGAGCCTGTTCGGCATACATCTTCTGAGCAACCGGCGCGGAGACTTTCGACAGCTCCTCAACCTTGGCGTCGATAGCAGTCTTGTCGTCGCCTTTTACGGCGGCTTCCAGGGCAACCAGAGCGGCTTCGATTGCGGTCTTCTCTTCCGCGGTCACTTTGTCGCCAGCATCAGCGATCATCTTGCGAGTCGAGTGAACCAGCGCGTCACCCTGGTTACGGGCAGCAGCCAATTCTTCGAACTTCTTGTCCGCTTCAGCATTGGTTTCAGCATCACGGATCATCTGTTGAATTTCTTCATCAGACAGGCCCGAGTTGGCCTTGATGGTGATCTTTTGCTCTTTGCCAGTAGCCTTGTCTTTCGCACCAACGTGCAGGATGCCGTTGGCGTCGATGTCGAAGGTCACTTCGATTTGTGGCACGCCACGTGGTGCTGGTGGAATCTCAGCCAGGTCGAACTTGCCCAAGGACTTGTTCTGTGCGGCTTGCTTACGCTCACCTTGCAGCACGTGAATGGTCACAGCACCCTGATTGTCATCGGCAGTCGAGAACACTTGGGATTTCTTGGTAGGAATCGTGGTGTTTTTCTCGATCAGCGCGGTCATCACGCCGCCCATGGTTTCGATACCCAGGGTCAGCGGGCTGACGTCCAGCAGCAGAACGTCTTTTACGTCACCGGCCAATACTGCGCCCTGGATAGCAGCACCCATGGCAACGGCTTCGTCGGGGTTCACGTCTTTACGTGCTTCTTTACCGAAGAACTCGGTCACCAGCTTCTGAACCAGTGGCATACGGGTCTGACCGCCGACCAGGATCACGTCGTTGATCGCGCCAACATCGATACCGGAATCTTTCAGCGCAATACGGCAAGGCTCGATGGTACGTTGAACCAGGTCTTCAACCAGCGCTTCCAGCTTGGAACGCGAGATCTTCACGTTCAAGTGCTTAGGACCGGTAGCGTCTGCAGTGATATACGGCAGGTTCACGTCAGTCGACATGCTCGAGGACAGTTCGATCTTGGCTTTCTCAGCGGCTTCTTTCAGGCGCTGCATGGCCAGCGGGTCACCTTTGAGGTTCATGCCGCTTTCTTTCTTGAATTCGTCAACCAGGTAGTCGATCAGACGAATGTCGAAGTCTTCACCGCCGAGGAAGGTGTCACCGTTGGTGGCCAACACTTCGAACTGGTGCTCGCCGTCAACTTCAGCGATTTCGATCACGGACACGTCGAACGTACCGCCACCCAGGTCGTAAACGATCACGGTGTGATCGCCTTTGGCCTTGTCCATACCGTAAGCCAGAGCGGCTGCGGTTGGTTCGTTGATGATACGTTTTACGTCCAGACCAGCGATGCGGCCGGCGTCTTTGGTGGCTTGACGCTGGCTATCGTTGAAGTAGGCCGGAACGGTGATGACCGCTTCGGTTACGGTTTCGCCCAAGTAGTCTTCGGCAGTCTTCTTCATCTTTTTCAAGATTTCAGCCGAGATTTGCGGCGGCGACATTTTCTGGCCGTTTACTTCTACCCAGGCGTCGCCGTTGTCAGCCTTGGCGATTTTGTACGGGACCATCTTGATGTCTTTCTGTACGACTTCTTCGTCGAACTTACGACCGATCAAACGCTTCACCGCATACAGGGTGTTGTGCGGATTGGTCACAGCCTGACGCTTGGCCGACTGACCAACAAGGATCTCGCCATCGTTGGCATAAGCGATGATCGACGGCGTGGTACGCGCGCCTTCAGCGTTTTCAATAACTTTGGCTACACCGTTTTCAAGAACGGAGACGCAGGAGTTGGTAGTCCCCAGGTCGATACCGATAATTTTGCCCATGTTAACTCTCCCGAAACTTTGGATTTGGTTGCCGCAGCAGTGGTGGCTAACTGCGGTAGCACTTAAACGCTTGACTTCTAAATGGGGGCGCCGCGGCTAATTTCAAGCCTTCTCATCAATAGAAGGCGAAACTGGCGATGGCGCCTTGCTGACAACAACCATCGCTGGACGCAGCAGACGACCGTTGAGCTGGTAGCCCTTCTGGAAAACCTTCAACACGCTGTTTGGCTCAACGTTGGCGCTTTCCTGCATGGCCATTGCCTGATGCTCTACAGCGTTAAAAGGCTCACCTTCCTGCGGAGCAACAGCTACAAGGTTGTAGCGCGCCAGGGTGTCGTGGAACATTTTCAGGGTCAGCTCGATGCCTTCACGCATCGGACGAATGCTTTCATCATCCGCGTTCGACAGCTCGAGGCCGCGCTCCAGACTGTCAACAATCGGCAGCAGGTCGCCGGCAAATTTTTCCAGCGCAAACTTGTGCGCCTTTTCCACGTCCTGCTCGGCACGGCGGCGGACGTTTTGCAGATCGGCGGCTACACGCAGAGATTGATCCTGCGCAGCGGCCAGTTGCTCTTCGAGCAATTGCACACGAGTAGCGTCATCACCTGACGCGGCGGTCGCCTGATTGGCGTCCGTGTTTTGCGGATCTAGCGTCTGTTCGTCAGCCATGGAGTTCTCCTTTCAATAACGTCCGCGAGCTCGACTCGCGCTTCTGTCCCGGTATATGGGGCCGCAAAATCAGGCTTCAAGGGCGACGATTCATTAACCCTACAAAAAAGTGCTGCATTTTCATTTCCTCGCGCGATGTGCGTTTGGTCGGATCAAGCAAATGGACCTGAGCGAGGGCATTGTCAGCCAGAAACAAAACACTGTATAAATAACCAGACCTAAAGCCTGGGAGCGGCCGTCATGCTGGTGCACCTGTCCGTACATAACTACGCCATCGTTGAACATCTCGATCTCGAACTCGATCGCGGGATGAGCGTGATCACTGGGGAAACCGGCGCCGGCAAGTCGATCATGCTCGATGCCTTGGGTCTGACCCTCGGCGACCGTGCCGACAGCGGCGTGGTCCGCCCGGGCGCTGACAAGGCCGATATCCTCGCTACCTTCGATCTGGTCGACATTCCAGAAGCCAGCGCCTGGCTGGCCGAGCGCGACCTGAACAACGAAGGCCCGTGCATCCTGCGCCGGGTCATCACGTCGGAAGGACGCTCGCGTGGCTACATCAACGGCACGCCCTGCCCGCTCGGCGACCTCAAGGCTTTGGGCGAACTGCTGATTGATATCCATAGCCAGCATGAGCATCAATCCCTGCTCAAGACCGACACGCATCGCCGCTTGCTCGACGAATACGCCGGCGCCAACGATCTGGCCCGCCAGGTGCAACTGGCCGCCCAGCGCTGGCGCCAGACCCGCCAGGAGCTGGAGCGTCTTTCCAACTCTGGCGATGAACAACGCGCACGCCATCAACTGCTCAGCTATCAGCTTGAAGAGTTGGAAAACCTCGGCCTCGGTGAAAACGAGCTGGAACAGCTGGAGCAGGAACACAAAAACCTGACCAACGCCGAAACCCTGCTCGGCATTTGCCGGCAAGTGGTCGAGCAGTGCAGCGAAAGCGATTCCGGCAATGTGCTGAATGCGCTGACCGCCAGCCTCAATCGCCTGTCGAGCGTGAACAATTCCGTCGGCGCACTGGGCGAAGCCAGCAGCCTCCTGACCAGTGCACAGATTCAGGTCGAAGAAGCCGTCGGTGAACTTAACCGCTTCCTCGACAACTTCGATGCTGACCCGGCACGCCTGCAATATCTGGAAGAGCGCCTCGACGCTATCTACACCCTGGCGCGCAAGCACCGGATCCAGCCGACCGAGGTCGCCGACATGCAGCAAAAATTGCTGGACGAGATCGAAACCCTTAACGCCAATGACGAATCCATTGAGCAGTTGGGCGAAGAACTCGCCTCGTTTGCCCGCCACTATAAAGAGAAGGCCCGTGAGCTGAGCGATTTGCGCCATCAAGCGGCAGGCAAACTGGCCAGTGCTGTGGAGCAAGAGATTCAGCGTCTGGGTATGCCCGGTGGTCGCTTTACCATCGAGTTGCGCGCCAACTCCAGTGACGAACTGCTGCCCAACGGCCTGGAGCAGGTTGAATTGCTGGTCAGCGCCAACCCCGGCCAACCATTGAAGGCATTGGCCAAAGTGGCATCCGGCGGTGAGCTGTCACGGATCAGCCTGGCGATTCAAGTCATCACCGCGCAGACCTCCCGCGTACCGACATTGGTATTCGACGAAGTGGACGTGGGGATCGGCGGTCCAACGGCGGAAATTGTCGGCCAGTTGTTGCGGCGCCTCGGGGATCGCGGGCAGGTACTGACCGTGACGCACTTGCCGCAAGTGGCTGCGCAAGGTCATCAGCATTTGTTCGTGCACAAGGTGCGCGGCGAGCAGGCGACCCACACTGCGGTATCGAAGCTGAGCAAAAATGAGCGCATAGAAGAAGTCGCGCGGATGCTCGGCGGCATCGATCTGACCAAGGAATCCTTGGCTCACGCGAAAAAAATGGTTGTTACGGCAAAAGTTTAAGCACAGCAGAAAGCACGAAGGCGACCCTTGGGTCGCCTTCGCTCGTTTCGCGAACCTGAAATTCGCGCGACATGCTTACTTTTTCTTGCGTACGTACAGCACGAGATTGTGATCAACCATCTCAAAACCGTGCTTCTCGACGATGGATTTCTGAAGTTTTTCGATTTCTTCGTCGAAGAATTCGATGACTTCACCCGACTCCACGTTGACCATATGGTCGTGGTGGCCACCGTCGGCCAATTCAAACACTGCGTGGCCGCCGTCGAAGTTGTGACGGACCACGAGGCCAGCGGCTTCGAACTGGGTCAGAACACGGTAAACCGTGGCCAGACCGACGTCCTCGCCCGCTTCCATCAACGCCTTGTAGACGTCCTCGGCACTCATGTGACGCTGCTCTGTAGAGTCGAGCATTTGCAGGATCTTGACCCGTGGCAGGGTCACTTTGAGGCCGGCTTTGCGTAGTTCGCTATTTTCAACCATGGTCAGCTTTCTCGCGATGCTGCTTCGCAGCTTCTCTTAATGCGGGTATGATCGGCGTTTACGTTGTCCCAGCCAAGATAGTGGAAGTCGCCCACCGATGCAAAACACCAAGCTCTTGCTAACCAGTTTCACCTTTGTGGGACTGCTCGCACTCGCCGGTTGTTCATTCCCCGGGGTTTACAAAATCGACATCCAGCAGGGCAATGTCGTCACGCAGGACATGATAGACCAGTTACGCCCGGGAATGACCCGCCAGCAAGTACGGTTTATCATGGGTAACCCTCTGCTTGCCGACACGTTCCATGCCGATCGCTGGGATTATCTGTATAGCCTGCAACCTGGTGGCGGTGAACGTCAGCAGGAGCGCATGAGTGTTATCTTCAACCCGAACGACCAGCTCGTCAGCCTGTCCGGTGACTTCATGCCGGGCGTGAGCCGTGACGAAGCCATTCTCGGCAAGGGCAGCGACACTAACGTGACCGCGCCTGCTGAAAACGCCGAGAAGCCAGCACCGGAAAAACCGGTCAAGCCAGGTTCTTTGCTGGATCAGATCCAGAAAGACGTGGATGGTGTGGAGACCGTTCCGGTCCCGACACCAGAACCGCTGGACACCTCGCCGCAGTAATTGGCGGGGCAATAAAAAACCCGGATATCCGGGTTTTTTATTGCCTGCCATTTGGCCAGCTTACAGATTTCGGGCTTTGGCCTCGGCAGCCTTGGCAGCACGCAAGCGCCGCACTTCTTTCGGATCGGCCAGCAATGGTCGGTAGATCTCGATCCGATCCCCCTCTTGAATCAAGCGAACGTCAGGATCAGCAATCACCTTGCCGAAGATCCCCACAGGACAGCTCGCCAGATCCAGCTCGGGAAACTCAACACCAATACCAGACGCCATCAGCGCCGCACGCACCGTCAAGCCATCGACCACTCTGAAGGTGCGCAGCACCTGACGATCAACAGCGGCGTACACCACCTCGATTTCAATCACGGCTTCAACCATGCATCTGCTTGGCGCGCTGGCAGAACGCATCCACCAGCGTGTTCGCCGCCTGATTGAACAACGGCCCGAGCGTGGCGCGCACAATCGGCCCGGCGTAGTCGAAGGACAGATCCAGGCTGATCTTGCAGGCCTTGTCGCTCAGCGCCTTGAACACCCAGACGCCATGCAACTGGTTGAACGGGCCTTCTTCAAGGTTCATCTCGATCGACTGCCCTGGCACCAGCGTATTACGTGTGACGAAATGCTGACTAAGCCCGCCCTTGGCCACGCCGACACTGGCGCGCATGTGCTCCGGGGAGCTTTCCAGCACTTCGGCCGCCGAACACCAAGGCAGAAATTCTGGATAGCGCGCCACGTCGTTGACCAGGTCATAGAGAAATTGCGCCGGGTACGGCAGCAATGCCGATCGTTGAATATGTGTCGTCATGTAAGCGTCACTTCCAGAGCTGAGCGGCAAACACTACAAGAATGCCGATGGGCGCCACATAGCGCATCAAGAACAGGGACAGGGCGAACAGCGCCGGATTACGGATCGACAATTCGTCGCGCACCGCCTCACGGCCCATCACCCACCCGGCAAACAATACGAAACACAAACCACCGAGTGGCAACATGATCCGCGAGGTGAAGAAGTCGATCACGCCGAAGAAGTCCAGACCGCTCGCCGCACCCCACTGGTAGAGATGGAACATCCCGCCTTCGTTCACGAAAAATTTGGCTTCCTTCCAGATATTGAAGGAAAACACCGTGCCCAAACCGACGAACCAGCAGGTGAATGCCAGCCAGAAAGTCACCCAGGCGCGGCTGATTTTTGTGCGTTCAACGAGGTACGCGACCATTGGCTCCAGCAACGAAATCGCCGAACTCCAGGCAGCAACAGCCACCAATACGAAGAACACTACCCCCATCAACTGGCCGAACGCTACGTTACCAAAGGCAAATGGCAGACTGACGAACATCAGACCCGGGCCTTCGCTCGGGTTCAGGCCAGCGGCGAACACGATCGGGAACAGCGCCAGACCGGCCACCAGGGATACGAACGTATCGAGCAGCGCCACGCCCACGACCGTGCCGGACAGCGACGAGTTCTTCGGCATATAAGCGCCGTAAATCATGATCGAACCTACGCCCACGCTCAGAGAGAAAAACGCGTGGCCCATGGCTGGCAGCAGACCGTCGAGGACTTTTTCCGGGTGGAAGTCGAACATGAAATGCACGCCTTCCATGAAATGCCCGGTAGTCATGCTGTAACCGAGCAGCACCAGAATCATCACGAACAGCAACGGCATCATGATGCGCAAGCTGCGTTCCAGCCCGGCGACCACGCCTTTGGCGATTACCAGGGCCGAGAGCAGCATGAAAATCGTGTGCCAAAGTGTCAGGCGCCACGGATCGGCGATGACATTGCCGAAGTAAGCACCGACCTGAGCGGCCGATGCGCCCTGGAAGTCGCCACGCCCCATGTCAATGATGTAATCCAGCGACCAACCGCCAACCACACTATAGAAAGACAGGATCAGCAACGCCGTGATCATCCCGGCGAAGGCGCCCCATGACCATTTGCCCGAGTGCCCGGCTTCGACCGCCAGCACCTTGAGGGCGTTGGCCGGACTCTGCCGCGCACGCCGGCCGATCAGGGTTTCAGCGAGCATCACCGGGATGCCGATCAGCGCGATACACGCCAGAAACATCAGCACAAAGGCGCCGCCGCCGTAGACCCCGACCATGTAGGGAAACTTCCAGATACTACCCAGTCCCACGGCCGAACCGGTCGCGGCGAGTATGAAGACCCAGCGGCTAGCCCAACTGCCGTGGACAGAAACCTTGTCTGTCGACATCGTTTATCACGCCCAAGCGTTAGAAAAAGAGGCCGCATTGTCCGGGATTCACTCAACCTGCTCAAGCACGCAGCATCACCGTAGCGGACAGCCGTTTATCTCCATATAATGCCGCCCCTATGGCTAAACAGAAGAAACACCCAACAGGGACCATCGCGCAGAACAAAAAGGCGCGACACGATTACTTCATCGAACACAAGTTCGAGGCTGGTCTGGTCCTGGCCGGCTGGGAAGTAAAAAGTCTGCGGGCAAGCAAGCTGCAACTGGTCGACAGTTACGTGCTGCTTAAAGACGGCGAGGCCTGGCTGCTCGGCAGTCACATCACGCCGCTGATGACCGCCAGCACTCACGTCATCGCTGACCCGGTGCGCACGCGGAAATTGCTGCTCAACCGCCGCGAGCTGGAAAAGCTTGCCGCGATGGTGCAGCAAAAGGGCTACGCCTGCGTCTGCCTGTCCTGGTACTGGAGCAAGCACATGGTCAAGTGCGAGATTGCTCTGGGCAAGGGCAAGAAGGAATACGACAAGCGTGATACCGAGCGCGAACGCGATGCCGGTCGCGAATTGCAGCGCGCGGTGCGCAACAAGGGCAAGGAAGATTAATTTCCGGCCTTGATGCTGCACTGTGGCGAGGGAGCTTGCTCCCGCTCGACTGCGCAGCAGGCGTCATCGGCTTTCGCGACAATCAATAAAGCGAGGGCCGCTGCGCACCCCAGCGGGAGCAAGCTCCCTCGCCACAATTGAATTACCGTCCTACATCCCTTTGCGCCGCTCGGCCCGAGCCATGCGCTGTACTTCCTGACGCACCTCTTCCAGCACTTCCTGCACATACAAAATATGTCGGCTGGAGACTTCGCGCGCCTGCTCGGCATGCCCTTCGATAATCGCTTGAAACAATTCCCGGTGCTGAGTGATCAGCATGTCGCGAGTTTCCGTGCGCTGTTTGTACATGCCGCCAATGTTGGTCACCACGTTGCGCTTGAGCAGATCGAACAATCCGCGAATGGTGTGCAGCAACACGGCGTTGTGACTGGCCTCGGCGATCGCCAGGTGAAACTTCGCATCCGCCGCGCCCTCTTCCGCCCGGCTCACTTCATCGTGCCGCGAGTAGCAGTCCTGCAACTCTTCAAACGCAGCCGTCAGACGTTCGCGATCCACATCGGTGGCGCGCAACGCAGCGTAATACGCGCACGATGCCTCCAGAGTGTGGCGGAACTCCAGCAGATCGCGCTGGGCCTCAGGGTTGCTTTCAAGCAGCTGCAACAGCGGATCGCTGAACGTTGAACCCAGCGACTCCACCACATAATTACCGCCGCCCTGCTTGCTGATCAGCAAACCTTTGGCCGCCAGTTTCTGAATCGCTTCGCGCAACGATGGGCGTGAAACCCCGAACTGCTCGGCCAGCGTGCGCTCAGCCGGCAGCCGCTCACCGGACTTCAGCGTGCCCTCGAGGATCATCCCCTCAAGCCGCTCGACAATATCGTCAGACAAACGGCGCTGACGTATCTGATCAAACCCCATAACTCACTTCTCCACGAGCCCGACCGCTCGCCGGGCTCTCTATTCTGGCCTATCGGCGCCTTCACGACACCTACCAGACAGCACTCGCTCGAGCGGATCAGATGCGCTCTGCACCGCTCATTCGACGAAATTTTCGGGGCGGCAAATTGACACACCCACATCAAGGCTTTTACCCTAGCCAACAGCGATTGTAAATTGGTCTTACCAATTAACCAAGAACGCTGACAGTGCCTGACCAACAACAATTAGGGGCCACCCCATATGCAAACCTGGCAACAGATCTACAGCCCGCTCGGCAGTCTCGGCGTTTCCGCACTCGCGGCCGTCATCCCCATCATATTTTTCTTCCTTGCTCTGGCGGTGTTCCGCCTCAAGGGCCATGTGGCCGGCAGCATCACGCTGGCGCTGGCGATCATCGTGGCGATTTTTGCGTTTCAGATGCCGGTCGACATGGCGTTTGCGGCTGCCGGATATGGCTTTGCCTACGGCTTGTGGCCGATCGCGTGGATCATTGTCGCGGCAGTATTCCTGTACAAGCTGACGGTCAAGAGTGGTCAGTTTGAGGTGATCCGCAGCTCGGTGCTGTCGATCACTGACGACCAACGCATACAGGTGCTGTTGATCGGTTTTTGCTTCGGCGCATTCCTCGAAGGTGCCGCCGGTTTCGGTGCGCCGGTGGCGATTACCGCAGCGCTCCTTGTAGGACTGGGCTTCAATCCGCTGTACGCCGCCGGCCTGTGCCTGATCGCCAACACCGCGCCGGTTGCTTTCGGTGCCCTGGGGATTCCGATCATCGTCGCCGGTCAAGTCACCGGCATCGACGCTTTCAAGATCGGCGCAATGACTGGCCGGCAACTGCCGCTGCTGTCGCTGTTCGTGCCGTTCTGGCTGGTGTTCATGATGGACGGCCTGCGCGGCGTGCGCGAAACCTGGCCGGCAGCATTGGTCGCGGGCCTGAGCTTCGCCATCACCCAATACTTCACTTCGAACTTCATCGGTCCGGAACTGCCGGATATCACCTCGGCCCTCGCCAGCCTGATTTCGCTGACGCTGTTCCTGAAAGTCTGGCAGCCGAAACGCACCGCAGGCGCGCAAATCGCTGGCGTGACTTCCAGCGAAATCGTCACCGCCAGCGTCGGCGGTTTCGGCCAGAAGCGCACTACCGTGGCGTCGCCTTACAGCCTTGTGGAAATTTTCAAGGCCTGGTCGCCGTTCCTGATCCTCACCGTACTGGTGACCATCTGGACCCTGAAACCTTTCAAAGCGATGTTTGCCGCCGGCGGCTCGATGTACGCCTGGGTGTTCAACTTCGCGATCCCGCATCTTGATCAACTGGTGATCAAAACCGCACCGATCGTCGCCGCGCCAACCGCGATCCCGGCCGTATTCAAACTCGACCCGATTTCCGCGACCGGCACGGCAATTTTCTTCTCCGCGCTGATCTCGATGCTGGTACTGAAGATCAATTTCAAAACTGGTCTTACCACTTTAAAAGAGACCTTCTACGAACTGCGCTGGCCAATTCTGTCGATCGGCATGGTGCTGGCCTTCGCCTTCGTCACCAACTATTCCGGCATGTCTTCGACCATGGCTTTGGTGCTAGCCGGAACTGGCGCGGCGTTCCCGTTCTTCTCGCCGTTCCTGGGTTGGCTGGGTGTGTTCCTCACCGGTTCCGATACCTCGTCCAACGCACTGTTCAGTTCGCTGCAAGCGACCACCGCGCACCAGATCGGCGTCAGTGACGTGCTACTGGTGGCGGCGAACACCAGCGGCGGCGTGACCGGCAAGATGATTTCGCCGCAATCGATCGCCGTGGCCTGCGCCGCGACGGGTCTGGTGGGCAAGGAGTCGGATCTGTTCCGCTTCACCCTCAAGCACAGCCTATTCTTTGCAACGATTGTCGGCCTGATCACGCTGGCCCAGGCCTACTGGTTCACCGGCATGCTGGTGCATTGAGATTACAAGCAACACGGATAAAACCGACGCCGGTGCGTGATTCCGGCGTCAGCAATTCACAACCCGGTCTGTAAGGCTGCTGAAAGCAACTCTCTCTATATTCAGCAGCCGCAGCAGACGGATAACCGGGCCCACCCGGAGACACGCCTGATGAGCGAGCTTTTTTACAACGCAGTGCCCAATGCCACGCGCGTCGCACCGCCACTGCCCGAACCTCGGCAGTACCCCAGCGAGAAACCGTCGCGGGTCTATCTGTTCGGCACGTGCGTGGTTGATCTGTTCTATCCCGAAGCGGGGATGGACGCGATCCACTTGCTGGAGCGCGAAGGCATTCGGGTCGAATACCCGCAAGGGCAGAGCTGCTGCGGACAACCGGCCTACACCTCGGGTTACACCGAGCAGGCGCGGACGGTGGCGCGCTCGCAACTGGCGCTGTTTGCCGGGGATTATCCGGTGGTGGTGCCGTCAGGTTCCTGCGCGGGCATGCTGCGTGAGCATTACGCCGACTTGTTCAAGGACGAGCCGGAAACGCTGCAACAGGTTCAAGCCCTCGCGGCGCGAACCTACGAACTGGCCGAGTTTCTGCTGTTCGTGTGCAAGGTGCAGCTCAAGGACAGCGGCGCACCGGTCAAAGTGGCGCTGCACACCTCGTGTTCGGCGCGACGGGAAATGAATACCCACCTGCACGGTCGCGAGCTGTTGGCGCAACTGAGCAACGTGGAGCGGGTCAATCACGACCACGAAAGCGAATGCTGTGGCTTCGGTGGAACATTCAGCGTCCGTATGCCAGACATTTCCGGCGCGATGGTGGCTGACAAGACCCGGTCGCTGAAGGAGTCCGGCGCGCATCAGGTACTCAGTGCCGATTGCGGCTGCTTGATGAATATCAACGGCTCACTGGAGAAACAAAAGGAAGCATTACGCGGGCAACACTTGGCGAGCTTCCTCTGGCAACGAACCGGAGGTGCGCAATGAGCACTTCCGCGATTATTCCTACGGTTGCCGTAGAAGAAGACTTCCGCACCCGGGCGCACAACGCCTTGGGTGACCAGCAGCTACGGAACAACTTCCGCACTGCGATGGATTCACTGATGACCAAGCGGGCAGCGGCTTTCAGCGATGCCCACGAAAGAGAACACTTGCGTGAACTGGGCAATGCAATCCGTGCCCGCGCGCTCTCCAAGTTGCCCGACCTGCTCGAGCAACTGGAACAGAACCTGACCCGCAACGGTGTGACAGTGCACTGGGCGGAAACGGTGGACGAGGCCAATGGCATCGTCCTCTCGATCATCCGCGCTCACGAGGCGCGGCAAGTGATCAAGGGCAAATCGATGGTCAGCGAAGAAATGGAGATGAATCATTTCCTCGCTGATCAAGGCATTGAATGCCTGGAATCGGACATGGGCGAGTACATCGTCCAGCTCGACCACGAGAAGCCTTCACACATTATTATGCCGGCGATCCACAAGAATGCCGGTCAGGTCGCGTCCTTGTTCCACGACAAACTTGGCGTGGAATACACCAAGGACGTTGACCAACTCATTCAGATCGGTCGCAGGGTTCTGCGGCAGAAATTTTTCGAAGCGGACATCGGCGTCTCCGGCGTCAACTTCGCCGTGGCCGAAACCGGCACTTTGTTGCTGGTGGAAAACGAAGGCAACGGGCGCATGACCACCACCGTGCCGCCAGTGCACATCGCCGTCACCGGCATCGAAAAAGTCGTGGAAAACCTGCGCGACGTGGTGCCGCTCTTGTCCCTGCTGACGCGCTCGGCACTGGGCATTCCGATCACCACCTACGTCAACATGATCTCCGGGCCACGCAAGGAACATGAACTCGACGGCCCGCAGGAAGTGCATCTGGTGCTGCTCGACAACGGTCGCAGCCAGGCCTTCGCCGACAGCGAATTGCGCCAGACCCTGAACTGCATCCGCTGCGGCGCCTGCATGAATCATTGCCCGGTCTACACCCGAATCGGCGGCCACGCCTATGGCGAGGTTTACCCCGGCCCTATCGGAAAAATCATCACCCCGCACATGGTCGGCCTGGCGAAAGTCCCGGACCACCCGAGCGCGTCTTCGTTGTGCGGCGCTTGTGGTGAAGTGTGTCCGGTAAAAATCCCGATTCCGGCGCTGCTGCGGCGTTTGCGCGAAGAAAACGTCAAAGCCCCGGACGCGCCAAATCAAGTGATGCGCGGTCAGGGCAGCAAGTATTCGCGCAAGGAGCGTTTCATCTGGAACGCCTGGGCGAAGCTCAACAGCTCGCCAACGCTGTATCGACTGTTCGCGTTCTGCGCCACACGCCTGCGCGCCCTCGCCCCGAGCAACGTCGGGCCGTGGACACAAAACCACAGCGCACCGAAACCCGCCGCCCGCTCACTGCACGACATGGCGCGCGAGCATCTGGCCAAACAGGGAGATCGTTGATGAGCGCCAAGCAAAATATCCTCGGCAAGCTTCGGAAAAGTCTGACTGGCGCCACGCCGATTGCCGACAACTTCGACGTCGAACTGGTGACCCAGCCCTACACCTACAGCGCCGAACAACGCATTCCGCAACTGCGCAAACTGATGGAAGCGGTGCACACCGAAATCCATCTGACTACCGATCAGGAGTGGCCAGCGCTGTTGGCGCAGCTGTTACATGATCGCCAACTGCCAAGCCTGCTGATCGCGCCGACTACGCCCCACGGTCAACGCATCGCACAGCACTGGGCGAACAATCCCGAGCTGCCGACACTGAAATCCTACGCCCGGCCGATGGAAGAGTGGAAAGCCGAGCTGTTCAACGACACCCCGGCCAGTCTCACCGGCACCCTCGGCGCCATCGCCGCAACCGGCAGCCTGATTCTCTGGCCGAGCCGCGAAGAACCACGGCTGATGAGTCTGGTGCCGCCAGTGCATTTCGCCCTGCTCAAGGCCAGCCAGATCCGCGACAACTTCTATCAGGTGCAGCAGGAATTCGAGTGGGCGCAAGGCATGCCGACCAACGCGCTGCTTGTGTCCGGCCCGTCGAAAACCGCTGACATCGAACAAGTCTTGGCGTACGGCGCCCACGGCCCGAAAGATTTGGTGGTTCTGATCCTGGAGGACCAATGACATTACCGGCGGCTTTCCTGCGCGATGTGCAAAACCTGATTCCTGCCGAACGGCGTTTCGACGATGCGTTGTCGACTTTAGCCTTCGGCACTGACGCGAGTTTCTATCGGCTGATCCCCAAACTGGTGATCCGCGTCGAATCCGAAGATGAAGTGGTAGCGCTGCTGCAACTGGCCCAGCGCGATCAGGTTGCGGTGACCTTTCGTGCGGCCGGTACCAGCCTCTCCGGGCAAGCAATCAGCGATTCAGTGCTGATCGTGCTTGGGGATAACTGGAACGCGCGTGAGATTCGCGGCCAAGGTATGCAGATTCGCCTGCAGCCGGGGGTGATCGGCGCTCAGGCCAATGCCTGGCTGGCGCCGTTCGGGCGCAAGATCGGCCCGGACCCGGCGTCGATCAACGCCTGCAAGATCGGCGGCATCGTCGCTAACAACGCCAGCGGCATGTGCTGCGGAACCGCGCAAAATACTTACCACACGCTGGCCGGGATTCGTCTGGTACTGGCCGACGGCACGCGCCTTGATACCGAAGATGCCGCCAGTGTTGCGGCGTTTCGTGTGAGCCATGGGGATTTGCTTGAGCGTCTGGCGACGCTGGGTCGTGAGACTCGCGCGAATGCCGAACTCGCCGCGAGAATCCGCCACAAATATCGTCTGAAAAATACCACCGGCCTGTCACTCAACGCCCTGGTGGATTTTGACGAGCCTGTGGATATCTTGAGCCACTTGCTGGTCGGCTCCGAAGGCACCCTCGGGTTCATCAGCGCAGTGACTTACGACACGGTGATCGATCATCCGAACAAAGCTTCGGCATTGATCGTGTTCCCGGACGTGGAAACCTGCTGCAACGCGGTCACGGTGTTGAAAAGCCAACCGGTGTCAGCGGTGGAACTGCTTGATCGACGCAGTCTGCGCTCGGTGCAGGACAAACCCGGCATGCCGGATTTCGTACAACAGCTGTCGAACAATGCCTGCGCGCTGCTGATCGAATCCCGCGCGGCGTCTTCCACTTTGTTGCAAGAACAACTTGCGCAGATCATGGCTTCACTGCACGGTTTCCCGGTGGAGAAACAGGTCGACTTCACCGAAGATCCGCTGGAAAACGCCCGTCTCTGGGCGATCCGCAAAGACACTTTCCCCGCGGTCGGCGCGGTGCGCAAAACCGGCACCACGGTGATCATCGAAGACGTGACCTTCCCGGTCGAGCAACTGGCAATCGGTGTTAACCGTCTGATCGAGCTGTTCGACAAGCATTCCTACGACGAAGCGATCCTTTTCGGACACGCACTGGAAGGCAATCTGCACTTCGTCTTCACCCAAGGCTTCAACAGCCCGGAAGAAGTCGCACGCTATCAGGCGTTCATGGACGACGTGGCGCAACTGGTCGCGGTGGAATTCGGCGGTTCGCTCAAGGCTGAACACGGCACCGGGCGCAACATGGCGCCGTTCGTGGAGCTGGAATGGGGCAGCGACGCTTACCAGTTGATGTGGCAGCTGAAACGATTGCTCGACCCCAACGGCATTCTCAATCCGGACGTGGTGCTCAGCGAAGATCCGCAGATTCATCTCAAACATCTGAAACCGCTGCCGGCGGCCGACGAGATCGTCGACAAGTGCATCGAGTGCGGTTTCTGTGAACCGGTGTGCCCGTCGAAAGGCCTGACCCTGAGCCCGCGCCAGCGCATTGTGATCTGGCGCGATATTCAGGCGAAAAAACGCGCAGGCGTCGACACCACCGAGCTGGAAAAAGCCTACGAATACCAAGGCATCGACACCTGCGCGGCGACCGGTCTGTGCGCGCAACGCTGCCCTGTAGGAATCAATACCGGGGAGCTGGTGAAAAAGCTCCGCGCCCGCACCGCCACGCATACGAAAGCGGCCAACTGGATTGAAGGAAATTTCGCCAGGACGCTGCAAGGTGCGCGACTCACCCTGCACGTGGCCAACGGCGCACGGATGATGTTGGGGGCGCCGCGTCTGGCCAAACTGTCAGCGACTTTGACCCGACTGTCCAAGGGACAGGTGCCGCAGTGGAACAACGCGATGCCGCAACCGGAAAAAGCCATTCGTTTCAGTCCTGCAGTCTCGGACGAACGTCCGCGCGTGGTGTATCTGGCGGCGTGTGTGTCGCGGGTGATGGGGCCGGTGGCGGGCGACAACGAGCAGATGTCGCTGTACGACAAAACCCGTGGTTTGCTGGAAAAGGCTGGTTACCAAGTCGTCTTCCCCGACAATCTGGACAACTTGTGTTGTGGGCAGCCGTTCGCCTCCAAGGGTTACGCCGAACAGGCCGAGCACAAACGTCAGGAGCTGATCAGCGCGTTGCTGCACGCCAGCCGTGGCGGGCTCGATCCGATCTATTGCGACACCAGCCCGTGCACATTGCGCCTGGTGCAGGATGTCGGCGAAACCCGACTGGACCTGTACGACCCGGTGCGTTTTATCCGTACGCATCTGCTGGATCGGCTGGACTTCACGCCGCAAGACGCGCCGATTGCCGTGCATGTGACGTGCAGCACTCAGCATCTTGGCGAGAGCCAGGCGCTGATTGATCTGGCGCGCAAGTGCAGCAAAAACGTGGTGATTCCGGAAGGCATTCATTGCTGCGGATTCGCCGGCGACAAAGGCTTCACCACGCCTGAGTTGAACCGTCATTCGCTGCGCACGCTCAAGGACGCGGTGCAGCATTGCAGCGAAGGGATTTCCACCAGCCGGACGTGCGAAATCGGCCTGACGCAACATGGCGGGATCGATTATCACGGCCTGGTTTATCTGGTGGATCGGGTCACTCAGGCCAAAGCCTCCTGACGAAAATCAGAACCCTTGGCGGAGACGGTAGTCCATAGAACAAGCCTCAGACAGTTGGGGTTTGTCCTGCTTTCGCTGGACCGCTCACGGTCAGCGAAGTGTGGATTACTCAATTTGAAGGAGATACTCATGAAGCGTTCTGTACTGCTGGGTCTGTTCGTTACTGCCTCGATGATGGCTTCCACCTCGTTCGCCGCTGATAAGCCAGACAGCCTGTGCGATGCCAATTTGAACCAGATCGAAAGTGCCAAGACGCAATATCAGACGTCGCCCGATCTGAATGCGCGCGTTTCAGCCAGTGTGAGTAAAGCCCGGGCCCTCAAGGCACAAGGCAAGACCGACGAATGCCTCATTGAAACCCAGCAAACCCTTCTGGAAATCCAGAAAGGCACGGGTGACACCAAAAAATGACCCTTAGGCTGACCAACTTCTAGGTCAACGTCGTCGGATGGGAGTTTGCTGCGCTGGCCTTTTCATACCAGACGTAAAAAAAACCGAATTCCTGTGTGCCGTCGCGGTCGATTGAACAGGCCCGATTCGAACGCGGCCTGTTACGACCTCGGCATCGCCGCCAGATCGTCCGGCAGCACCGAGACCACCTGCTCTAGGAGAGACCCATGAAGCTTTCTGCAATTGCTGGATTGTTCATCGCTGGTGCCCTGCTGACGTCGCCGGTGTTTGCGGCAGACAAAGACCTTTGCGCCGGGAATCTTCAAACCATAAAAGACTTCGTGACCAGCCAGCCGTCCATTCCTGAAACGTCCATGAACAACGTCAAGGAAGCACAGGAACAAGCGGTAGCGGCACAGGCAGCCGGCAACGACAAGGAATGCGTTGAGGTCACCTCGTCCCTGATCACCAAGATGCAAATTCGCAATCCGACACGTAACTGATCCGTCACAGGGCCAACCTTCGGGTTGGCCTTCCACGACTGATTGACGTACACTGCGCACGTCTGCTGCTCACTGAGATGCAACGAGCAACAGGCACGGGGCCGTTTTGGATTCGACGCCGGTCGCGAAACTTTAGGTGCATGCCGACTTGGTAACAGAAGTCGTAAATCCACTGTTGCAACTACTTATAGTTGCCAATGACGAAAACTACGGCCAGGAATTCTCTCTCGCTGCGTAAGCAGCTTTAGACCTGAGCTTCTGGTACCTTCGGGTCCAGCAATCACCAGGGGATGTCTGTAAACCCAAAGTGATTGTCATATAGAACAGAATCGCCGTGCAGTACGTTGTGGACGAAGCGGCTAAAACTTACACAACTCGCCCAAAGCACCCTGCCCTTCGGGTCGCTGAGGGTTAACTTAATAGAACCGGCTACGCATGTAGTACCGACAGCGGAGTACTGGCGGACGGGGGTTCAAATCCCCCCGGCTCCACCACTTAATCATCTAAAGACGTCCAAGGGCGTCTTTTTTTGTGCCTGAAATCCAGCAAATACAGGGGATTCAGGTCCGACGGGGTCCGATGGTATCTGAGCACATCCTACAATTCGTGTATTCCACGTGGTATTCCAAGCCCACGACTGCTATTTTTTGGAATACATGCAGTATCGGAGATTCTCATGGGTGCCCAAGCCACTCGACTTTCAGACGTCAAAGTCAAAGCAGCGAAACCAAAGGAAAAAGACTACATCCTCACTGATGGCGACGGCCTCCAGATGAGAGTGAGGGCTAATGGCTCAAAGCTCTGGAATTTTAACTACATTCACCCAGCCACCAAGAAGCGGATCAATATGGGCCTTGGTACGTTTCCGGAGGTGAGTTTGGCTCAAGCCAGGAAACGGACGGTAGAGGCCAGGGAGCTGGTGGCGCAAGGGCTTGATCCGAAAGCGAAGCGTGACGAAGATCGGCAAACGTTAAGAGCGACTACTGAACATACCTTTAAAAACGTAGCCACCGCTTGGTTCGAGCTCAAGAAAGACTCGGTTACTACTGCTTATGCTGAAGACATCTGGCGCTCGCTCACGCTGCACGTTTTTCCCGACTTGGCCGCTACCCCAATCTCAGCGATCACTGCTCCGGCGGTTATCAAACTGCTCAGACCGCTTGAAACCAAAGGCAGTCTTGAGACCGTGAAGCGACTGAGCCAGCGTCTTAACGAGATCATGACTTATGGCGTGAATTCCGGCTTGATTCACTCGAATCCACTGAGCGGAATTCGCTCTGTCTTCAAGAAACCCAAGAAGACGAACATGGCAGCACTTGCGCCAAACGAACTCAATGAGCTAATGGTGACGGTGGCCAACGCCAGTATCAAAAGGACCACACGCTGCTTGATTGAGTGGCAACTTCACACCATGACTCGCCCTTCAGAAGCAGCCACCGCACGATGGGCAGATATCGACATCGGCAAGAAAATCTGGACGATACCGCCTGAACGGATGAAAAAGCGCCGGACCCACATCATCCCACTCACAGAACAAGCTTTGGGGCTCCTAGAGGCTATAAAGCCCCTTAGCGGGCACCGCGAGCATGTCTTCCCGGCGGATCGCAATCCCCTTACTCATTGCAACAGCCAAACAGCCAATATGGCTCTGAAGCGCATGGGTTTCGAAGGCCGCTTGGTTAGCCACGGCATGCGCTCAATGGCCAGCACCATTCTCAACGAACACGGCTGGGATCCTGAGCTAATCGAAGTTGCCCTGGCTCACGTGGACAAAGACGAGGTGCGTAGCGCCTATAATCGGGCAGATTACATAGAGCGCCGCAGGCCAATGATGAAATGGTGGAGCGAGCATATCCAGGAAGCTGCTACCGGGAGCCTTTCTATGTCCGCAATCAATGACAGCGGGGGTGTAGTCCGCTAACGCAATACGCACAATTTTGCATGACATAAATTACGTGCAAATCACCAGGCACGATTTCCGGTCTTCCTTTCGTGACTGGCCTGGTGAATGCCCCCAGCCCACCAATTCCAACGACGAAGCCCGCCAAGTGCGGGCTTTGTCGCATCTGGCGTGTGGATAAACACTGCCCCTCCGCCGTTGGACGGAGCCCGTCACGAGCCCTATGCTGCGGGCACTGATTTGCTCCGAGGTACCTCATGAAAATTTTGATCGCCGCAGCTCTCGCCACAATCGTTTCCCTGTGCGCTCACGCAGCCGACGCCCCCACTGCGCGAGTCGAGCAGATCACCTTCAAAAGCGGCTCCGACAGTGTGCAGCGCAAGCAATCGATCAAGGGCTATCAGACTGCCGAATACAAGTTCGACGCCAAGGCTGGGCAGATTCTGACCGTTGATTTCAAACCTTCCAGCACCTCCGCCTATTTCAACATCGCAGCCAAAGGCTCGGACTACGCGTTGTTCAACGGCTCGATCATGGGCAATCACTTCTTGGGTTCGCTGCCCGCCGACGGCGGGTACACGGTTCAGGTCTACTTGATGCGCAATGCCGCACGACGGGATCAAGTAGCGAATTACGCGCTGTCCGTGAGTCTCGCCGGTGGCGATGCGACAGATAACAAAAAGCCGTTCGACCAGATGCTGCAATTGAACGGCATCATCTTTCATGTCACTACCGAACAGGTTGATGGCAAATCCATGCTGCGCATCACGCCCAGCGGTCTGCAGATCGACAACGCTCCCGTCACCCGCCCGCTCGGCGGCAATATCGTGCGCGCCGAAGTTGCCGACCTGAATCGCGACGGTTCGCCTGAGGTCTACGCCTTTGTGCACTCTGCCGGTCGCGGCATGCCGGGCGAGCTGATTGCTTACTCGGCCAACAATAAGAAATCCCTAAGTGAAATCTACTTGCCGCCGGTCAGCGACAACCCGAAAGCGGCCGAGGGTTATCAGGGCGAGGATTCGTTTGCGGTGGTCGAGAACACGTTGGTCCAGCGCTTTCCCTTGTACGACAGTGCGGATGCAAACGCGGGACGGACGGGGAAAATGCGCCAGATTCAGTACCGGTTAATGGCGGGTGAGGCCGGGTGGGTTTTACGCGAGGACAAGGTGAGCACTTACTGATTCAGGCACTGCGGGGCGACGGTTCTCCGGTGCAGGCCATCAGGAATTGGCGTCTTAGGAAATTTCCCGCAACACGCGTCGACTTTCATGAACTAGTGGCCACAGCTCCACAAGGTTAGTCTCCAGCCCTCGTTTCCAACCGGACGTTGGATGACCAACCGGCAGCGCCGGGATCCCGAACTGCATGGAGCCACCGTGATGAAGAAAGACAGCGCAAAGCCTGTTGATGAATTGCCGCAATCCAAACCTGAAACGCTCGAGCTTTCAATTGTTCCAAAGCCTGTCGAAGCAGCACCAGCGGTCCGCGAACAGCGGCGTCAGCGCCTGCCGCTTGATCAGATCCTCAGCGTGCGTACCGACGTCGATCTGCCCACCCTGCTCACCCACGCCTGCGAAATGCTCGCGGCGGTCAATGCGCTGGCCCTGGATTTCGCCGGCGAACTTACCCCACCCCAGCGCCAGAAACTCATGGCGATTCAGCAGTTGACGATGTTGGCGGAGATGTTGGTGCTCAGGGCATGCGAGACCGTCGACCCGTTGAAGCTCGCGACCCGACCGACATCGCCCGTGCGCCACTGAGAATCAGCGAGTGCCTGCTGCCCGAGCCGTGCATCAAGATGAACTTATCTTCACCCCTGGTTCAGGTTTGGCCGTGTACAGTCCACTCGCTCATTCAAGAAACTACGGTTCGCCCGCTCTCCCGCGGGCTTTTTTTTGCCTGGTGTTTAGTGGCGATTTGTATTTCCAGGCCCGCCGGGCAATTCTGTTGGAGATTTCCAGCCTCCCGGAGCGTCCGATGTCCCTGCTGACCCTGCCCTGCCAACGCCTGACGCTCGCCGTTCTTTCGCCGGATCAAGCCGCGCTGGAAAGCGCTTTCTATCAGCGCAATCAACGCCATCTCGCGCCGTGGTCGCCGATCCGCACCACCGAATATTTCTCCACTTCACAAATTCGCCGTCGTCTGGAAATACAGGCCAGTGCATTCGAAGCAGGGCTGGCGGTGCATCTGGCGCTGCTGACGCCGGACGGTGAGCAGATGATCGGCGCGTGCAATTTCAGCGGCATCATTCGCGGCGCGTTTCAGGCGTGTTATGTGGGTTATCACATTGATCAGGCGCATCAGGGCCTGGGTTTGATGCACGAAGCGCTGGAGGCGGGCATCGGCTACATGTTCGACACGCAGAACCTGCACCGGATCATGGCCAATTACGTACCCGGTAACGAACGCAGCGCGCGTCTGCTGGAGCGCCTCGGTTTTGAGCAGGAAGGTTACGCCAAGGCCTACCTGAATATCGCCGGGCGCTGGCAGGATCATGTGCTGACGGCGCTGGTCAATCCGGGATTCGAAACGCCGGATCAGCGCTGGTCGCGACGTCTCGCCTGACGTTCACCAATTGTTAAGCAATGGCCATATAAGCTCAGGCTTCCGCTCCTGCCCGGTTGCCTGAAACCATGTCGCGTGCCGCCTCTTCGCTGTTTCTGCTTGCTGCCCTGCTGTTTTTCTCCGCCTTGGGCAACCACCAACTGCAAGGCTCCACCGAGGCCCGGGTCGGGGGCATTGCGATGGAAATGCACCTGGATAATGACTGGGTCACGCCGCGTCTGTTTGGCGAACCGTTCCTGGAAAAACCGCCCTTGAGCCTATGGCTGGACGCTGGTGCCATGCGCCTGTTTGGGGTTTCGCCGTGGGCGGTGCGTCTGGCCTCGGCGGTCGCCGGGCTGCTTAGCGTACTGTTGCTTTACGCGATGTTGCGGCGCTTCGAACGGCCGAAGGCGATTGCCTGGACGGCGGGGATTCTGCTGGCGACCATGGCCAGTTACTGGAGCAACGTGCGCGGAGTCGGTGAAGATGCGCTGCTCGCGCTCGGGGTGACGATGGCGTTGCTGGCGTTTTTTCAGGCGCAACGTGCATCGACCCGCGCCAACAGTCTGCTGTTCATCGCCGGGATCGCCATCGCCACGTTGAGCAAAGGCGTACTTGGTCTGGCGATGCCGGGTGTAGTGATTTTCGCGTATCTGCTGGCCGACAACCTGCTCGATCGACATTTCAAACTCAGTGCGTGGATACGTCCGGGGCTGTTGACGGCAGTCGGCCTGATACCGCTGCTGATCTGGCTCGCGCTGCTGTATCAGCGCGGTGGCACACAAGCGGTCAGCGAAGTGTTGTTGACCAATAGCGTCGGGCGTTTCAGCGGCTCGTTCGTCGAGGCCGGGCATTACGAGCCCTTCTATTACTACCTGGCCAAACTGCCGCAAGCGTTTCTGCCGTGGAACATCCTGGTGTATCTGGGACTGTGGCACTTTCGCAAAGACCTGCGCGCCAACCGCTATCTGCTGTTTTTCAGCCTGTGGATAATTGCGCAGTTCGTGATGCTGACCCTCGCTTCCAGCAAACGCACGGTGTACCTGATGTCGATGACGCCCGCAGCCGCTGTCATCGCAGCGGAATATGCCGGGGTTCTGTTCGAGAAGTTGAAAGCTTACGAAAACGGTTTCAGCGGCTGGATTGCGCGCCATCGGCAGACGCTGGCAATCAGCATTCTGGCGCTGGTGATCGGCAGTTACCTGGCCGCCGCGCAATGGGCGTTGCCGCACGCGGACCGCAAACTGTCGTTCCTGCCGCTGACTGAACAGATTCAAGCGCTGCAAGCCAACGGTCATCAGGTCGCGCTGTTCCAGGCCAATGAGCGCGTGGGCGGCGCCAGCGTGTTCTATACGCAGAGCGTGCTGAAGGGTCTGGATACCGCGGCGCAGTTACGCGACTTTCTCGCTGCATCTACTGACAACGTGGCGGTGATCGCCGGGGATCAACCGCCCGCCGCGCCGCTGAAGGTAATCAGGACAATGAAGGTGGGGCGTCAGGCGTATTACTTTGTGAACCTGTAAGCGCAGCTTGCTTGCGCTGAAGCACCGGCAGATCCAGCCGTGCTCGCCCGTAAAACGCCAGCGCAGTCAGCAAGCACGCCAGCCAGACAAAGATTCCGGCCCAGAACGTGTGGGACATGTAATGCCAGCCCTGTAGGACCCGCGTGGTGCCATAGACGAAACCCAGCAGCAGCGAGCCCCACAACACAGCGCTGGAGAAGCGCCACTGATAACGCCGCGCCACGAAATACAGCGCGAGCATGGTGAACCCGCCGGAAGCATGTCCGCCCGGCCAGCAGCGTCCGTCACCAGCCTCGTGGAACAACTGGAAGTTTTCATACCACTCGATGCGGGCCATTTTGCCGCCGTACAACGTGGTTTCAATCGGGCAATACACGCTGGTGTGGGCCTTGAGGAAATGGATCACCCCGGTGCAAACCGCGAACGCCACCACCACGAAGATAAAGTCGCGTCGATGCTCGGCAGCAAAGCGCAGCACTGGCGCAACGTTGCTGCGCTGAAGAAAACCGCCCAGCCGTGGATGCTTCTCCGGCTTCACCAAAGGCCAGACAAACGACAGTAGCGCGCCAATCAAGGCGATTTCCGCTGTCCAGTTCGGAATGATCCGCGCCCACTTGTGGGTCAGTTGCTCGAAGAAATGAATCTTGTCCAGCGGGAAGGTGTGGGTCAGCGGGTCGTACAGCAGATTGCTGAAGGTGATATCGATGTTGGTCATGTCGAACATGAAAAGCACCAGCGTCGCGCAGATCAGCGGAAGACCGAAGTTGTAGGCGTAAAACCGAGAGTTCATTGGGTGCTCACCGTGCGCCAGTCAGAGGCTTCGATAAAGCCGAGCATCTTCGGCGCCGCCGGGCTGGCAGCTGAAACAAACAGTGAGGCGCCATAACCGACATCTGCGATCGGCACTTTCAGATCTTTTGCCAGTTGCGCCATGCATTCGCTGTGGGTCACCAGCACCAGGTTGCGGCCGGGAATCTTGTGCGCGAGGGCTTCTTGCAACATGCGGCCCTTGCAACTGATCAGCCAGTCTTCGTTGGCGACCTTGTTGAACATGTACCCCGCGGTCTGCACGGTGCGCACCATCGGGCTGTTATAGATGTCGACGTTACTCAGCCCCAGTTGCTCAAACTGCGCGCCGACACTCACGGCAACGCTGCGCGAACGGTCAGTGATGCCATCGTCGCCGCTCAGGCAAGGTGCTTTGGAGTGATCGCAGCGTTCGACATGGCGTACCAGCGCGATCATCTCGCCCCTAGCCCAGCCATCCTTCAACGCCTGCGCACCCTTGATGTTGCCGTGGGCCAGGTCAGGCACCGCCGCCGGTGCCAGCAGCCACAGGGTCAGCGGGATCACCAGCACCGAGGCTGCCAGCACTACCCAGGTGTTGCGAAACCGCGCCAGCCCGCGCAGATCGATCGAGCGTTTTACGCCGAACAGACTCAGTCTCAATTCCACATCAAGCCGCCTCACCGGCATACATCACGTTCATTTGATGCCGCGAGGGTAGCGACCGGCGCGTGTGCAGCCGGTGAAACCCATGTGAAAAAAGTCTTGAGGCAGCTTAGGCAAAGCTTGTTACAGAATTTGTCCGACAAAAAACCTTTCAGCTCTCGCAAACACGGCCGATACAGACCTGCTAACACCCTTGCTGGCTCGAAAAAAACAACAATCTTCCAGCCCAACTGACGATCAAGAAGCACAACGTTTCTGGAGGAATTGTGATGAATAGCTGGTTCGGCAACATCAGCGTGAACCTTAAACTCGGCCTGGGATTCGGCCTGGTTCTGGCACTGACCTGCGTCCTGGCCCTGACTGGCTGGACCAGCCTCGGTGGCCTGATTGACCGCAGCAACTGGATGAGTGACATCACCCAGCTCAATGCCGGTCTGACCAAATTGCGCGTGGTGCGCCTGCAATACATGCTGACCAACGGCGACGAAACCGCCGCGCAGAATGTGCAGACCACCCTCGACGGTTTCGCCGCGCAACAGCAAGCGCTGATCAACAGCTTCAAGAGCCCGGAGAACGTCAAACTGCTCAAGCAGCAGGCGGCAACCATCGCCGAGTACCAGACGTCGCTGAACAAAATGCGCAACGCCTACCGCACCGGTAACAGCGCGCGCGACACCATGAGCGTCAACGCTGACACGGCCTATAAACTGATCGAATCGATCAGCGCACGCGTGCAGCAGATGGACATGAGCGAACAGCGTTTCGAACAGTTCCAGGCGATTACTGCGGCCAAGGAAGCGTTCATCCTCGCGCGCTACGAAGTGCGCGGCTACACCGCCACCACCAATGCCGAAACCGAGCAGAGAGCGGTTAGCCAACTGGACGCGGCAATCGCCAGCCTCAAACCGCTGAACGTGCATTTCGCCGCCACCCAGCAAGACGCATTGCGTCAGTTGGAGACCGCACTGGTCAACTACCGCAGCGCTCTGCAGGCGTTCAAGAACGCCAACATCGAAGCGGTGCAGGCGCGCAAGGAAATGACTGATCAAGGCACGACCATTGTCGCCTTGAGCGAGCAGCTGTATCAGATTCAGCTTGATCGTCGCGATGTGGAAAGTGCCCAAGCCCGGACTTTCCAGTTGATCAGCACCCTGCTGGCGCTGCTGGTTGGCGTGATCGCTGCGGTGATCATTACCCGTCAGATCACCCGTCCGCTACGTGAGACCATGGCCGTTGTCGAGCGCATCGCCAGCGGTGATCTGAGCCACAACGTGGTCGTCACTCGTCGCGACGAACTCGGCGTATTGCAACAAGGCATTGCGCGCATGGGCGTGACCCTGCGTGACCTGATCAGCGGCATCCGCGACGGCGTGACCCAGATCGCCAGCGCCGCCGAAGAACTGTCAGCCGTTACCGAGCAGACTAGCGCCGGCGTCAACAGCCAGAAGATCGAGACCGATCAGGTGGCCACCGCGATGCACGAAATGACTGCCACCGTGCAGGAAGTCGCGCGCAACGCCGAAGAAGCCTCGCAAGCCGCAGCCGCCGCTGATGGCGAAGCCCGCGAAGGCGACAAAGTGGTCAACGAAGCCATCGCCCAGATCGAACGTCTGGCCAGCGAAGTGGCGCGCTCCACCGAAGCCATGGCCGTGCTGCAACAGGAAAGCGACAAGATCGGCAGCGTCATGGACGTGATCAAAGCCGTGGCCGAACAGACCAACCTCCTGGCGCTCAACGCCGCGATCGAAGCCGCGCGTGCCGGTGAAGCCGGCCGTGGTTTCGCGGTAGTTGCCGACGAAGTACGTGGCCTCGCCCAGCGCACACAGAAATCCACCGAAGAAATCGAAGGCCTGGTGGCCGGTCTGCAAAACGGTACTCAACAAGTCTCGGCCGTGATGAACAACAGCCGCGCCCTGACCGACAGCAGCGTCGCGCTGACGCGCAAGGCTGGCGTATCCCTGGAAAACATCACCCGCACGGTGTCGAACATCCAGTCGATGAACCAGCAAATCGCTGCTGCTGCGGAAGAACAAAGTGCTGTAGCTGAAGAGATCAGCCGCAGCATCATCAACGTGCGCGACGTGTCTGAACAGACTGCGGCGGCGAGTGATGAGACGGCAGCGTCGAGCGTTGAACTGGCGCGGTTGGGTGGGCAGTTGCAGCAGATGGTGAGTCATTTCCGCGTTTGATGCTTTATTGGCGTTGAAGCTGAAATCGAATCGCGGGCAAGCCCGCTCCCACAGGGATCGAGTCGGGCACAGATGTTGTGTTCGACACATAACCTGTGGGGGCGGCGGTGCGACGATTCGACTTGCCCGCGATTGCGGTCTTACTGAAGAAACTGTGTTGAAGCCCGCTAGAGACAGTGGGCTTTTTTGTGAGCTCAAATTTTACACGCCGGATGGATTTAGCCAGCGCTTCTCCCAGCATGTTGTTAGTGAGTAAACAGGGTGTATAGAAGCTGTTTAACGAGCCGTCGTGACACGTCCAGTAGCCCACAAAACCTTGCGCCTTTGCCTACAGCTACGCCAGAATCCGCCGGCTTGTGCGTCTTGGGCATGCTGGGTAATTTGGTTGCTTCACTGATTCCCAGTGATCGAGCTTAGCGGCTCGGGTTGTTCTCAGTGCACAAGTCTTATCTAGTCAGACATACGTCTGCGCTCGATGGTGGCTGTGCGCATGGCACCCTCGGGTGCACCGGGTTCTGAGAGCTTACCGGTCCGCTAACTTGCGCACAGCCGCCACCCATTCGCTTAGCGGCGAGATGGAAGCGGCCTCATTAGAGGTAAGCTCATCATGTTCAAAGTAACGCCAAATCCACCGATCACCGAACCAACATCCATCCCCGATCCCGCATCCCCCTACGAATGCCCCGGCTCGAAGAAATTCAACGAAGCCGCCGACCGCGCGCTCGATTATCACTTGGGCCCATTAGCCGCCCACATGATGGCCGCGCCCTACTACACCAACCGCCTCTACATCGCCAACCCCAAGTCCAGCAACGAAGCCTTATTGGTCGACGCCAGCGAAACCCTCGGCTCGGCCAACGTCATGCTCAGCGACTTCGCCGCGACGCTTCAAGGCACGCACCGCAAGACTTTGTTAGGCATTGCGCAGATCGTGATGTTGGGAGAGTTGGCGGTTAATCAGGTGCTGGATAATTTGGTTCCGACTGAGTGACACCAAGCTGTGGCGAAGGGTAGCCCTCGCCACAGCAGTCGAACAACCTCTCACTACCGGCGCCCGATAACAGAATAATCAAAATCCTCTTCAATCCGCAGAATGTGATCGTATTTCGCAGGCTTCGCGGCTCTTGTTAGTTGAACATTCCAACTTACAAGGGCGGTTGTATCGCCTGCCTTGCGGGTGATACCAGTAATCTCTTCTGAGAACGCTTCTCTTAACACGCCAAGAATTTCTTCATTGGTTGCCAGTGCTGGTAGGTTTTTTACTGATGTAGTTGGCATGGCAGTGCTTCCAAGTCGAAAATATTCAAGAAATAAAAACAACATAGCGAACCCGTAATTTGCCACTTCACGCCGCTCAAAAACCACTGTCACAAATGACAGTTTTTTATGACAATTCGCAATATAGGCAATCGAAACTACGAATAACCTTTGATTCAATATTGAAAAAAACTTCCGCACTGAATCCAAATTTTATCGACAAATTTTTTCGGAATTAACATCGCAGGTCTTCCAGCCAGCCGAAGTGGGGAATCAGAAAGTTTCAGCCTCGTATTCATGCACTCGATCAGCAATCAACTCAGCAATGTGCGCGGCCGCGTGATCTTCGCTGTCTGCGTGAGAGTAGAGCTCATCGATCAGCGCCATTCGCACCTGCAAGTCGTCGTCGTTTTTAATACGGTCATTACAGGCCGACAATATTTGTGGCGAAGTAACAATCTGATCGTTGAAATCATCAAGCATCGGTGAAATATCAGCTATTGAGGAATGCAGCACTGCAGGTTCGGCTTTAGTGCGATTCATGTTTTCGGCCTGATCTTAATTGAGGACGAAATTTATCTCGGATGCAGAGTTCTGGTGTGCAGATAGTTCGTCACACTTTGTTGCGCCATTCATTGGGACTGAGTGATCGACGGTGTGGCTAGGACACGACGGATACCGCCAAGAGCCCCCCCTCACCCCAACCCTCTCCCCCAAGGGGGCGAGGGGGAAAGGGAGCCGATTTGTATACAGTCAGCGAGTTCCGCACTACGGCAATACCGCCGCGCCCGCAAATCGTGGACTTTACTCAGGGTTTCAAATTACCTTTTAAAACATCCACCGCCCCGCTGGCCTTGCTCTAGAGAACCCGATCATGCAATCGCTCGGCTTCACCTCCGTCCCCCCACTGCTCAAATACCTGCGCCACGCCGAGCATCTCGGTATGGCGATTGAGCCGGCGTTGGCGGCGGCCGGGTTGCAGGCGCAGCAGTTGAGCGACAACAGCCTGCGTTTGCCGGGTGAGGCGCATGAGCGGTTGCTGGATTACTTTTGCGAGTACTCGGGCGATCCACTGTTCGGTCTGAATGCCGCGTGTTATGTGCTGCCGAATTCGTGGAGCGTGCTCGGTTACATCACCATGAATTGCGCGACGCTTGGCGATGCGATGAGCCGGATCATGCCGTTCGAGAAACTGGTGGGCGACATGGGCGTCAGCCGCGTCGAAGTTCACGAAGACCATGTGAATTTGATTTGGAATTGCCGTTATCAGCGCCCGCGCATTCGCCGGCATCTGGTGGAAAACGTGCTCGGTTCCTGGCTGCACTATGCGCGGTGGATTGCCGACACCCAACTCGCGCCGGCCAGCGTATGGCTGGAACATCCGCGCCCGGCGAACACCACGCAGGAACAGTACGAGCAGTTCTTCGATTGTCCGGTTCTGTTCGATCAGTCTTATTCGGCGTTGATTGTGCCGCTGGCGTATCTGCAATTACCGCTGCGCCAGGCCGATGCGCAATTGCTGCGGACTCTTGAAGAACATGCGATGGGTTTGATGGCGACGCTGGAGGATGCGTCGCTGCAACAGCGGGTGAAAAGTATTCTGCGGCAGTTGCTCAAGGAAGGGTTGCCGCGCAAGGAGCAAGTAGCCGAGCAACTCGCTGTGTCGGTCCGCACGTTGCAACGTCAGCTGCATCTGGCTGGCACTTCGTATCAGCAGATTCTGGATGATTTGCGGCAGGAACTGGCTGAGCATTATTTGCTCAATAGCACGCTGCCGATTCAGGATATTGCGCAGTATTTGGGCTTCAGCGAACCGCGCTCGTTCCATCGAACTTTCAAGAGTCGGCGCGGGATGCCGCCGGGGGAGTTTCGGCAGATGCATCGGGTGGGTGGTGGATGAGTGGGTTGCGGGGGTTTTTGTTTGGATTGGGATTTTTTGCCCTCACCCCAGCCCTCTCCCGGGGGGAGAGGGGGCCGACCGAGGTGTCTGGCGTTGTACATCGACCTGAAAGATCGAGTCGATTATGGATTCGCTAGAGCATTTTCAGGTCGGCGTATTTCCCGAGCATCCCCGGCTCAGTCCCCTCTCCCCCCGGGCGGTCCGACGTTTCGGGAGGGTTAGGGTGAGGGGCTTCTCAGATCAGAGGCTGATCGCATTGGTAAACACCAACCGATTGCCAAACGGATCGGCAATGGTCATGTCCTGGCTGCCCCACGGCATCGCCTGAATCTGCGGGTGCGAGAACTTGTAGTCCTTGGCCAGCAACTGTTGCTGAAACGCCTCGAGTTCATCAGTCTCGATACGCAGCGCCGACCCCGGGCTCGCATCGCCATGATGCTCGGACAGATGCAACACACATTCGCCACGCGACACCTGCAAGTACAGCGGGAAATTCGCTTCGAAGCGGTGCTGCCAGTCGATCTTGAAACCGAGGAAGTCGACGTAGAATTCGATGGCCTTGGCTTCATCGAAGATCCGCAGGATCGGAGTGGTTTTGCCGAAGCTCATGAATTGCTCCCTGACTGGTTGGCCCGACAGTGTAGCTGGGCTGGATGTCAGCACTTCGGCTTGGCTCAGACTTTCTTTAATTGCACTGTGCCACTATGCGACGCAGATCAAATAAAGCCGTCGCGCAAATCGCCCTGCCGTGCCAGAAACCGCCCTTCGCGCCGACCATTGGCCTGCCCGTCCTTGTAGCTCAACACGCCGTTGATCCACACCCCGTCAATCCCCTGCGCCGCGCGTTGCGGATCGTTGAAATCCGCCACATCGCGCACGGTCGCGGGATCGAACAACACCAGATCCGCCCAGTGTCCTTCACGAATTTCGCCGCGTTCCTTCAAGCCAAAACGCGCCGCCGACAATCCAGTCATTTTGTGTACAGCGGTGTGCAGTGGAAACAGCCCGACATCGCGACTGAAATGCCCAAGCACCCGTGGGAACGCGCCCCACAAACGCGGATGCGGAAACGGATCCTCCGGCAAACCATCGGAGCCGACCATCGACAACGGATGCGCAAGAATCCGCCGCACGTCGTTCTCGTCCATCCCGTAATACACCGCGCCGGCCGGTTGCAGACGCTTGGCGGCTTCGAGCAACGGCAGATTCCATTCGGCGGCGATGTCGATCAAGTCGCGGCCACTCACGTCCGGATGCGGCGTCGACCAAGTAATAGTGATGCGATGCGCGTCGGTGACCTGCTTCAAATCCAGCGTCGAAGAACTCGCCGCATACGGATAACAATCGCAGCCGACCGGATGGGTTTTCGCCGCTTCTTCCAGTGACGCCAGCAGTTGCGGACTGCGCCCCCAGTTACCCGCGCCGGCACACTTGAGGTGGGAAATGATCACCGGTGACTGGGCGTGACGGCCGATGCGGAAAGCTTCATCCATCGCCTCAAGTACCGGTTCGAATTCACTGCGCAAATGCGTGGTGTACACCGCGCCGAATGCCGTGAGTTCTTCGGTCAGTTGCATGACTTCATCGGTTGATGCGCTGAACGCACTGGCATACGCCAAGCCTGTGGATAAACCCAACGCACCGGCCTCCAGACTTTCACGCAACTGCTCACGCATCGCCGTAATTTCATCGGCGCTCGCAGTGCGGAACAAGTCGTCGAGGTGATTGCTGCGCAGCGCCGTGTGCCCGACCAGTGCCGCCACATTCAGCGTGGTGTTGGCCGCTTCGACCGCCGCGCGGTAGTCGCTGAAACGCGGATAAACGAAGGCTGCGGCCGTGCCGAGCAAGTTCATCGGATCCGGCGGATTGCCTTTCAAACTCACTGGTGATGCGCTGATCCCGCAATTGCCGACGATCACTGTGGTCACACCCTGGCTGAGTTTGGGCAGCATCTGCGGCTGACGAATCACCACGGTGTCGTCGTGGGTGTGCACGTCGATGAAACCCGGCGCAAGCACCCGGCCAGCGGCGTCGACTTCTTCAACGGCGCGAGCGTCGTGCAGGTCGCCGATGTGCTCGATGCGGCCGTTGAGCAGCGCCACATCAGCGGAGTAACCGGGCGTGTTGCTGCCGTCGATGACCAGCGCGTTGCGAATCAGGGTGTCGTAGAGCATGTCAGTCTCCCGGCAGCGGATCCGCGTCAACTGCTGCCCTTGATCAAATGATGATCGAACCCTTGCTCTATCAGATATCGCCATGCGACCTGAACCTCTTCAGGTACTGCCTGCTCGACCTGAAAACCCAGCGAAGGGTAAACCATGATGCGGTGCACATCACCGACCATTTCGTCGATCAGCCCCAAGACTCCGATCAAATTGCTCACCTCGCCCGGGAAGCTGTAGGAAGGGGCATCCACCGATGCCTCAAGTCCCGGCCATTGCACCGGCACGGTCAACGCCACTCGCCGAATCGAATTCGGCTTGGTCAGAAATGTGGCCCGGCGCACGTCTGGAAACAACGCCCTGGCAAAGGCAATGTTCTCGGCGAAATTGGTAGCGCGCGACTCCAGTGTGAACTGATCCACCGAGACGCCCAATGTCACGGCTCGTTGCGCAAAAACGTCGGCTTCGGTCTGTGCCCACAAATGCCTCGTCCAGTTCCCGGTATTACCGGTGAACAACAGGTGCGGGGCAACACCTTCTTTCAACAATTGGCAGGCGTAATCACACACTCGAAGATCGTATGAACCGCAGACCACGATCAGTTCACATGCGCTATGCGCGCGTCCTTGCGTGAGGTATTCCCATAGCACACCGGCGTGCCGCAGAGTGAGCGTCATGGTAGAGCGAGCCTCCCGGTCAGCGAGATCGGCAGCAGCGTGAAGTCCATATAAGAGTGTGCGGCTCCGTGGGCGATCAGCGTCGGGTCATCGCCGATGCCGATGCATTCTGCACCACTGCTGACCGCTGACTGCACGCCGCTGACGGAGTCTTCGAAGACCAGGCACTCTGCATTTTGACGCCCCAATTGCGCAGCTGCCAGGCAATAGGGATCAGGCGCCGGCTTGCCGCTGCGAACGTCGTCGCGACAGATGATGCTGTCAAACACGTCAGTCAGATCGTGTTGCTGCAGAACGTGGTCGACACGCGCTCGCCAACTGCTGGTCACCAATGCCAAGGGTACGGCGCGATCCTTTAGCCGAGCGATAAACGCGGCCGCCCCCGGCACCATCGGACAGTTCGACACCTGCTCGATGGCGTCGACTTCCTGCTTGATCGCCACACGCTGATCCTCATCGAACTGACCAAACAGGGTCTGCAAGGTATGACCGCCGGGTCTGCCGTGAATATGATCGTCGATGAATGTCTGATCGACGCCAACGCCGTACTTGCGTGCAACGCTGGTCCAGGCAAATTCAATGACATCGCGAGACTGGATAAGCACACCGTCCATATCAAAGCAGACGGCTGTAAACGTTCGTTGTTTCATCGGGTGAACTTCGCATCTTTTGATGGGCGAGAAATGCCAGCACCGTTCCGATCAGGGCGAACAGAGCCATCACATAGTAGGACCACTGCGGGTGTGTCTCGTATAAATATCCGGCAAAGGGCGTAGCCAGCCCCATGGGCAACGCAACAGCCAAGGAGTAATAAACTCCTTGCGTAAAGACCTGAATATCTTGCGGTGCATGGTCGCGGATGAACCGCATGATCGCTGCGTGGTAGGCGGCAAAACTCAGCGCATGCAAGCCCTGGCCGAGCAGAATCAGCGAGACCGCGTCGCTGCCGGAAAACAACGCCCAGCGCAGTGCCGCACAGACACTCGAAAACATCACGATGGACAGTGGCGAGTAATACGACAGGACTTTGCTCGAGAGCGCGAAGTAGATGATTTCCGCAATCACAGCCACCGCCCAGAAGGCTCCGATGGCCGCCGGAGAGAAGCCTTTGACTCCCCAGCCAATGGAGGCTGTGGAAAAATACAAGGTGTGGCTCAGTTGAATAAAACTGGCCGCCGCAATGGCGATCAGCAGACTCTTTTGCGCAAACAGGGCTGTCCAGTCAGGTCGTTTGATGGTGCGGGCGACAGGCTCCAGATGCGCACGGGAAACCTGGTGTTTCAAGTGCAAACACGCCAAAGCGGTGAACAACATGCTTGCGGCGATCATGATCGGCACCCAGGACTGGCCGTACTTCGCGAGCACAAGACCGCCAAGCGTCGAGGTCAGGATGAAGGCCGAGGATCCCACCGCCCGGACCCAGCCATAATTTTGCAACGCCTGTTTGTCGCGCTTGAGCAAATAGGACTCGGACAATGGCAATACAACCATCCACAGCCCGCCAAACAGAATACTGAGGCACACAAATATCCATAGATGTGCCGGAATGAAATAAAACAGCAACGTACAGAACGCCGCCGTGAAGCCGAGAAAAGCGGCGAGGCGCAGTTGGTCCACACGCCAGTCGGCCACATAAGTGATAAACACCCCGGTGAACACCTGTGGCCAATATGCCGCGGCAATCAGCAAGCCTATCTGGCTGGCACTGAAACCCAGTGAATCCAGCCAGGTCGGCCAGAACGGATAGATAATCCCTTCCGCTGCGAAGAACCCGAAAAAGACTAGATACATGCGTCAACCATACGCTTGATACTCCAGAAACAGGGCTCGCGAGGAGCCCCGAACACTGTCAGCCCGCTATTCGAAGCGCTGGCCGGTGAAGCTGTTTTTGCCTTTGCGCCAGACAATCAGGGACTCGCTCATCACCACCAGGTCGACCATCCCTTCTTTCAACGCATCCAGGGCGTCCTGGGAAGAGCACACGATGGGTTCTTCATGGCGGTTGAACGAGGTGTTGATCAAAGCGGCCTGCCCGGTCTTTTGATGCCATGCGTTCAACAGGCGATGCATGAAAGCATCACCTTGCGGGCGGATGATCTGCGGCCGCGCGGTGCCGTCAACGTGCACGACTGCCGGGCTTGCTTCCCTGAACTGCGGGTGACAATCGTAGGTCATGGTCATGGTGTCTGCCGCCACCTGATCCGCGTCCCAACCGACGTAGCAGGCGGGTGCCTGCTCAATGGCCGTGACCGGGCCGAAGGGCATGAACTCCGTGCGGTGCATGCGTTTGTTGAGCCAGTCGTTAACGTCGGCATCCTGCGCGTGGTAGACGATGCTTCGGTTGCACAGCGAACGCGGCCCGAATTCCATCTTGCCCTTGAACATACCCAGCACCTGATTTTCCATCAGAGCGTCGGTCAGCACTTCGATGATGTTCGACGGCGTGTGGTAACCCAGTTCGGGGTAGTCGCGATTGATCAGATTGATGTTCTGCGAAACCGTGCGCGACTCAGGCCCGAGTGCCATTGCAGGGTTTTTGAAGCGCGTGCCTTGCTCCAGATAGGCCGCGCCCACCGCCGCAGCCAGTGCCAACCCGCCATCGCCCATGCACGGCAGCACATAAACATTCTTTACACCGCTGATCTCACGCAGGCGCTGATTGAGTTTGACGTTGCCAAATACACCACCGGCCAGACACAGATTGGTGCTGCCACGTTGCGCCAGATGGTGGGTGACTGTCGCCACCAGCAGGTCTTCGGTATGGCGCTGCACGGCCGCGGCGATATCCTCAGGCGTTTCCCGAGCGAAGAGGGTTTCCAGTGGTTCGCTGTAGTGGTTGTAGGACGGCAGGAACATATCGCCACAACAGGCCTTGATTCGCCCGTCTTCAAAACGGATCATTTGCTGCATCACCCCCAGCAACTTTTGCGGATCGCCAAAAGCGGCCAGTCCAGTGACTTTGCCCTCGTGCCGGTTAGGCTTGTAACCGAGTAAATGGGTAATCCGCCCGTAGAAATACCCCAGACTGTCAATACTGGTTTCGCGTTGCAGCACGGTGGTTTCGGTCGGACTGTGCCAAGTGACCGTCAGGGACTGGAAGTCGCCGCGCCCATCGCACGTCAGGGTCAGCGCTTCGTCGAACGGTGAACAGACATAGGCTCCGAGAGCATGGCACTCATGGTGATCAATGTAATAAGCCTTGCTAGCCAGACCGTTGGCAGAAATATATTGGTCAAACTCGGCGCGTTTCTCTTTATCGTTGTTTATTTCATCGGTTACACGTTGACGGAACTGCGCAAGCCCTTGGGGATTATTCCTGACCTCCTCGACAATTCGATCAAAGTACAACTCAAGGTGTTTTTCGGCATTGAAGCCAGCGTTCCATCCATAGGCAACATAATCGACATCTTCCAGTGACACCCCTGCCTGGCTCAACACGAACTCAATGGACTTTACCGGCCAGATCTTGTGATCCTTTATGCGAGTGAAGCGCTCCTCGCTGACGGCTGAAAGAATCTGACCATCACGTACCAGACAGGCACCCGACAAGTCGTTGTTAGTAACGCCCAAAATGATCATGACTACTCCTTGTTCTTGCCAATTCAGGTGATGACTTCGCCTACGCCGGGGAATGCCCGGCGCCAGCTTTGATTAACATCAGATACGGACTTCATGCTCGCCCCTCGCCACTAAGGAGACGGTCGATCTGCTTCCGCTTGCCGGGATATACCTTCACGAGAAGGCATCAAGAGTGTGTTGCCATCGCGAATTCCATTTGCATAAAACTCCATGAGCAGTAACTTGCTGGCCGGCTTCATGCCTATGCAACAAGTTGTTGCCGTATAACCAGTCGGCGGCCATTAACGCCACCCTGTTTGACCGTGTGAAAGCCTAGTACGAAATTTCTGAAAAACCCCAAACACCCCTGCCTAAAAATTAAATCTTGCTTACAGGCCCCTGTTTCCGGGGACTTCACAGGCAAAAAAAACCGTGGAGCCAACCTGCTGGCTCCACGGTTTTTTTTTGGGGGGGGGTTACACCATTTCGTTACGAATCCATTCAACCACCGACGTGCGTTTCGGCGCCCAGCCCAGCAGTTCGCGGGCGTGTTTGCCGCGTACCCGGCTGTTGGAGCCTAGGCCGTAGTTGGCCATTTCGTAGCCCCACTCGGCTTCGGCGTCTTTAAGTGGCCAGTCTTGTGGTTGGCCGAGGTTCAGCGCTTGGGCCATGGCGGTGGTCATGTCGATGAACGAGGCTTCGCCGCTTTCGACGAAGTAGAAGGTGCCCGGCACATTCTTGGTCAGCGCCAGCAAATACAGAGCGACCACGTCTTCGATGTGCACGTTGGACCAGATGTTCTGGCCAGTGCCGACGTGGCGCACCACGCCGCTCTTGCGTGCCTGTTTGAGCAAACGCGGCAGTTGCACGCTGTCGCGCTTGACGCCGAGGCTGTGGCCGTAGATCAGCGTGTTGCAGATGACTGCCGAATTCACCCCGTCCTTGGCGGCGGCGAGAATCAGGTTGTCGATGGCCACGCGCGCGGCTTTGTCGACGGTTGGCGCCGGCAGGTTGTCCTCGTGGTAGATGACGTCGCTGGATTTGCCGCCGGAAGCGTCGCCGACGATGCTCGAACCGCTAGTGTGCAGGAACACTTTGTTGCTACCGCGCAGGCCGTCGAGCAAAGCTTCGACCGCGCCGCGATGGTCACTGCTGGCGGCGTTGATCACGGCGTCGGCGGCGCGGGCCTGTTCGGCGAGCAGCGCTTGATCTTCGAGGGTGCCGATCACGGGATTGATGCCCAGTGCTTTCAGTTCATCGGCCTGTTCGGCGCTGCGCACCAGACCTGTGACGTGATGCCCGGCCTGCACCAGACCGGTAGCGATGGAACCGCCGATAAAACCGGCAGCGCCGGTAACGAATACGTTCATGGAGAAAGTCCCTGCGTGATTAAGTGATGGGACGAGTATCGACCTGCGACTCGTGCGGAAAAACCCGCCCTCACCCAAATCACTCTTGCGCAGAGATCACGAATCAACCCTGGAAATCGGCGCTGGCGTAGGCCGCGAGCTTGCTCTGGATGAAATCGAGGAAGCATTGAATACGCAGCGCCAGTTGCGAATTGCGGTAGTACACGGCGTTGATCGGCTGGCGATAGCCGCTGTTGTATTCCGCCAGCAGGATCTCAAGACGCCCGGCTCGAATATCGTCGATGGTCATGAAGTGCGAGAGGCAGGCAATGCCCTGCCCCTGCAGTGCCAAATGGCGCACGGTCTCGCCGCTGGAAGCGCTGATTGCGGGCGTGATCGGCCAACGATCGCCATGCACATCGCGCAACGGCCACTGGTTGAGGCCTTCGTTTTGGGTGAAACCGAGCAGCGTGTGTTCGCTCAGATCGGCGACTTGCTTGGGTGCGCCGTACTTTTCCAGATACGCAGGACTGGCGACGATCAGCAACGGGCTGCAACCCAGCGAACGCGCGTGCAGAGTCGAATCGGCGAGGGTGCCGATGCGAATGGCGATGTCGGTGCTTTGTTCCAGCAGATCAATGATCAGATCGTTGCTGTTGAGTTCGAGCTGGATGTCCGGATAGAGCCGGCGGAATTCATCGATGTACGGCACGATGGCATGCAGCATGAACGGCGCGGCGGCATTGATTCGCAAGCGGCCGGAGGGGTTTTGCTGGCGTGAGGACAGGCGTTCTTCGAGTTGTTCCATCTGGTCGAGAATCAGCTTGGATTGTTCGAAAAAGTATTTGCCCTCCTCGGTCAGGTCCATGCGTCTTGTGGTGCGGTTGATCAGCGTGGTGCCGAGCTTGCCTTCGAGGCGCGACAGGGTGCGGCTGACTGCCGAGGGCGTTTGCCCGACCTGCTCGGCAGCAGCGGAAATCGAACCGCATTCGATCACGCAGACGAAAATCTGCAACTCATCGGATCTGGCTTTCACGGGTGTCCTCTTGTGCTCGCCCGGCACAATTGCATTGTGCTGTGAGAAAAGGAGTTTAACCGACGATGGCGACTAACCGTTGACCAGCAAGTGGGCACCAAGCGCTCCCAGACCGATAAAAAACACGCGTTTGAACAACACGGCGCTGATGCGCTGACGCAGCCACTGCCCGAGCAACATGCCGAGCACGGCCGGGATCAGCGCCAGCAACGAGGCGCTCAACTCGCCGCCACCGAGTGCGCCGCGCCACAGCAGTGCGCCGGCCAGTGCCAGGGTCGAGACGGTGAAGGACAGGCCAAGCGCCTGCACCAGTTGATCGCGGTTCAAACCCAAGGCTTGCAGGTATGGCACTGCTGGAATGACGAACACGCCGGTGGCCGAGGTGATGATGCCGGTGATCACGCCGCACAGTGGGCCGAGCCAAGGCTCATGTCGGCGCCTGACGTTCAGGGTAGGCAGGAATAATCCGCTCAGCGCATACAGCAGCAACGCCGCGCCCAAGCCGCGCACCAGCCAATGCCCGCCGGCCATGCCGATCCATAGAGTACCGACGCCGGTACCGAAGAAGATCGTCAGCAGCATGGGCCACAGGCGTTTGATCAGCCCTCGCAGATGTCCGCCAAACGCCAGTTGCCAGACGTTGGTCAATGTAGCGGGAATGATCAGCAATGCGGCAGCCTGTGCTGGCGCCATAGCCAGACCGAGCAGGCCCATGGCGACAGTTGGCAGGCCGAGGCCGATCACGCCTTTGATCAGGCCGGCGAGCATGAAGGTGGCGATGACCAGCAGGGTTAGGGTCAGACCAAGGTTTTGATAGAAATCTGCAAGTGTGTTCATAGGCTGACTTTGCGCTTTGGCCAGAGTGTTGAAAATCTGGCATACACTGAGGCTGCCTCTCACACAGCAAGAGGCTGACAAATCAGTTGTGGCCACCGGCCTCATCGCTGGCAAGCCAGCTCCCACAGGTTTCAGCGTTGAACACAAAAGCTGTGTACGGCGCCACACCTTGTGGGAGCTGGCTTGCTGGCGATGAGGCCGGTGCTGACACTAAAAATATTCAGGCGACCCCATGCACTTCGACCTCACCGACCTGCGCCTCTATCTGCACATTCTCGACGCCGGCAACATCACCGCCGGGGCCGCCCGCAGCCACTTGTCGCTAGCCGCCGCGAGCGCACGGATCCGTGCGCTGGAAGCGTCACTCGGGAGTGAATTCCTGCAACGCGGACGTCGCGGCGTCACGCCCACACCCGCCGGCAAAGCTCTGGCTCATCACGCCCGAATCCTGCTGCAACAGGCCGAGCGCATGCAGCAGGATCTCGCCGAATACGCCCAAGGCGTCAAAGGCCAAGTGCGCCTGCTGTGCAACACCACGGCGATCACCGAATACCTGCCGGAAGTGCTCGCAGTCTTTCTGCGCGAGCATCCCAACCTCGATATCGATTTGCAGGAACTGCCCAGTGCGCGCATCACCCACGCCTTGCGTCAGGGTGCGGCAGACTTGGGAATCGTCTCCGATGCAGTCGACACCAGCGACTTGCAGACGCAGCCGTTTCGCGACGATCCGCTGGTGCTGATTGCGCCGCTGGATCACCCGTTGGCGAACGCTGACGCGGTGAGTTTCAGCGAAGCCTTGCGCCACGACTTCGTGGGCCTGGGCAGCGACAGCGCACTGGCGATCTATCTGGAAGAACAAGCCCTGCACAGCGGCGCGCGCATGCAGATGCGCATCCGCGCCGATAGTTTCGACGGCGTGCTGCGCATGGTCGCCCACGGCGTCGGGCTGGCCATCGTGCCGCAAGCGGCGGTCGAACGTGCAACGCGACACCCCTTCAAAACCATCGCGCTGAACGAAGCCTGGGCCCGGCGCAAGCTATTACTCTGCGCCCGCGAATTCGCAGCAATGCCCACCTACGCCAGCGCATTGCTGCAAGCCTTGACTCTCCCCTAGGGGGCAGACTTTAACCTTGGCTTTTCATCGGCCAGGACAAGACCATGGGCAAACGTATTCTGCTGATTCTCGGGCATCCTTCGGCCGCGAGTTTCTGCGGCGCAATTGCTCAACGCTATGCACACGCCGCCGTGCAGGCCGGGCACCAGGTGCGTCAGTTGGCGTTGGGCAATCTGCGATTCGACCCGATTCTGCGCGAAGGCTATCAGCAGGTTCAGGCGCTGGAAGCCGACTTGCTCGACGCGCAGGCCGATATCCTCTGGGCCGAGCATCTGGTGCTGATTTATCCGATCTGGTGGGGCGGTGTTCCGGCATTGCTCAAGGGGTTTTTTGATCGGGTGTTCCTTCCCGGTTTTGCTTTCAAGTACCGCCCAGGCAAAGCCTTTCCCGACAAGCTGCTGGCCGGTCGGACCGCGCATCTGCTGGTGACCATGGATACACCGCCCTGGTATTTCCGCTGGGTATACCGCATGCCCGGGCTGCGTCAGGTGCGCAATACAACCCTGCTTTTCTGCGGTATCAAACCCTTGCGCACGCTCACATTCGGCCCGGTTCTGAACGCCAGTGCAGGTCAGCGTGAAGCCTGGCTGCGGCGCACCGCAGCTATCGCCAGCCTCTGACGCCAGGCAATAATGCGCGGGCCGCATCACCGCAAAAGAGGGATCCTGGATGTACATCAGCGAAGCCGCCGAACGCTCCGGCACCACGGTCAAGACCATCCGCCATTACGAGGCGATCGGCCTGCTTGCGCCCGCTCAACGCAAAGGCAACTACCGCCTCTATGACCTGCAGAGCGTCGAGCGGCTGCGCTTCATAAAATGCGCAAAAGCGCTGGGTTTCAGGCTTCGCGAGTTGCAGGAAATCTTCGCCCCGCATCGCGGTAAAACCATCCCTTGGGCCGTGGCCCGACAAGCTATCGAAGACAAGAAACGCGAGATCAGCGAACAGCTCGCCACGCTGTCGCGCCAACACGCGCAACTGGTGGCGTTCGAATTGACGCTGGAAGACGCCGAAGAGGATTGCCCGCTGCAAAATCTTTGAGGAGGCTGCGTTTCTGGGCAGCTCAATGTCGAGCACAGACAATTGACCTTCAACCGGGCGCTATAGGGTGCGAGCTCATCTCTCACCCCCACTGCCCGGAGCTCCCAATGACTGCCACCGCACCTGTCACCGTTCTTCGCGACACTCATCCGCTACCGGTACTCGACGCCTGTAAATGGGAAAAGCTCGAAGGCGATCCGCACACCGTCAATCTCAACGCCTATACCAGCGAAGATGGCAGCAAGATCATGGGCACGTGGATTTGCACGCCGGGCAAGTGGCGCGTTGATTATGTGAAGTGGGAGTACTGCCATTTCCAGGAAGGCTACTGCGTGATCACCCCGGACGGGATGGAGCCGATTCATCTGCGTGCCGGCGATATCTTCGTGGTCGAGCCGGGGATGAAAGGCACTTGGGAAGTGGTGGAAACCGTGCGCAAATATTTCGTGTTTGCGTGATACCAAGAGAGTCGGAAGTCACCTGTGGCGAGGGGATTTATCCCCGTTGGGGCGCGAAGCGGCCCTAAAAATCAGCGACGAGGTCTATCTGACAAACCTCAGTCGTTGATTTTGCGACTGCTTCGCAGTCGAACGGGGATAAATCCCCTCGCCACAATTGCTTTGTGATCGCAGTCTGCCGCGGCCGCTACTGCGGCTTGCGGTAGCTGTTGATGATCGCCGAGAAGTCCTTGCCACCCTCCCCGCGCTGGCTCATCGCCTGATACAACTGCTGCGCCACTGCGCCGAGGATCACAGGTTGATGTGCCTGACGCGCGGCCTCGGTAGCCAACCCCAGATCCTTGAGCATCAATTCGGCACCGAAGCCGCCGGTATACCCGCGCGAGGCCGGCGCCGTTTCGACGATGCCCGGCCATGGGTTATACATTTCCGAACTCCAGCAACGCCCGGTCGAGCTATTGATGATGCCGGCCAACACGCTGGTATCTATCCCCAGCGCATCGCCCAACGCCATGGCTTCGCTGACGCCGACCATCGAGATCGCGAGCAACAGGTTGTTGCAGATTTTGGCGATCTGCCCGGTGCCGACTTCACCGCAATGCACGATGTTGCGGCCCATCTGCGCCAGCACCGGTTGCAGGGTGGCGAACAATTCGGGAGTGGCGCCAACCATAAAGGTCAGCGTGCCAGCCGTTGCGCCGCCAGTACCGCCGGAAACGGGTGCATCGGCCATGGCCACGCCTTGTTTGGCGGCGGCAACGGCAACATCACGCGCGGTCTGCGGATCAATGGTGCTGCAATCGACTGCCGGGACGCCTTTGCCAATGCCGGCGAGCACGCCGTCTTCACCGAGCCAGACCCCGCGTACATGCACCGCGGCCGGGAGCATGGTGATCACCAGTTCTGCGTCTTCAGCAGCTTCGCGGGCCGAAGCGCGGATGCTGCCGCCAAGTTGTTCCAGTTCTGCCAATACAGTCTTATTCAGGTCGACCAGGTTCAGCGAATGGCCAGCCTTGATCAGGTTGCGCGCCATTGGCGCGCCCATGTTGCCGAGACCGATAAATGCGATTTTCATGGCCGGTTCCTCAGCGCAGATTGATGGTGGTGTTCACGCCGTCGTTGACGCTGTCGTCATCGAACCAGCGCGCCGTCACGGTTTTGGTCTGGGTGTAGAACTGCACCACTTGCTTGCCGTACGGGCCGAGGTCGCCGAGCTTCGAACCGCGCGAACCGGTGAAACTGAAGAACGGCACCGGCACTGGAATCGGAATGTTGATGCCGACCTGGCCGACGTCGATTTCAGTCTGGAATTTACGCGCCGCTGCGCCGCTCTGAGTGAACAGGCCGGTGCCGTTGCCGAACGGGTTGGCGTTGACCAGCGCAATCGCCTGATCGAGGGTGTCGACTTCCAGCACCACCAGCACCGGGCCGAAGATTTCCTGGGTGTAGATCTGCATGTCGGTGGTCACACCGGAGAACAGGGTCGGGCCGACGAAATTGCCTTTTTCGTAACCCGGCACGCTGATCTCGCGACCGTCGAGCTCCAGCTTCGCGCCTTCTTTGATGCCGCTTTCGATCAGATCGAGGATCCGCGCCTTGGCCTTTTTCGAAATCACCGGGCCAACATCGGTGCCCGGCTCGTTGCCAGCGTTGACCTTGAGCTTCTGCGCCAGCGCTTTCAGATCCGGCAACCATTGTTTGGCGGCACCGACCAGCACTACTACCGAGGTGGCCATGCAGCGTTGCCCAGCGGCACCGAAACCGGCGCCGACCAAGGCATTCAGGGCTTGCTCGCGATTGGCGTCCGCCAGCACCACGGCGTGGTTCTTCGCGCCCATCATCGATTGCACGCGCTTGCCGTGTTTACCAGCCAGGTCATAAACATGGGTGCCGACAGCGGTCGAACCGACGAACGAAATCGCCTTGATGTCTTTGTGCGTGCACAGACCATCGACCACGTCCTTGCCGCCGTGCACAACGTTGAGCACGCCCGCCGGAACGCCGGCCTCGATTGCCAGCTCCACCAGCAGCATGGTCGACAGCGGATCTTGTTCGGACGGTTTGAGTACGAAGGTGTTGCCGCAGGCGATGGCCATCGGGAACATCCAAAGCGGAATCATCGCCGGGAAGTTGAACGGAGTGATGCCGGCGCAGACGCCGATTGGCTGACGCAGGGTGTAAGTATCAACGCCGCCAGCGACGTTCTCGGCGAACTCGCCCATTTGCAGGCTGCCGATGGAGCACGCATGCTCGACCACTTCCAGACCTCGGAAGATATCGCCCTCGGCGTCGGCAATGGTTTTGCCCTGCTCGGCGCTCAGCACCACGGCGATGCGTTTGGAGTGCTCACGGATCAGCGCTTGCAGCTTGAGCATGATGCGCATGCGCGCACCGATTGGTGTCAGCTTCCAGGTCTGGAACGCGCGGTGTGCGGCGCTGATGGCGGCGTCGACTTCATCAGCAGTGGCAAACGGCACTCTGGCCAGCACTTGCTGGGTCGCCGGGTTGACGATGTCGTGCCATTCGCTGGTCTGGGATTCGACCCACTCGCCGTTGATCAGCAGCTTGACCGTTTGAATCGTGGTGTCGGTAGGCGTAAGCGAAGCGTTCATGCGGTTCTCCTGGAATTGTTTTTATCGAGGGAGCAAAGCCGTGTGTCACGAATTGGTTGTCGGACGGTTTTTGGAGTATAGATGTGCAAACTTCTAATAAGTACGCACATATAAGCCCGTCCATCATGCAAAAAAACATCACGTCTTTAGGTTCGCTGAACTGGGATGACCTCAAGTTTTTCCTCGAAGTCGCCCGTACCCGCAAGGCCAGCACTGCGGCCAAACGCCTGGCGGTGGACTACACAACCGTGTCGCGGCGCATCAGTTCGCTGGAAGCGGCGCTCGGCACCTTGCTGTTCGAAAAGTCACGCACCAACGGTTTTGTCCTGACCACTGAAGGCCAGCGCTTGCTCGGTTATGCCGAGTCAATTGAAAGCACGCTGCACATGGCCTGTGAGCAGGTGTCCGGCTCAGGCGTCGCGCTGTCAGGGCATGTGCGCATGGGCTGCACCGAAGGCTTCGGCAGTTTCTTTATCACGCCGCAACTGAGCCATTTCGTCGATGCTTACCCGGCGATCTCGGTGGACATCCTGCCGCTGCCGCACTTCATCAGCCTGTCCAAACGCGAGGCCGACATCGTCATCGCTCTGGAACGGCCGGAACACGGGCCGTATGTATGCTGCAAACTCTGCGACTACCGTTTGCAGCTGTACGCGACTCAGGACTATCTGGACCAACACCCGCCGATCCGCCGTCCCGCCGACTTGAGCGAGCATCAATTCATCAGTTATGTGGACGATCTGGCGTTCAGCTCGGAGCTGCTGTATCTGGGGAACGTGCTGCCCGGCGCCAGCGCGAACTTGCGCAGCACCAGCGTGATCGCGCAATTCGTAGCGGGGCAGCAAGGGCGTTCGCTGGCGATTCTGCCGTGCTTCCTCGCCGCACAGGATCCGCGCCTGCTGCCGGTGCTGCCGGAGGAAATCGACATCACCCGGCAGTTCTGGATGTACTGCCGGGAAGATCTGCGCAAGTTGAAGCGGATCACCCTGTTGTGGGATTACATCCGCGAGGTGACTGAGCGGAATCAGGGTCTGCTGATGGGGCAGACTCGCGAGATGTTGTTCGCCGATTAGTCGGCGCTGACCACGATCGAGACGCGGCGGTTTTCGGTGCGGCCGGCGGCGGTGTCGTTGGACGCCACCGGTTCGCGACTGCCCAACCCCTGCAACTGAATGTTCTCTTGCTTCATGCCGACGCTGCTCAACACGTTGGCCACGCTTTTGGCCCGGCGCAGCGACAGTTGCTGGTTGTAGGTTTCCTTGCCAGAGGCGTCGGTATGCCCGTCGACCCGCACGCGCTCGATGCCAATCCCCAAGAGTGCCTTGCCGATCCTTTCGACAATCTCGGTACTCTGCTGGTTAAGGCTTTCGACATCACTGCCAAACAGCACTTTGCCCGACAGACCAAACTCCCAGCCCTCGTCGGTCGGGGCGAAGCCTTGTTGTTTGAGCACGGCAATCTGCGCCGGGGTCAGGCCTTTTTGCGGCGCGGTCTGGCAACCGGTCAGGGCCAGCACAGCCATTAGCATCACAGAGAAAAACAAACGCGAAGAAAGTGAGAACACGAAGATCAGCTCCTGGTTTGAACGGGTTCGACCGGGTGCTCCGCCCCGGCAGTGAATTGGGCGCCACGCGACAGGCGCTTGGCTTGGTACATGGCCGCGTCGGCGGCATTCAGCAAGGCGCCGGGCGTGGAGCCATGATCGGGATAAACCGCGATGCCGATACTGAGCGAGGTCACCACACTGCTGTCGCCCGGCAACGCGATGGGCATATCCATGCTCGCGAGAATCTTGTCAGCGATGCGCTCGGCGTCTGCGGTCTTGTGCAACGGCGTCAGCAGCACGGCGAACTCGTCGCCGCCCAGACGCGCCACCAGATCTTCTTCGCGCAACTGCGCGCGTATCCGATTGGCCACCGCGACCAGCACCGCATCGCCGGCAGCGTGGCCGAAGTTATCGTTGATACCTTTGAAACGGTCGCTGTCGAGAAACAACACCGCCACCCGCTCGTTGTTTTTGTGCGCGCTGCGCAGGGCGCGCACGAGTCGGCCTTCGAAAAACCCGCGGTTCGGCAATCCGGTCAGGCTGTCGTGGCTGGCCTGATGGGCGAGAGTTTCGTTCTCGGTCTGCAGATGCGATTGCCAGGATTCGAGTTCGTCGAGCAAGGCATTGAAGTCGTTACCGAGATTGTCGAGCTCGGCAATTTTGGCGGGCGGCACACGACGATCCAGTACGCGTTCGCTGCGAGCGGCGTGGGCTACGCTGGCGAGGCTGTGCAGTGGGCCGATGATCCCGCGCAATTGACGACGCGCCAGATACAACGCGACCCAAGCGCTGATCGCGGTACACAGAATGATCCCGGCCAGACCACTCAGCAGAAAGCGCATCAGACTGCCGCCGTGACCGGTGAGCAAGACGCGGCCGATCTCACGATCCTGATGCACGATTGGCAGGCTCACGGGTTTTTCCAGGATGACGCGGGCGACCTGCATCTCCAATTCAGTAATGAAACCGTTCTCCGGCCGCTGCCAACTGGCGATCAATTCACCGTTGCTGTCGAGGACCTGCGCGTGGGCGACTTCTTCGGTCCCGGCGATCAAGCCCAGCGCTTCGGACGCGGCGGTCTTGTCGTCGAACACCACCGCCGCTTCGACCGTGTAGCTGATCGAACGGGCAATAAGGTGCAGGTTGTGATCGGCATAAACCCGCAACGCCAATACGCCGAGCAGTGTCAGCGAAACGCTGGCCATCGCCACCGCTATCAACGCAACAATCAAATGCCCGCGACCGATAACCGAGCCGAGGCTCGGCAGTTCTGTGGAGTTATGCTTTTTCATGGCGCCGCCGGCTTGCGGCGGGACAACTGCAGCACGCTTGGATGAATGCGCACGCCACTGCGGGCAACGGAGTCGAGGTTGACCTCGAACGACACTTGCTCATCTCCGACGCGCAGGCAGAACAGGCTGCCGACCGTGCATTGATCGTCGCTTTCGCTGATGCTCAATATCGGATGGCCAATCAAAGAAGCGAACAGCCGGCTGCGTTCATCCGCCGTGAGTTTGCCGATGTACACCGCGTTGCATTCACTGACGATGGCTGGATTGTCGGCGAGCAAACGGCGCACGGTAACCGGACGGCCCGTGGCTTGGGTCGTGCCCTTTACCAGATCATCGGTGTATTCGGTGGGACCGACGATGCACAGGTGCAACTGCGCCGGCTCGACCGGCCAGCGCGCATAACTGAGGATCCCAAGCACGACCTGAGTAACCGACTTGGCTCGTTGCTCAGCCATGCCCGGCGGCGTTTGCGCTTGCGCGATGGCCATACCTGCCAGCATCAGGAGCAGACTGCCAAGCACCAGCTGCTTGCAGCCATATACGCGCTCTGTCGCCCAGATGGCCACCTTCATGCAGAGATACTCTTGGATCGTTACGGAATGATGCCGCAACGATAGCACAGCGTTGGAACACCAGCGATACAGCGCCCTCTGACCGGTTGGTCAGTTATCGCCATCCAACGCTGCAATGTTCATAAGTGAGTATCAGCGCCCTGCTCCAGCTCAAGCATCAACCCGCTCAGGCGTTTGACCTTGCGTTGTACGGCCTCTTCAAACACGCCGGCACGCGGTTCGATCAGGGTGAACCAGTGCTTGGCGCGGGTGATTCCGGTGTAGATCAGTTCTTTGGTCAGCACTGGATTCAGCGCATCGGGCAGGATCAGCGCGGTATGCGCGAATTCGGAGCCCTGGGATTTGTGTACGGTCATCGCGTACACGGTTTCAACGTCGTTGAGCCGGCTCGGCAATACGAAGCGCACCCCGCCGCGACCATCATTGCGCGGGAATGCCACGCGCAGCACTGGTTTACCGGCGTCCGGCCCTTCGCGCTCGGGCAGCTTGAGCGCGATGCCGATATCGCCGTTCATCAGACCCAGACCGTAGTCGTTGCGGGTCATCAAAACGGGCCGACCTTCGTACCATTGCTGATCGCTGTCGATCAGTCGAGCCTTGAGCAGTGCGTCGGTGATGCGCTGGTTCAGGCCCTCGACACCCCATGGGCCTTTGCGCACGGCACAGAGTAACTGGAAGGTGTCGAATGCCTGCAAAACATCCCGCGCCCATTCGATCCATTGCGGGTCTTCAAGTGGTGTGGCGGTTGATGGACGTTGCTGGCGCAGGACGCTCAGGTAATGCCGGTAGCCTTGCGGGCCTGCGCCGTGTCCATCGAGAACGAGGCGTTCAAGGGCCTGATCGCGCTCGCCCTTGAGCGACAACGAGAACACATCATCGTAGCCGCCGGCGCTCAAAAGCTGCCGTGCCTCGTCCGGCAATTGCCGATTCACCCGGCGCGCAAGTTGCCCAATGCCACTGCCCTCGCCGAAGCGCCGCGAGTGTCGCAGCATCACCACTTGCTGGGCGAGCGGGTGCGATCCGTCGGTGTCTTCGTGCAACTCGCTGGCGGCCAGGGACTCACCGCTTACTGACTCCAGCCACTGGCGCGTCTGCGGACTGTAGTAACCAGCCTCGGCGTCGCGGCACAGATCGCCCAACACCGCGCCGGCCTCCACAGAGGCCAGTTGATCCTTGTCACCGAGCAATACCAGGCGAGCGTGCGGCGGCAGGGCATCGAGCAGGTTAGCCATCATTTCCAGGTCGATCATCGAGGCTTCATCGACCACCAGCACGTCCAGCGGCAGACGATTACCGGCGTGGTGGCGGAAATGCCGCGTGCCGGGACGGCTGCCGAGCAGGCGGTGCACGGTCGTCACGTCCGAAGGGATCTTCTCGCGAACCGTTTCGGCGATGTCCAGTGACTGCACTTGCTGGCTGATGGATTCGGTCAGGCGCGCCGCCGCTTTACCAGTAGGCGCTGCCAGACGGATACGCAGTGGCTTGCCGGCCTGAACGGCTGGCGACTGCAGCAAAGCCAGCAGGCGCACCACCGTGGTGGTTTTACCGGTCCCCGGGCCACCGGTGACGATGCTGAAGGCACCTCGGGTCGCCAGCGCGCAGGCCAGTTTTTGCCAGTCGATCACGTCTGTCTGTTGCGCCGAGCCGAACAGTTCGTTAAGTCGCTGCGACAGGTCTTGCGGTGTTGGTTCTTGCTGTGCGAGGCGTTGGCGCAACGCATTGTCTATGCGTCGCTCGTAGGCCCAGTAGCGACGCAGGTACAAGCGTTTGCCCGACAACACCAGCGGACGTTGCGAGGCTGAATCACTGACATCGGCCGCCTGCGCTACCAGCGAACTCTCGGCTAATACCTTGCACCAATGCGCGCCATCAAGCGTCACGAGCAACTGCGATGGTAATAAAACCCCAGCTTGTTGATCACCTTCCGGTGGCAATGACAGAGCGAAATCCGGAGCTTCAAGGGTTTCGAACAGATCGAGGCAGACGTGGCCATGACCCAGTTGGTGACTGGTCAACGCGGCGGCGAGCAGCACCAGCGGGTCAACTTCGGGTGCCAGCTCGTGCAGAAACCCGACGAACGCCTTGTCCAGCGAGCGTAACCAGCCGCGCTCGACCCAATGGCCGAGCAACAGCAGCAGATCATCGGCGCGGGTGAGGGGCGTCAGGTTGGCCAGCGCGTCTGCGTCTAGTGGGGCCGATAGTCCGTCGGCGAATGTCCGGCTCATAGCAAGATTCCTTGTTCCCATGCAGGCTCGGCCTTGGGTTCAGCTTTGCCCTGGAACATGCGGTCCAGTCGCTCGATCAGCTCTCGCGGTGGGCGGGCAAAATACACGCCTTGGCTAGTGGCCCGGGTTCCGCGCAAGAACAGGTACAGCGCACCGCCGATGTGCCGGTCGTAGTCGTACTCGGGAAGTCGTGCTTTGAGCTGACGGTGCAGGGCCAGGAGGTACAGCACGTATTGCAGGTCATAGCGATTATCGAGGATCGACTGCTCCATGGCCTGTTCGGTGTAGGCGCTGTCATCGGCACCCAGCCAGTTGGATTTGTAATCCGCCACGTAATAGCGACCTTCGTGTTCGAAAGTCAGGTCGATGAAGCCTTTGAACATGCCATTGAGTTGCACTGGCTCGGCGGCGACTCGGGCGACGCCGTTGTGAGTGTGTTGGCGCACCAGTTCGTCGAGTTTGAGCACATCGACTTTGTGGCTGGCGAACCAGAACTCCATCTCGACGCGATACTGTTTGAGCTGTTCGAGCGTCACCGGCGGCTGACCAATCCCTGCGGGTAGCGGCGTCTTTAGCAAGTGTTGCAGCCAGTCGCTGAGGGTGGTGATCCAGCCTTGCCAGCCGCGCAGATTGCAGCGTCGCGCAATCGCATCTTCCAGCGCCTTGCGCGACACGGCGAAACCTTCATCGCCCGCCCATTCCAGCAAACCATGCAGAAACGTTCCGGGATTCGGGCCACGCGGAAACCGGTGGATATCGGCACCGCCGGTGATGATTTCGCGCGGAGCGTCCGGGTCGAGACGCTCGTCGTCGAAGAGTTTTTGCGCTTGCGGACTGTCCGGCGCCTCATCACTGCCAACGCTCAATACATCGCTGATACGCAACGCACTGTAGGAGGCGATCCACCAGTTTTCGCTGGCCTTGCGTTTGGGCACCAAGGTCGCACTGAGTGTCGCTTCGTTGCGTGGCGGCAGATAAAACTCGCTGGTCGCCAAGGGCATCTCGCTGACCTTTAGCGCAGGAGCGTTTTCCTGCAAGTCCTCCAGCCAGCGGTTGAGTGCACTGGACTCACGCAATATCGCTCCGCCGCCCAACAGATAGCCAAGTGCCGAAAGATGCAGCACCGAACTGTTGTTATTGCCGCGTTTGAGATCCGTCACGCCGAGCCAGCAAGCGTGTTGCGCGCGGGTCAGAGCGACGTAGAGCAAGCGCAGATCTTCTGCGAGGCGTTCATCGTCGGCCAGCGCAATCAGTTCAGCGGTAGGCTTGAGACTGACCTGCGCCTTGCCGGATGTGTCGTGGTAATGCAGCGGCAAGCGACTGCCATCCACTGGTTTCGCCGAGCAAATGAACGGCAGAAAAACCAGCGGATATTCCAGGCCTTTGGATTTGTGGATGGTCACAACCTTGACCAGTTGCTCGTCGCTTTCCAGGCGCAGGATCTGTTCTTCGCCCGCCTGACCCGATAGCGCCAGATGCTCAGCCAGATGGCGGATCAGGGCCTGCTCGCCATCGAGTTCAGCCGCCGCTTGCTGGAGCAATTCCGAGAGGTGCAGCAGATTGGTCAGCACCCGCTCGCCGTCGGTGCGCGTGATGAGAATCTGCGGCAGGTGAAAATCGTGCAGCAGGCGCCGCAACATCGGCAGCACGCCTTGCTTGCGCCACAGATCGCGATAGCCGCGGAACTGCATGACCCTAGCTTCCCACACCAACTCGTCCTGATTCAGCCGCTCCAGTTCAGCCAATGGCAGATTCAGGGTCAGGCAGGCCAGCGCCGCTTTCAACGCGCGCTCGACATCCGGCTCGGCACACGCCTTGAGCCAGCTCAGCAGGTCGTGGGCTTCCTGAGCGGCGAAGACTGAATCCTTGTCCGACAGATAGACGCTACGTACGCCGCGAGCCGCAAGTTCACCGCGCACTGCTTGAGCTTCTTTACCGTCGCGCACCAGAATTGCAATGTCCGCCGGGCGCAGGCCGCGCAGCTCTTTGCCCTCTTGCGCAAACCCTGCATCACCAGTTTGTCCGCCATTGAGCAGCGTGGTGATTTCACTGGCGCAAGCGGCGGCCAATTGTTGGCGATACACCACACCGGAGATTGGTTGCTCGGTGGAGAGCTGCCAGATATTCAAGGCTGGAACGTCTTGTCCGCCGATCTGCAATCGCTCCTTACGCCCCTGAGATTGCACCGGCTGAAACGGTACCGGGTTGACGCCGCTTGGCTCTCGAAACAAAAACGCGCCGCGCCCTTCGTTACGGGACTCAGCGCGTTCGAAGACATGATTGACCGCGTCAACCATGCCGTGGCTTGAACGGAAGTTGGTACCCAGAGTGTGCAATCGGCCGGTGGTGGCTTGTCGGGCGCGCAGGTAGGTGTAGATGTCCGCACCACGGAAAGCGTAGATCGCCTGCTTTGGATCACCGATCAGAAACAGCCCGGTTTCAGGGTTGTTGTCTTCGATGCGATAAATGCTCTCGAAGATCCGGTACTGCACCGGGTCGGTGTCCTGGAATTCATCGATCAAGGCGACCGGAAACTGTTCGCGGATCAACGTAGCCAGACGCTCGCCGCCTTCCGATTGCAGGGCTGCATCCAGACGCAGCAACATATCGTCGAAGCCCATTTCGGCGCGGCGACGCTTCTCTTCTTCGAAACGTGCACCGACCCATTTGGCGGCGTGTTGCAACACGGCGGCATCGGGAGTAGGCAGAGCATCAAGACTCGACTTGAGGCCCGGCATTGCATCCAGCCCTGGATGGCTTGGTGGATCAGTTTTCCAGGCTTCGGCCATGCCATCTGGGGTCAGCCGGGTGAAGCCGGTGCCGATGTCGAGTTGTTCGAGGCTCTCGTCTTCGGCCCACATCTTGAGCTTTTCGAACCAGGGTTCGAAGTAGCGCGCCTGCATCTTGCGCCCATCAACTGCTTTGCTTGCGATGCCTTGGTGGCAGATCGCGAGCAATTCGTCTGCCCACTCGCGCCAAGGCATCTTTAGTTCGATCAACGCGTTGCGCCGTTCTTGCAGACACTCGGCAATCAGCTCGGCCGGGGCTTTGTCATCGTCACTTTCACGCTCGATGCCAAACAGGCCACGAACACGAGGTAACAGAGCTGCCGGGCCACCCCAATTGCCGCGAACCCAATTCAGCACATCGCCCTGCATTGGATAGCAGAACAGCCGCCAGTAATCGCGCAGCACTTCGCCGAGCAGATCGCTGTGATCGGTTTCCAGGGTCTGGGTGAACAGACTGCCGCTGTCGAACGCGTGCTCGCGCAGCATGCGCTGGCACCAACTATGGATCGTCGAGACCGCGGCTTCGTCCATCCATTGCGCGGCGATGTCCAGGCGGTTTGCGCAACCGGGCCACTGCTGAGGATCGTATTCTTCGCGCAAATCGGCAATCAGCGCATCGGGCGCGGGTGTTTCGTCACGGAAGAAACGGGCTGCTTCAGACAGACGGGTGCGAATCCGTTCGCGCAGCTCTTTGGTCGCGGCATCGGTGAAGGTCACCACGAGAATTTGCGGCGGCAGCAGCTCACGACCAAAACCGCTCGACTCGTCACCGTGGCCGAGGATCAGGCGCAGGTAGAGTGCGGAGATGGTGAACGTCTTGCCGGTGCCGGCACTGGCTTCGATCAGTTGGCTGCCGCGCAGAGGGAACGCCAGTGCGAGGGGCTTTTGCTTACTCATGAACCCTCTCCGTTCAATGAACGCCACGGGGCTGCGAGTAATGGTCGATACAAGGCGTCGCACCAGTCGGGAAAAGTCTCGTCCGCCAATAGCGCGTCGTAGTCGGCGAATTGGCGGGTCAGGGCTGGGCTTTCACGTCGCTCGCCTTCGCTGGTCTGGCCGTCACCTTCGTAGGTTTTACGGGCGGCGGCTTCGGCTTTTAGCGGGTCGCTCTGACTTAGCCAGGCGAACGCGGTTTTCACCGCGATCGGCAGTGGCTGGCGCATTCCGGTTTGCCAGGCGAGCAGTACGTTTTCCAGGATGCTCAGGGCCTTGTCCTCAGCCATGGGTTCAAGCAACAACGTCTCATCGCTGGCCACCAATGCAGTGGTCAAGGAAAGCCCGCTCGCGCCTGCCACCAGATGATTGACCCAGGGTTTGATCAGTCGATGCCACTTGCGATTTTTGATCGAGCCGATGCTGTTGGGGATTGTCGTCACCGACAGCACACCGCCATCGGCGCGCAGGTGCAAACCACCCAGCCATCCTTCCAGGCGCAACCCTCGGAGTTCGAGACTGACCGGTATTGCGCTGGTCATCGGAGTCGGCCAAAGCGTCAGCAGCTGTTGATAACGCTGCAGCAAATCCGGCAGCGGCTCGATCAACTCCCGTTGCAGACTTGCGCCGAAACCGGCCATCGGCAGCAGGCCACTGTTTTGCAAGCGCAGTGCTTGAGCTGCCAGGGCTTGATCAATGTTATCCGGCTGGCGTAGAGCGGCTTCGAGCAAACTGTCGCTAAGGGAGTAGCGTTGTAGCGCATCCAGAACGAAGGGTTCTTCGTCTGCCAGAGGAGCTTGCGCGGCTTCGAAGTAAACTTTCAATCTTTGTGTGAAGAAGTGCCGAACCGGGTTGCGCAGGAAATCCTGAAGCAGCGCGAGACTCAGTGGTTCCTCTTGAATATGGGGCTCGAGCATCGTCGCCGCGTTGGCCGGCATGTGATGTTGATGCAACACCTGCCACTCACTGGCGTAGCTGAACAGTTCGTCGCCTTCATGAAAATAGCGTGCACTGAATGGCTGGAGTGGGTGCTCTTCAGTCATGCCGTGCAGCAGATCCTGGCTTTCATCGCTCAATCGCCAGCCATTGGCGAGGTGATCTCTTAGTTGTCCAATCAGCACGGAGGCGGGACGCTCACTGTTGTCGCGAATGCTGCGCCCGACCCAACTGATGTAGAGCTGATGACGAGCGGAAAGGAGCGCTTCGAGCAGCAGATAGCGGTCGTCTTCCCGACGGGAACGGTCGCCGGGGCGGTAGTCACTGCCCATCAGGTCGAAGTCCAGCGGCGGTTGTGCCCGAGGATAGTCGCCGTCATTCATGCCCAACAGACAAACAAGCTTGAACGGAATGGCGCGCATCGGCATCAGGGTGCAGAAGTTCACTGCACCGGCGAGGAAGCGCTGGGACAAGCGCCCCTGATCCAGCCCGGCCAGCCAGGCTTCACGGACTACCGTCAGCGGCAGTTCGTCGAGTAAGCGGACTGACTCGCAGGTCTCTAGCCATGTTTCACGCAGCTCCTCGAGTTGAGTCAGCAGGTAGTCGTCGTGCTCGTTGCTGGCTTTGAAAAACAGCTGCGTGAGCGCCTGCAAGCGGCCCCCCCATTCCTGAGGTTTGGCTGGTTGTGAGAGTTGCTGATGGGAAAGCTCCAGCGCATCAAGCAAGGCAACCAGCGGGCCGATCAAAGCTGCGTCAAGACCACCGATTTCATCGTAGGGTTCTATGCCGGCACAGGCTGAAGAATTGCCTACGGCATAACCGAGCAGCATTCGCCGCAGACCGAAACGCCAGCTGTTCTGCTCCAGTTCTTGAGGTAGTCCCAGCCCGGCTCTTTGCTCGGCATCCATGCCCCAACGTACGCCTGCGCCCTCGATCCAGCGATGCAGCGTTGGTAAATCACGTTCTTCCATACCAAACCGGGCGCGCAATGCGGGGACATCGAGCAGGTCGAGGATTTCGCTGACCGGGAAACGGCTGTCCGGGAGCTTGAGCAGGTGCTCGACCGCGATCAGTAAAGGATCACGGCCGCGCTGGCCCTGGTCGGCCAATGTGAACGGGATGAAGCGCGGATCGTAGCGATCCAGTTGACCGAACACGGCACGGATATGCGGGGCGTAGCTGTCGATGTCCGGCACCATCACGATCACATCGCGCGGGCGTAATTCACGGTTGGCACTGAAACGAGCTAGCAACTGATCATGCAGAATTTCCACTTCACGCTGAGCGCTGTGAGCGACGTGAAAGCGGATTGATTGGTCTTGCGTCAGATCGACCGCAGGCCAATGCTCGCGGGTTTCACTGAGCGGGCGCAGTTCGAGAATATCGTTCTGTAGCTGGTTGAGCATATTCAGCGGATCAGTGTCGCTGAACAGGTCGATACGGCCGTCGCGAAATGCACTGCGATAGCCATCAGGATCGTCGTAGCTGTCGAGCAGATTGATGTAGTCGCGGCCCTGTTTTCCCCATGCGGCAAGCAGTGGGTGCGCGTGCTGATGCAACAGTTCCGGATCCAGAACGACGGGCATGCCGCTCTTGCGCGCCTGACGCTTGTATTGGTGCCGAAGCAGATCTTTGTCAGCGACGATATCGGCCCAGTGATAACGGCAGGGGTTGTGTACACACAAGAGGACTTGGCTGAAACGTGCCAGCCCGGCCAATGCTTCCAGTACTTGCGCGGGCAGTGAAGATATCCCGAACACGATCACACGAGACGGCAAGCCTGGTGGCGCTTCTTCAAGCGTGGTGATGCGTTCGATGAATCGCTGGTGCACGCCGGCTCGGCTCTGCGCCATGCCTTTCTCACCCACGTCCTGGAGCAGCGCGCGCCACAGTTCTGCCTGCCAGCAACTGGTGGGGGGCAGCGGCTTCACTTCGCCTCTGACACTTCGTAACTGATGACGTCCTTCGGCCCAATCTTCCAGCCAGTCGGCACGGTATACCTGATATTGGTCGAAGAGATCCGCCAGACGTTCGGACAACTGATAGCGCTTGCGCATATCGGTATCGCGCGTAAGGAAGCGCTGGAGTGGTTCGAAATGCGGTTGATCGATAACTTGCGGCAATAGACGCATCAGGCGCCAAGTCAGAGGGGCTTTATCGAGTAAGGATTTGGCGGGGATTTCATCTCGTCCCAGCACCATTCGGTAAAGCTGCCACATGAAGCTGCCCGGCAATTGCACATCGATGGCGGCCGCGATGCCGCAACCACCCGAATCATCGTCTTCAGGATCTTCGGCCAAGGCCAGCTTCAGCCACTGGGCGATACCGTTACTTTGCACCAGCGCAATTTCATTCTCCAAGGGAGCCAGTGGATAGCGCCGCATTATGCTGACCACCAGGCTGCGCAGTTCGTCCAGGCTGTTGCTCTGAACCACCATGAATGCAGCGTTGAGGGACTTGGCGTCCGGCATGAAGGCTTCCTTGGAAAAGTACAAAAGCTAGGTCAGAACCTTAGCATTGTCGGCCGTTGGCGGCAGCCTGATCGCGTCCGAGAATGCTGTACGAACTTTCCTGCGGGCAAAACAAAACCCCAACTGCTTTCGCAATTGGGGTTTCGGAATTTAATCTTGACGATGACCTACTCTCACATGGGGAAACCCCACACTACCATCGGCGATGCATCGTTTCACTGCTGAGTTCGGGATGGGATCAGGTGGTTCCAATGCTCTATGGTCGTCAAGAAATTCGGGTACTGAGTCGTGACCAGAAGGTCTCGCTTCAGCAAATTGGGTATGTGACAGCTTTCGGTGTTTTTGCGAGATCGAACTTTCGGTTCATTGCGTCTTCACACACCGCAATCTGGTTGCTCTGGTTTAGAGAGCCGACGCAAA